>NZ_JAMYUP010000008.1:0-197116 GCF_040323155.1 Mesorhizobium sp. M0060
GCAGTTCTTCACCGACTGGGGTCAGCCGGTAGCCGGTTTGCTGACGCACGAACAGCGGTTCGCCGATCTGCTTTTCGAGCGCGGTGACGCGTCGTCCAAGGGTGGCTGCGCTGCGGCGCGTGGTTCCCGTCGCTGCGCTCAAGCCACCCAGCCGCGCAACGTCGAGAAACAACCTCAGATCGTCCCAGCCGATATCCATTTTGCAGAAATGAAAAACTCCTTGCGACCGTGGCTGTAGCGCGAAGCGGGTATCATGCGCAAGTGTGCAGGCATTGGAGGCGTTGGACAATCCTGCTTGGCGGGACAGCGACAAGCGCCTCGGCTGGCCAAGAAGCCAGCGCAATCCTTTCGATCGCGCATGCGCTTCGCGCAGATGCTTTGCGCTTTCGACCAACCCAAGCGCGCGGGCATTCTGCGCGCCAAAGGAGACGATCATGTTGTATGAACTTCGACGCCGTTTCGCCCGCTGGCTTGCCTATCGCCAAACGCTTGCGAGCTTGAGGCAGGTTCCGGACAGCACACTGGCGGATGCCGGCATTTCTCGCGAAGAGATCCGCGAGCGTGCCCGCCACGCCAGCCTGCGTCGTTGAGATAATGGAGGCGGGCATGCAGATGATGGAGCTTTGGGATGGCCGCTCGGTACCGCGCATCGGGGATCGGCACCTGGGCGGCGGGCGGCGGCGCGCGCTGGCGTGACACGGCTACCATCTATGGCGAGGTCGACGACATCAGGTCGCAAGCCGCGCCGGCGATGGCCTGTGACATCGGCGGGCGGGCGGCTGCCGCCTATGGCGCCGGCAATGCCGAGCTGATCCTCGGTCGCATCGTTACAAAGCACTCCTCAGGTCATACCTTTGAATCAAGAGCACGAATGAATCATGTCGCGGACAAGTCGCGCGCGGATCTGGAGATCATCATTTCAGGCGCGCAAGCTTCGCCTGCCTATGTGTCAATCGTCGCCCGCAGCCATTGCGTGATGGCATCGAAAGCGATTGGTTTCGTCGTGTCGACGTCAAAGAGCGGTCCACGCCGCAGCGGCTCGGCGCGCTTGGCCAGCTCGATCAGCTCGGGGACATAGGCCGCTCCGGGGTGGCCAGCGGGACGCTGGTCGAGCCGTGCGCGATAGCGCTCGGCAAGAACCTCGCCGGGTGCATGACACCAGATTTCGGCGGTCCGCTCGACGCCAGCCCTTCGCAGGTGATCCTCGAGCACCTGGCGCGGCTGGAAGCCGAACCAGGCATCGACGACAACTGTTGTGCCCGCCGGAGCTTCGCCGACCACCGACCAGATGGCTTCATAACTGGCGCGACCGAGCGAGCGGTTGAATTCACGATCACCGCCGCCGAGCGCTTCGAGGAACGGGTTCTTGATGGTATCGAGCGTAAGCAACGGCCATCCCATCCGGTCGGCGATACCGCGCGAGACCGTGCTTTTGCCGCTGGCGGGGATGCCGTTGACCAGCACGGCGCGCTGGCCGGGCACGGCACGCCGGCCCGGGTTGAGTCCAGCGGATGGCGAGGTCACCGGCGAGGCCGTAACTGCCGCCTGCCCTGCCAGCGCTTGCAGACCGGCGCCGATGACGCCGGCGTCGTCGCCGAGTTGCGCCGGTTCAACCGGGCATTGGTACCAGGGAGCCAAGGCCGGAGCCTTGGTAAGCGCCTGATGGGCCGCCTGGCCAAGTCCGCCGCCGAGCAGCACCAGATCGGGGGCGAACATCGCCACCGCTGTATCGATTGCCGCACGCAACGGTCTGGCCCAGGCTTCCAGTATCCCGCGCACCGGCGTGTCGCCGCTCGCATCCCGCGCGAAAAGCTGATCGACCGAGATATCCGGACCGAGGCCTGCGCGTGCGATGTGACGGCCAAGTGCTGTACCGGAGCTGGTGGTTTCAACGCAGCCGCGCCGGCCGCAGACGCAGGCTTCGCCTGATATGTCGACAGTGATATGGCCGAGCTGCCCCGCCGTCCCCTTGCCGCGGACGATCTGCCGGTCTTGAGCCACGGCACCACCAATGCCGGTCCCGATGGTGAACATGAGGATGTTTTCGTGACCCATGGCGGCGCCTCGAGCCATCTCGGCGACCAGTGCCATGTTGCAATCATTGTCGATCACGACGGGCTTGCCCGCCAGGTTTTCCAGCCGTTGCGCCGGGGAGACCGAGGCGAGGTTGACATAGCCTCCGGACAAGACGGCGCGACGCCGCGCATCGACGCGTCCCGGGACGCCGATGCCGATGGCGGCAACCTCCGGAGAATCGAGCCGGCGCACCATCTCGGCGATCCGGGAGAGCATGAGCGCCGGGTCCGGCGCGCTCTTTTCGGACATGCGGTCAAGGATTTCGCCTGTGCCGGAAATGCGGGCGGCGCGCAGATTGGTGCCGCCGATATCGATCCCGATGGCCATCGAACTATGAGGCATGACGTCCCGTGTGTGCCCGGTGTGAACGGCGAATGACTAAGCGGCTTTCTGCCGGTAGTTTCCGATCACGGCCTGAAGCTCGTGCAATCTCGACACTGCGATGGTCTTAAGCCTTTCCCGCTGAATGTCACGGTCCAGCGAGATGCAGTCCTTCCACAGCGACCGGCCGGCGATGACGCCTGACGCGCCGTTCTTCATCGCGATCTCGACCTGGCCCAGGAACGTTGCGTGGTTGACGCCGGCGGAGAGGACCGCCCATGGCACCTCGCCGGCCATGCTGCTGATCCTGGCGCAGGCTTCCGGCGTTCCGGGATAAGGAAGCTTGAGCACCTTTGCCCCGCATTCCAGCGAAATCCGAGTGCCCTCTTCGACAAGCCAGGGGATCTTGGCCGTATAGTCTTCAAGGCTTTCGCCTTCGAGTTGATAGGTCAGGAATTCGACGACGAGCAGCAGGTCCTCTTGCCCGAAGTCGGCGATGCACTGGCGCAGAATGGCGACGTTATACTCGTTCGCCTCCGGTCTGTCGGCCCTGAGATAGACCATGATCTTGCCGCCGGTGCCACCGAGTTCGCGGACGCGGCGCGCGTCGATGTCGGGAACGAGGCGCGACAGGCGGTAGCCGGCGGGCGAGACGTCGAAGCCCGAGGCATCGAGGCCGATGAGCAGAGCCGTATCCCGGTTCAGCACCCCTTCATCGACAACCCGCGGCACCGCGCAGAGCGGGTCGAGCAGCACGCAGGATGCCTGACTGGCGAGGTATCGCGTGATGTCCGCCTTGGTGTCGCCGAGCATGTCGTTGGTGATTTTGGCCTGTTCGGCAGGGTCCGACGCCAGCAAGGTCCGCATGCCGCCGCGCTGGTCACAGGCGATGGCCATCATGGCCCCGTCCTTGCCGCATATCTGCTGATAGCCGCGTAACTCCGCCGTCGTCATCTTTGTCATGGTCTTTTGTCCGATGTTGGCGCCCATTCACCAGGGCGCAGATCCGTGGAACAAGAAATGTTCAGTTTTTACCTGCCTGCCGGCAGGAAGGTTTGCCGCTTTGATGCGCCTATCGAACCGAGAAATCTGGCTTGGCAGCAACGTTCGGTGGAAACGAACCCAAGTTGCGAGTCTGCCGGATTTGCGCGATAACTCCCATCGGTTGATGGGTCTGTAACACATTGCTGAAAGGAATTGCAAGCTGTCTGTCCCTCCCGCACAAGATGCGGCCGCATCGCGGACGATGCTGCATACGGTCGCCAAAATGCACTACGAGGCGGAGATGTCGCAGGTCGACATCGCGCGCCGGCTCGGTGTCTCCACCGCCACCATATCGCGTTTGCTGCAGCGGGCGAGAGCAGAGGGCATCGTGCGGATCGAGGTTCTCGATCTTGTGACGCCCGAAGACATCACCAGGCAGTTGATTGACGGGTTGGGGCTGCGCGACGCCGCGGTCGTCGAAACGCCGGCAGCCGGAGCGCTGACGGCGCTCGCCGCACCGCTCGGCGCCTTGCTCAAGCAAGCGGAACTGACGGCCGGCTCGGTGGTTGCCGTCGGCTGGGGGCGAGCCATCCGCGAGGTGATCCGGGCAGGCCTGCCGCGCATTCCCGGGGTCCTTACCGTCGCTGCCACCGGCGGCATGCAGCAGCAGGCGGCGCATTTCCAGATCAACGAGTTTGTACGGCTGGCCGCCGAAGAGTTCGGCGGGACGCCGCATTTCATCCATGCGCCCTATCTGCCGTCCACCGAATTGCGTGAGGTCTTCCTTGGCGATGCGGCCATCCGCGACAGCGTCGCGCTTTGGGACCGGACCGACGTTGCGATCGTCGGCATCGGCCTGCCCCATGCCATCAATCCGCCCGAGGCGAGCGCGGCCACACTGAGCGAACAGGCCCTGTTTCATGCGGCTGGAGACGTCATCCGCCATTACTTCGACGCCGAAGGCACCCTTATCCCATGGGAAGGGGAGGGCCGGATGATCGCAATGTCGCCGGCCCAGCTTCGAACCGTCCCCTTGGTCATCGGCGTTGCCGCCTCGCCGGAGAAGGCGACGGCCATCATCGGTGCCGTCCGCGCGAGACTCATCAATGCCCTGATAACGGACACGAAAACGGCGCAAGCCATCCTCGTGGCTCTCGTGCCTCGATAGAAGGCGGACACCATGATGCGCGACATCGGCGCGCCTGATCAATCCTGAACCGATCGACGCCACGCGGTCCGTGACCCTGGCGCCCCGAAATCACCTGTTGTCTCGTCAGGGACTTGGGGGCAATAGTCTGCCGTGCGGGGCCCTGCGGAGCAGACAGATGTTGTCCGGTTTGAAAAGCGTTCCGGCCAGGGAAGTACCCGGTTGCAATTTCTTTCAGCAAAGTGTTACAACCTTGCAGCTAGGGGCGCATGCGCCTAGCGGCGCAGTTCTCTGGACCTTGCGGATGCGAGGAAACGGGACTGCG
The DNA here is from genome assembly GCF_040323155.1 of Mesorhizobium sp. M0060. Taxonomy (NCBI): domain Bacteria; kingdom Pseudomonadati; phylum Pseudomonadota; class Alphaproteobacteria; order Hyphomicrobiales; family Phyllobacteriaceae; genus Mesorhizobium; species Mesorhizobium sp. M0060. The sequence continues at coordinate 4,854 of NZ_JAMYUP010000008.1, forward strand.
GGCATCAGAGCTGGTCGGTTTCGACTGGCTGATCTAATGACTGGGCGCCTGGGAGGAGCTGCCCGTTAACAGCAAGCAGGCGAAACCCGTTTCCCAGCCGTCAGCGCATTTACGATTCCTAGCCTGAACAGATTGACGGCCATTTCCGATATCAATCGCAACGGCAAATCTGCCAACATTATGAGGAGGATGTTATGAAGAAGATTGTTGCCGCCCTGGCGGCCCTCGCCATCTGCGCAACGGCGCTGATCACGCCCGCTTTGGCGCAGGACAAGAAGTTCACCATTGCTCTCGTTCCGGGCCTTACCACCGACGGCTTCTACATCACCATGCGCAAAGGCGCCCAGGCGGCGGCCGATGCCCTTGGCGTGACCCTGGTGTTCCAGGGCGCTTCGGATTTCAATCCGGTAACGCAAGTCCCCGTGCTTGACGCGGTCATCGCCAAGAAGCCGGACGCGATCCTGATCGCGCCAACCGACAAGGTTCAATTGGTCGAGCCGCTCCGCAAGGCCAATGATGCCGGCATCCCGGTGATCACCGTCGACACTTTCATCGGCAGCGGCGTCTACCAGACCGGTGCCGGTGAGGCGGATTTCCCGCTGTCCTATATTGCTTCTGACAACATTCTGGGCGGTGAGATCGCCGCGCGGGCATTGGTCAAGGCCATAGGCGGCAAGGGCAAGGTCTATGTTTCGAACGTCAAGCCCGGCATTTCGACCACCGATCAGCGTGAAGAGGGCTTCAAGAAGGAGATGGCGAAGCATCCGGACATCACCGTGCTCGAGACGCAGTTCAACGACGACGACGCCAACAAGGCTGCCTCGCAGCTCCAAGCGACGTTCGCGCGCAACTCCGATCTCGTTGGTGTGTTCGGTGCAAATCTGTTCTCGGCGATCGGCGCGGCGAACGGCGTCAAGCAGGCAGGGCAAAGCGGCACCATCAAGGTCGTCGCGTTCGACGCACCGGTCAGCATCGTCGACAACATCAACACCGGCTTGGTGGACGTTGCGATTGCCCAGCATCCGGCCGAGATCGGCTATTTTGGTGTCGTTTCGGCCTATGCCCACCTGACCGGCCAGTCAATCCCGGTTGCGATCGGCACCGGCTTTACGATCATGGACAAGTCAAACATCGCGGACCCGAATATCTCGAAGTACCTCTATTCCGAATGAGGTATCTCTATTCCGAATGATTCCAACCAGCTTGGTCTCCTTCCGGCTTGCCGGGAGGAGACCTGCGCCGGGTCTCTAGGACCCTGTTGACGGAGGCCGCGCTGCGGATCGGATGTGTCAATGACTTCAACATCACCAACCGAGCAGAGCGAAACCCATGTCGCCCCTCAGGCCGACCATGGTGATCCGGCCAGGACCTGGCTCGGACGCATCGCCGAAGGGCGCGCCTGGCTGTTTCTCGCCGGCCTGATCATCTGTTTCGAGGTTTGGTCGAGAGTCTCCTTCGGCGCGACCTTCGTGCTCAATCCGTTCAACGTGCAATCCATTGCGATATTTGCCGTGGCGCCGTTGCTGCTTGCGACCGGACAGACATTCGTCATCATTTCGGGAGGCATCGACCTCTCGCTGGGCTTCATCATGGGCCTTGCTGCTGTTGTCGCGGCCCATGCCACGAATCTGGCTGGCGCCGCCATGCCGGTGCCTCTGGCCATGATGGTGGGCATTCTGGCGGCCGTGATCGTCGCGGGAGTCCCTGGCATGATCAACGGCTTGCTGATCTCGCGCCTCAGAATTCCGCCCTTCATCGGCACGCTTGGCATGTTTGGCGTGGCGCGCGGCGCTGCTTTCCTGCTCGCCGGCGGCACGACGGTGCCGGTCCAGAATTCCTGGTTCGCGCTGCTCGGCAACGGCAGGTTCTACGGTGTGCCTTATCTCGTCATCATTGCAGCCGTTTTCGTCGTCGCGATGCACTACATCCTGAGCCAGACCCGGTTCGGCCAGCATAACTACGCCATCGGCGCCAATGTGCAGGCGGCTCGTCGTGCCGGCATCGACATCAGAGGCCATATCCTGCGCCTCTATGTGCTTTCGGCGATGTGCGCAGGCCTCGGTGGCGCTCTCTATGCAGCGCGCTTCACCGCGGGCGCGGCCCAGGCCGGCGAGCCGTTGCTGCTCGACAGCGTCGCAGCCGTCGTGATCGGCGGCGCCAGCCTGTTCGGTGGATCTGGCACGATCTTCGGGACGGTCGCCGGTGCGCTGGTGATCGCGGTCATTCAGTACGGGCTGGTTTTCGTCAATGTCGAGCCGTTCTGGCAGTTCATCGCCGTCGGCGTCGTCATCATCATTTCCGTTCTCATCGACCAGGCGCAGCGCCGGTTCAGTGGAGCCCGTCAGGATGAATAGCCCAGGCCAGACCACCCCCCTCCTGGAAGTCCGGAATCTTTCCAAGCACTTCGGCGCCGTCCGGGCGCTCAACGATTTCTCCATGGTCGTGCGGCCGGGCGAAGTGGTGGCCCTGGCGGGCGACAACGGCGCCGGCAAGACCACGCTGATCAAGGCGATATCGGGCGTCTTTCAGCCGACGGGCGGTGAAATTCTGCTGAGGGGTCAGCCGGTGACATTTGCGACGCCGCATGACGCGCGCGAAAAAGGCATCGAAACAATCTATCAGGATCTCGCTCTCGCCGACAATTTGTCCATTGGCGCCAATATCTTCCTCGGCCGTGAACCCATGCGCAAGGCCTTCGGCTTCTTGCCGGTGCTCGATCGCAAGGCCATGGCCGTCGCCGCCAAGAAGACCATGGGACGGTTGGATTTCCATGTGAGCCGGCTCGATGCCCCGGTCAGCAATTTCTCCGGCGGTCAACGGCAGGCTGTTGCCATCGGCCGGGCCGTCTATTGGGACGCACAGATCCTGATCATGGACGAACCGACCGCGGCCCTCGGCGTGCCCGAACAGCGCAAGGTCATTTCGCTCATCCACCAACTCAAGGCCCAAGGCAGGGGCGTAGTCTTCATCTCGCACAATTTGCTGGATATTTTCGCCGTGTCCGACCGCATCATCGTGCTGCGGCGCGGCGTCCAGGCCGGCGAGCGCAAGATATCGGAAACCAACCATGACGAAGTCGTCAAGCTGATGGTTGGCGGATAGACCGCGAGCCGGAAAGCGTAGACCCGCCAGCCGGGAGCCAATGCAATCTCCTCGTCGGATCTACCCTCAATGAAAGGGCAGCTTCAGCGCATAATCCCCGTAGTCTGTTTCATGCGATCAATGATCTCCGCCATCAGCACCAAGTCGCGACGAGAGTCCGCGAGATCGGTCAGAGGTTTGGTGCCGTCCATGATGTGGCGATGGAAGCTTTCGAGCTCATTGGAGAAGGCATCGCCATAGAGCGGCCCGTATGTCCTCGTCACAGGACCGCCGACGCCGGCTTCCGTCACTTCCAGCCGCGTCGGCAGGCTGCGGATATAGGGCGTGGCGTAGATGATGCGGACCCGCTTGGTGTTCGAGCGCACCTCGATCATGGCGTCGAACAGGCCGAGATCGTCGACCACCGCGTCGTAGCAGGCGGCGAAATGTCCGTAGTCGAATGTCACGCTGGTATTGGCGCCGCCATTAGTGCGGTGCGCCGCCAGCACGCGAGCCGGTTCGCCGAGCAGTCCCCGCATCGCCGAAATGTGGTGCGAGGAGAGCGCCGTCAGGCCCCGATAGGCCCGCACCAGATCGGCGGGGGCATCAATACCCACCACTTCACGGATCAGCGCTTCGCGTTCCCTGGCGCCGCGCGCCAGCAAGTCCGGCTCGATGTCCTGGGGATAGAGGACATTCTGGCTCTTTTTCAGGAAATGCCGGCCGTCGGAGATCAGGTCGAAGATGCGGACATGGGTGATGTCAGCGAAGTCGGGCAGTTCCTCAATCGCCGCCAGATAGGCCGGAGCATAGCGCCTCATGTAACCGACGAAGATCGTCTTGGCGTAGTTCGGCGTCAGCGCCAGCAGCTCGTCGATCTCGCGCACCGTCAGGCAGGCCGGCTTTTCCAGCAACACATGCTTGTTCGCCTCGATGGCGGCACGCACGAAGCGGCTGTGGGTTTCATCGGACGAGAGGATGAAAACCGCGTCGATGTCAGGTGAATTGATCAGTGCCTCGGCGGAATCGAAGGCAGCGGCGGTCGGATATTCGGACCGGCACAGCGCCATCAGGCTCGCCGAAACGTCATAAACGCCGGATATCAGCCAGCGGTCGCGCTGATCGCTCAGCACCGGCAGATGGATCGACTGCGCAACCTCTCCTAGACCCACAAGTCCGACACGGATTACTGCCACTGCAAACTCCCTTTGATCTTAATCATGTCGTCCCTGGCTGGTTAGTGTCCCCGCCGTCACGCCGCGCCGGTGACGAGCGCGACGAGCTCGTTGCCCGTGGTCTCCGAGGCCCGCACCGTGGCCACCATCCGTCCGGCCCGCATCACCCAGATCTGGTCGGACAGACGCCGCACCTGATCGAAATTGTGGCTGACCAGGATGACGCTGACAGCCTGTTCGCGCAGGCGCCGGATCAGGGCTTCGACATTGGCGGTTTCCTGCACGCCAAGGGCCGCGGTCGGTTCGTCCATCACCACCAGCTTGGCGCCGGAGCCGGCAGCACGGCAGATCGAGATCGCCTGCCGCTGTCCACCCGACAGCCGCCGCACGCGCTGGGTGACCGAGGGCATGTTGATCGACAGGCGCGAGAGCATGGCGCGAGCCTGCTGCTTCATGGCCTTGCGGTCGAGCAAGGCGAAGGGTCCGATCCGGCGCACGATCTCGCGGTTGAGGAAAAGGTTCTGCGCGACGGTGAGTTCGTCGATCAGCGCCAGGTTCTGGTGAACCGTTTCTATGCCGGCCTTGCGCGCATCGTCGGGATTGGCGAACGGGTGCGGCCGGCCGTCGAAGAAGATCTCGCCGCCATCCGGTACATGGACGCCGACCAGGCAGCGGATCAGCGTCGACTTGCCGGCGCCATTGTCGCCGATGACAGCGGTGACCTCGCCGCGACGAGCCTGGAAGGCGACATCGGTGAAGGCGCGGATGCCGCCGAAATGCTTGCTCAATCCTTCGCAGGCAAGGATCGCGTCGGTCGACGGGATGTGATGGACGGCGCTCATTTCTGATACCGCATGATCAGGGCCGCCAGCACCACGATGGCACCCACGGCGAGCGGTTGGTAGAAGGCCGAAACGCTAAGCAGCGTCAGCCCGTTGACGAGGGCAGTGAGCATCAGCGCACCGATTGCCGGGCCGAGAATGCTGGCGCGCCCGCCGAACAGGCTGACGCCGCCCAGAACCACCGCCGCAACCGAATTGAGCAGCAGGCTGGTGTTGATCAGCGGCTCGGCCGAGCCGATGCGCGCCACCAGAAGCAGCGCGGCGATGCCGGCGCAGAATCCGGAAATCGTGTAGGCGGCGATCTTGACCCGGTTGGTCCGGATCCCGAGCGAGCGGGCACTTTCGGTCTGGCCACCGGTCGCCAGCAGATGCACGCCGAAGCGGGTGTGGTAGAGCGCAATATGTGCCACGAGCACAGCGGCGATTGCCACCCAGACGGGATAACCGAACGGCCCGAAGGAGCCGGAGGCCAGCCGCAGTAGGAAGGGCGAGCCCACCATCCTCCGCACGCCCCCCGCCAGGATCAGGCCAAGGCCGGTGATGCCCGAAAGCGTGCCGAGCGTCACCACGAAGTCGGGAATACGCCCGGCGGTGATGAGCACGCCGTTCAGGAATCCCACGGCACTGGTGGCGGCGACGGCAAGCACGCAGGCCAGCAAGATGCCATAGCCGGCGGCGTTAACGAGGCCCAGAATGATGGCGCCCAGCATTACGGCGGCCGCGAGCGAAAGATCGATGCCGGCTGTCGCGACGACGAAGGTCTGGCCGATCGACAGCACGACAAGGATCGCCGCCGCCAGCAGCAGGGCCTGCAAATTGGCGATGCTGAGAAAGATCGGCTGGGCGATGCCGAACACGATGACGAGGCCGACCAGGCCGACGACGGATGCCCAGTCGGCCCAGAAGGAAGGATCCAGGAGGAGAGCCGTCAGGGAGGGGCGGCTCTCCTCCAACGCGCCCGCGTCATGCGCGGGCGCGTTTTGTTCAGGAGTGGTCACTGCAACATCTCGCGGAAGGGATCCGGATAGTCGCCACCCGGGCGCGGGAAGTTCTTCAGCGAGGCTTCCGCATTGTCCTTGTTGATCAACAGCACTGGCGCCGGCACGTTGGCGGGAAGCGTCTTGCCCTTGGCCGCCGCGGCACAGGCTTCCACGCCCATGGCGCCGACGACATAGGGATATTGCGCCACGGTGGCGGAGAGTTCGCCGGCGGCAACCGATTTCAGCGCGTCGACGATGCCGTCAAGTCCGATCACCTTGACGTCCTTGCCTGCTGTCTGCACGGCGCGTTCGACGCCGAGTGCCATGATGTCGTTAGCGGCGAAGAAGCCGGCGAGATCGGGGTGCGCTGCCAGGATGTCGGTGGCCGCGGTGAGAGCCTTCTCGCGATCCCAGTCGGCGCTCACCATCACCACGACTTCGAGCTTGCCTTCGACGGCCTGCTTGAAACCCTTGATGCGGGCATTGCTGCCGACATCGCCGACGATGCCTGCCACCAGGGCGACCTTGGAACCCTTCGGCACCAGCTTCAGCATCTCCTTCCCGGCCAGTGCGCCGGCGGCGACGTTGTCGGTGCCGATATAGGTTGAGATGGCAAAGCCCGCCGCCTTGGCCTGCTCGGCATCGATGGTGCTGTCGATGTTGACGATCGGCTTTTTCTTCTGGGCGACGGGCACCAGCGCCTGCACCAGGTTGGAGACGCTGATCGGATTGACCAGGTAGCAATCGAAATCCTGCATGGCCATGGCGGTCAACCGATCGGCCTGCCCGGTTGCATCGCCCATGTTGGCGGCTGCCTGGACGGTGACGGCCACGCCGTTGGCCTTGGCCTGCTCTTCGATACCCGTGTGCATGTACTGGAAGAAGGGATTATCGAGACCCTTGACGAGGGCCGCGACGCGCGCCGCGTCTTCGGCAAGGGCCGGCACTGAAACGATGGTTGCAAACAGACCTGCGCCAAGCGTCAGGCAATTGAACATGCGCATGCGTCGTCCTCCTCCTATTTGTTGGGTGCGTTGCATCTGGTTCGTTTTCGGCGAACGGAATGCCTGATGTGGCGCGGGCTGCCTCGAGGTTTGCGATGACAGACTGCCGACCGATCGGCGATCGCCATGCAATTCGTGGGTCAGGGCCCCTTTGGGGCCTTTTTTCGTGCCAGGCATTGCTCCTCCCAGAGCGCTGATTGATGCCTTGTCAGCGTTTCCGCATGTTTTAGAAAAATTTGACACGCGTCAAGATTTAAAATGGTGTGCCGCGGGTTTTGATGTGCTGCATTGCAGCAGACCGGTGTCGAGCTATCGCGGCATCAGATGGCGAAATCGACAAGGCCGGGGATGTCGAGGCCAGGCTAGAAGCCGGCTTTGTCAGCAGTCGGATTCAAATTCCGAGTGCGCCACTCAGGTCGAAGGCAGCGGCGTCAGCGCTAGGCCATCCGGGCGAAACAGGTGGCAAACCGCGGGAGAGATGTCGAGCGCGATCGGGCTGTGCAACGGCGTCCTGTCGCCGCCTTCGGCCTGCACGACCCTCGACGTGCAGTATTTGGCAATAGCGCTGGCGCTGTCAAAGACCGGACTTTCGGGGCCGGTATGGGTTGATGTGTTCAGCAGCGAACAGCGAACTGGCAGTCAGTTTGCTCAGCTCTTCACCGACCCGGCGGCCAGGCCCGCGAGGAAGTAACGTTGTGCAATCAGATACAGGATCAGAAGCGGGAGTGATCCCAGCACGCTCATCGCCATCATCTCGTTCCATTCGAACGCATGTTGGCCCATAAGCAACTCGATACCGATCGGAACGGTCCGCATGTCCGTCGACTTCGTCAAAGTGAGCGCAAAAAGGAACTCGTTCCACGCCAACAGAAACGTATAGACCGCAGTCGCGACGACGCCAGGGACTGAAAGAGGGATAATCACACGCCACAGCGCTGTCCAACTTGACCCCCCATCGACCAGCACTGCCTCATCGAGTTCCTTTGGCAGGGTATTGAGATAGCCGGTCATCAGAAGGATTGCGTAAGGCAGGGTGAATACCATGTAGGTTAGAATCAGCGCGAAATAGGTGTTGAAAATGCCGAAGGCGACGACCATGCCGAAATAGGGGATCAGAAGCGTGATCGGCGGTACGGTCTGTGTGCTGATGATGAAGACGTTAAGCGTATTCTTAAGCCGGAATGAATAGCGGCTGAAGCCATAGGCCGTCAGAATGGCGATCAGTAACGTCAGGAGGGTTACCACTCCCGCGACCAGATAGCTGTTGAGAAAGAAGCGCACCTTGGTCGGATCATTGAAGATCGAAAGATAGGCTACGTTCGTGAAATGGTCGGGCAGCAGTCTCGGCGGCAGGGCAAAGATCTCGGTGTTCGATTTCAACGAAGTGAAAAACATCCACAGGATTGGAAAGCCTGCAAAGACCAGACCGGCCGCGAGCCCGAGATATGTCAGTACGGTCGGCAAAACGGTGTTTTTGAAGGAGCGCTTTGCCATTGCCGGTCACCTGGCCTTCTGGTGTTTGATGTAGAAGTAAGTCGCGCCCATCGAGATGATCAAGATGAAGATCGCGCTCGCCGAAGCCTGTGAAAATTCGTAACTCGAAAACGCAAGCTTATAGGTATACGTGCTCAGCACCTCGGTCGAATGGATCGGTCCACCGCCCGTTGTCATCCAGACCAGGGGGAAGACTTGCATCGTCCAGATGAAATCCAGCAGGGCGATGCTGATGATGATCGGCATCAGCTGCGGGATCGTGATGTACCGAAACTTTTGGAACTCATTGGCGCCATCGATGCCGGCGGCTTCGTAAAGGTCCCTGGGGATGCCCTGGAGACCGGCGAGCAAGCTGACCATGTATAGGGGATATCCCGCCCAGATGTTCGCAAACGTCAACGCATGGATCGCGGTTTTCGTCGAGGAGAACCACTCGACCTTGAAGTTGACGATATGGAGCGTCATCAGGATGCTGTTGACCACGCCATTGGGATCCAAAAGCAGCCGCCAGATGATCGCGATGATCACTGCCGTAAAGAGCCAGGGTAATATGTAGAGAACACGCAGGATGCTTCTAATCATCGGATGGACGCGTTGGGTGTTCAGCAACAGGGCGAAGGCCAGGCCGATTAGAAGGTGGAAAATGACGCTCATCACCGTGAAATAGAGGGTCTGCCCGACCGACTGCCAGAAGACTGGATCTGTGAAGATCGTCTCGTAGTTCTGCAACCCTATGAAAGCAGCGTCCTTTTTCATGATTGCGCCGTCCATCAGCGAATACCGCAGGACCGTGATCATGGGAAACAGCATTAGTAGACAAAACAAAAACGTGGCGGGTGCCACATAAAACAGCGGAGTCAGCCGCTTTCTCGTCTTGTAAGAAAGCATGCCACGCTTCCGCATTTTCGTTCGCGTGACGATCAAACCTTCATTGGCGAGGCTCATGAGGTACAATCCGCTTGGTCATCGACCGTATGGTCCGGTTCCGATGCAGCGGCAGCGCGATAGATCTTATCGCGCTGCCGAATTGTCTGAAGCAGCGCCTACTTGGCGAAGTCAACCAACCACTGCTTTTGCGTGTTGGCAGCGGCCTCCTTTGCGGTTTGCTGGCCGTCGAACATCTTTTGCACTTCGACGTTCATGTCGCGCATCAGGTCTTCGGCCACCGGCAAGCCCACGAATTCATTGGCCAAGTGACCGCTTTGGAAGATCTTGAAGGCTTCCTCGAACAGCGGGTCCGATTTCGAGAAGTCAGGCTTCGCTTGCACGTTGCCCGGAAAGGCATTTGCGAGCGATACTAGGCGGCCGTTCACTTCCGGGCTCATCAGATATTCGACAAGCTTCCAGGCTTCTGCCTTATGCTCGGTGCTGTTGCTAATGCCGATGCCCCAAGAGGCATAGGGCAGTCCGCGCTTACCCGTATAGCCATCGACTGCAGGAAGCGCAGAGATACCGAACTTGAGATTGGGGTTACGCTGGCGGATAAGATTGATATGAGCCAGCGAGTCGATCATCATTCCGACACGGCCGTTGACGAACTCTTCGACCTTGTCCTGTTCCTTCTTGGCAAAGATGCCTGGCGATATGACGCCGGCGTCCTGTAGCGACTTGATGTATTCGAGTGTACCGACCACGGCCTCATTTTCCACGTCGGGCTTGCCGTCCTTGAGCATCGATGCTCCGGAAGCCCAGACCCAAGACATCACGTCGTTCTGGATGCCGCCGGGGTTTTGCAGCGATAGCGGCAGCACCCACCCGTACTCATTCTTGTCCGCATTGGTCATCTTCTTCGCGGCAGCGGCGAATTCTGTGCGGTTGGCCGGCATCTTGTCGACACCAGCAGCCTTGGCCAGATCGAGGTTGACGAAGACCGGGTATACGAACGAGGCGAGCGGGAACATGACGCTTTGGCCGTTGACCTTGATGATGTCAGCGATCTGGCTCTGATCATATTTGGCGTCAGCCATCAGGCTGTCCATGGAAGCGATTGCGCCCTGCTTTGCAAGGCCATTGACCCATGCTCCGTCCAGGCCGACGACGTCGCTGAGCGTCCCCGACGCGGCGCCGACCACGATCTGATCATGGGTGGCGGAATAGGGACCGCTGACGAGCGTCACCTTGATACCAGGGTTTTTGGCTTCGAAGTCGTCCATGATGCTACGCAGAGCACCGGCGGGCATTTCGGGCTCCCACCATTGGATGAATTCTAGATTGGTCTCAGCAAAGGCGCAGGTAGCAGACAGTGCCCAGACAGCCACAGCGGACGTGGCCGCAGCAATATATCTTCTGACGTTCATGTTTTCCTCCTAGGAGCGACGTTTGGCTCGATCCTCCCGATCGCGATCAAACTAGGTTCTTTTCCGGGTCTTTGTGTCAATCAAGAACTGCAATCGTGAAAAATGGGTAGGATGCCGGGACGTTATGAATGAATGTAAGCCGTTGATTAGTATATAGTTTTCTTAAGTTCTCTGAGATAGTTTTTCCCTTGTGCACATTGCTTGTGCCGCTTTCTTTTCTCTATTTTCGTAAACAAATGAAAGCCACTCCCCTAAAAAGAAAGCAAATGAAAGTCGTATATTCGAAGAGAAAAAACGCCATTCGGTGGGTCGCGCGCTCGCGTAGACGTCGCAATTCAGAGGCGTTCAGGCGATCGTTTTGGTTGTCGATGACAGGGTGCCGCCGGGCACAAGACGATCTCCACCTCAGGTGGAAAAATCGGCTGTCGCGCGCTGAACCGATGTCGAGCAAAGTCTCACCATTTGCCAGCGAAGACGGCCCGAGCTTCCCTTGATACAAAGCGAACAATCCTGGTCACCCATGCTTGTTTCCTGGCCGGCCTACCGATCTGGAGCAGGCAGCTCAAAGCTGACGGCCTAAAATGACCATCAACCAACCGATTTGATGGGCGAGCGAGAACTGGTCGGATTGCCCAGGAGAGCGAAGCCAGCGTCTACCATCACCTACGCAAATGGACCAGAAGACGGAAGCGACATTTGCGCCTTCGACCCTTTACCCAGGTCAACCATCGCGGATCACGCTAGATTGTGAGGTGCGTCTGGGGATCGAAGAAGTGCAACTTGGCCGCATCGATCGCCAGATTAATCAACTCGCCCGGCCGGACCACGCTGACGGCTTCAAACCTCGCTACGACGTTTGCTGCCCCGCTTAGATCTTCAACAGCATCTGGATCGCCAGAATCGATTCGAACCGCGTCGACCTTCAAATGAACGATAAGCTCGGATCCCAATTCCTCTGTCGTCTTCACGATGGCCGGTAGAGTGGCATGTCGCGATCCCGATTCCAGACTGCTGTCGTAGAGATCCTCGGGGCGTATGCCGAAGATGAGCGTCTTGCCTTCGAAGGCACTCAGACCAGGAGAGCGCTCAAACGCACTCGTCGGCACCGGTATCGAAAAGGTCGGCAGGTTGATCCTGCCATTGTGCAAACGGCCTTCGAACAGGTTCATCGACGGCGAGCCGATGAACCCCGCGACGAAGGCATTGACTGGTCGATTATACAGCGTCTTTGGCGTGTCGACCTGCTGAAGGACACCGCCTTTCAAGACCGCAACCCGGTCGCCCATGGTCAAGGCTTCGGTCTGATCGTGCGTTACATAAATCGTGGTCACCCCCAGCTGTCTTTGCAGGCTGACAATTTCCGCGCGCATTTGCACGCGCAGCTTGGCATCGAGGTTTGACAAGGGTTCATCCATGAGAAAGGCTGCCGGTTCGCGCACCATCGCGCGCCCCATGGCGACCCTCTGGCGTTGTCCGCCAGACAGCGCCGCCGGCTTACTGTCGAGCAGCGTGTGCAGCTGCAGGGTCTTTGCTATTTCATGGACGCGCTTCGTGCGCTCGGCCTTGCTCTTCCCCGCAAGCTTCATCGAGAAGCCTATGTTGTCGAACACTGTCATATGCGGATAAAGGGCATAGTTCTGAAAGACCATCGCAATATCCCGGTCCTTCGGCGCCAGGTCCTCAACATTCTCTCCACCAATGCTCAGGGTTCCGCTGCTGATCTCCTCCAGCCCCGCGATCATGCGCAAGGCTGTCGATTTTCCGCATCCCGAAGGGCCAACGAGAATGAGGAACTCGCCGTCGTTTATCGTCAGGCTAAGATCCTTGATGGCTTGGAATTTCGTCCCGTAGGTCTTGCAAATTTTGTCCAACACAACAACAGCCACGTCACATCCTCCCTATTGTCAGCGCTACCTAAACATCCGAATAGCCTCCGCCCGGCGCGACTGCAGATCGAACCGGCATTGCTATCTGCGCGGTTAACCGCGCGCCTCGGACGCCCCACCAGCAGCGGCAAGTTCCGAGTGATGAATTCTCAGTCTGGCGACGTAATCGGTATGGGCACAGGCGCATTTTCTTTCGCCATCCACGCGACACAGGCGTTGTGATCCGGCAGAGCCATGCGGCCACCCCGGCCCGTCACTGAGATCGCGGCCGCGGCAGTTGCATAAACAGCGCAGGCGACAGGCTGCTTTCCCTGCGTAAGAGCGAAGGCATAGGCGCCATGAAAACAATCCCCCGCGCCGGTCGTGTCCACTGCCCTGACCTTATAGGCCGGGACATGCCACAAAACGACATCGTCCTTTTGCCGGATATAGGCTCCTCGATCGCCTTCGGTTAACACGACCGCGGAGCGGTCATCTGACCACAGCTTGCGCAGGATCGCTGTCGCCTTGCCCTCGCCAGTATAGGTTTGGGCAAATTTCAGAGGCAATACCAGGTGATTTGACAGGCGGATCAATCGTTCGGTCGCAGGTCCGACAGTCCACTCAATATCGGCCACCACCGCTAGACCCAGCTTACGGGCACGAGCAACGATCATGTCGGCGTGCGTGGCGTAACCGTCGATCAGCAGTACCTGGGCTTGCGCAAGGACGCTATCGGCCAGCGCATCGGAGGTCCCGTGCGGCACATCATCATCATAGGCGATGAACCTGTCACCATCGGGCGCGACCGTAATAACCGACCGGATCGGCTTGGCATCGGAACGACGTGGCGCGAAAGATATGTCGACGCCGTGTCGTTCAAGCTCGTGGGCGCCGACATCCGTAAGTGGCTGATCACTCAGCCAGCCGATGAAACCGGCACGCCCCCCCAGCTTGGCGACAGCAACGAGTGCCGTCGCCACATTGCCGCCGTGGTCCTTCGTGCGATTTGTCACCTTCCCTTTGCCAGCACCCAGCGGGCTGTCGACATAGATGATGTCGTCAATCGCCAAGGCTCCGAAGCCCAAAACCTGCAGATTGCCGGTCACGGCTCACGTGCCCGCAGCCGCCAAAGCGTCTTGCGGCGCCATCCCATCGTGAATGACGCACTTGAATGCACGCGCTGCCATCGTGGTGTCACCGTGCCCCCACAGATTGCGCCCCACGACGGCACCCTTCGCACCGGCGCGCAGGGCTTCAGACGTCTGGGTGAGAGCGCCCAGAAGATCCTCGGTCTTCGGACCGCCGGCGATAACGATGGGAACCGGGCAAGTGGCCACGGTTTCCTTGAATGAGTCGAAGTCCCCGGTGTATCCGACCTTGATCACGTCAACACCGGTCTCAAAACCAATCCGCACTGCGTAGGCGATTTCGTCGGGGGTGAAGACGATCTTGCAGCCGTTTGAATAGTCGCGGGGATAAACATGTGCAACGACCGGCATTTCGAAACGAGCCGCCGCGTTGACCGTATCGGTAAGCCAACGAATGTAGTGACCCTCGGTATCGCCCCGCACCGGAATGGCGACCGCCAGCGCATCGGCACCATAGCGCACTGCATCTTCGGGCGTCGCGATCAACTGACTGATCCGATCGTCGGGCGTAAAGCATCCCGCCTGAATGACCAGCGCTGCCTTGCCGGCGTAAGCCGGCCACAAATGACGCGCCGCACCAGGCTGAATGCTGATGTAATCTGGCTCTCCGGCCATCACCCGCTTGAGCGCGCCGGGCAGATCCGCAAGGCCTCCCTCGCGGACGTTGCCGTAACCTACGAAATGGTCGACGGCACCACCGAACAGGTTCCCAGATCGATGCGAGAACAGCCGCGACAAGCGAATTTTAGTTCCAAGGCCCATATCAGTGCAGTCCCTTCGCAATTGTTGATCTGACGTTGAGGGACCCTAACTCGAAAGCAAAACAATATTCAATATTTCGATTTCTTTCGTTTCGATATAGGTTGCAACTGCAACGGCTAGCGTTCGCTGCGGTGAGGCGGTATCCGTCGAATTCTCAAACGCAAGCCGGTTTCCTATTCGATTTTCGAAAGGTTGGCGTGCAGCTATCCAAACAGCAATTCGGGGTTACACATGCTTGCGGAACAACGGCGACATCAGATCATGCTCGCGCTTCAGCGGACCGGCCAGGCGCGTACCAGCCAACTGGCGGAAAACTTCGGCGTCTCCGAGGTGACCATCAGGTCCGACCTGGAAATTCTGGATGCAAAAAAGCAGTTGATCAAAACGCATGGCGGTGCGATCGCCTTGCCCGCTGATTCGCCCGCGGCGGCCTTCGAAGAGCGGATGTCTCGCAATTTCGATGCCAAACGGCGTATCGCGCAGATGGCGGCGCGCCAGATCATAGACAACCAGTCCGTGGTGTTCGACAGCGGCTCGACGTTGCTGCAGGTCGCAATGCAGATGCCCCCGGTCAACAATGTGGTAGTAGCCACAACCGCGATGAACATTGCACAGCATCTGATGTATCGCCCTGGGCTGGACGTGCATATGATAGGCGGTCGGGTCTATCCCTCGACGGTCAGCACGATCGTGTCGGATTTTGACAGGGCTGTGGGCGGCCTTGTGGCCCACCAAGCGTTCCTCAGCGCGCATGCGATCGATCAGTCATTCGATGTCGTCGATGTCTCAGAAGACATTGCGCGCACAAAACGCAATCTGGTTCGTATGGCCAGGCGCGTGATCCTTGTGGCGGATTCAAGCAAATGGGATATTGGCGCCTCATCCAAGGCATTTTCGTTGTCACGTGTCGATCTGATCATCACCGACACCGCTATGCCCTATGGGATTCGCAGTCGATTGGACAAGCTGGGAGTCGAAGTGCGCTATGTGTAGGTGCCTTCCGGATTGTGGTGCCCAGAATTGGCAGCGTGTCCCATTGGCAACCGACGTTTCGGAGTACGAAGACAAATTTAGCACATTAAGGATCTTCATATCGCGCTAGACCGGAAAGCGCGCTGTTGCTGCCCTCAGCATCTCGGCGCCGACGCTGCGTCAATCGCCGAAGCTCGATCTCGCCGGCTGAGACCAGCTTCTCGACCCCTCTCAGTCGCGTGCAATTCTGCCTGGCGGCAACCGATATCCGGAGTCAATATGGCTTGTACTTTTCGCGTCAACTAATAAATTTACGCGTGAAAAAATTCAGCGATACGCGTTGAAACTGCTGAAGCTCTCTGTAAAATTTTGCCTTGCCGTTGCACGGCAGCGCACCGGATGCGGGTACCCTGGGGCAGCGCTAGGGCAACCCAGTGATTGGATGTCCAGAACGCGAGGCGTTTGAAATGCCGACGACGCACAAGACGATGGAGGATTTTGCCCGCTCTTGCGGCGTCTCCAGGCCGACGCTGTCGAAATATTTCGACGATCCGACCAGCGTCAAGCCCGCGACACGGCAGCGTATCGAAGAGGCGCTGCGCTCGTCCGACTACCAGCCCAATCTGTTTGCACGCAACCTGAACCGCAAGCGGACCCGCAGCATCGGCATCATGGTGCCGACAGTGGCCGACCCCTTCTATTCGGAGATGGTCAGCCGCATCGAACTCAGGCTGCGCGACGAAGGCTACTGGCCGATCGTGATCTCCTCGCACGGCTCGCGCGAGCTCGAAGTGGAGGCAACGCGAACCATCCTGTCGCTGAAGGTCTCCGGTGCACTCATCGCGCCGCTCGGCCTGCGCTCGGACCACCGCACGCTGGAGAAGCTGACGCAGGCCATACCGGTGGTCTATTTCGACACCTATCTCGAAGGCGGAACGCCGTTCGTCGGCAACAACAATGCCCAGAGCGTCTCGACCATCGTCGAGTATCTGTGCCGGTCCGGCGACGCCCCGGTCTATTTCGATATCCCGCACGTCAACCACAACTCGCCAGAACGACTGAAAAGCTATATCGCTTCTATGAAGCGGCTCGGGCATGAGCCTGTCGTCATCGGCAACACCGACGACTACACATGGGATTTCGAACGGATCGGCTACGAGCAAATGGAAAAAATGCTCGGCAATGGCGGTCTGCCGGGCAAGACCATTCTATGCAACAACGACCGTCTCGCCTTCGGCGTGATGGCGGCCGCCTACGCGCAAGGCCTCAAGGTCGGTCGCAAGGCCGATTGCGACCTGCGTGTCGCAGCTCATGACGATCACCCGCTGAGCCGCTACACATGTCCAGGCCTCACCACCATGGCGCAGGACTTCGCCGCCATGGCGGGACGTAGCGTCGAGACGCTGCTGGCCCTGCTGAACGAGGATGGAGCGGAGGTTGCCGCCAAGGTCAATCTCGACGCGACGCTGGTCATGCGTCAATCGGCCTGAGCTTTCCATCGAAGCCGCGCCACGCGGCAACCGCCGCGCCGACGGCTTGCCGCGAGGCCGGACCATGGCGGCCCATCGAGACAAAGCCGTGGATCTGGCCAGGCCAGCGCCTCAGCACGACAGGCACGCCGTCATCTTGCAGACGCTTTGCGTAAGCCTCACCCTCGTCAATGAGAATGTCATGACCGGCGATCGCGACAAAGGCTGGTGCTGCGCCGGCAAGGCTGGCGACCTTCAGCGGCGACACGCGCCAGTCGTCGATATCCCCGGCATGGTTGACATAGTGGTCGCGGAACCAGGCCATCGTTGCCGCGGTGAGACCATAGCCCTCAGCAAAACGGCGATAGCTGTCCGCTGTCTGCGAGGCATCCGTGTTCGGATAGAACAGCAATTGCACGGTCGGCGGATTCTTGCTCCCACGCACCATCAGGCACAGCACCGCAGCGAGATTGCCACCGGCGCTGTCGCCGGCGACAGCGCCCCGCTCCGCGTCGATGCCGCGATCGTCGGCCGCACTTTGCATGAAGGCAAACGCTGCGCGGCAATCCTCGATGGCGGCCGGGAATTTGTGTTCCGGCGCCAGCCGATAGTCGGGACAGACGACCACACAGGCCGCCATGTTGGCAAACCAGCGACAGATCTCGTCATGGGAATCGAGATTGCCGATTACCCAGCCGCCGCCATGCAGATAAAGCAGCGCGGGGGCACTGGCCAAGGCCGCCCGTCGCCCGTGATAGATCCTGAGCGTCAACGGGCCGCTAGGCCGGTCGATGAAGCGTTCGTTCAGCGAGGCGACCGGCTCGCGTTCACCCTGCAGTGTGGGAAAGCTCTCCTCATAGGCGCGCCGCGCCTCTTCAGGCGTGCCGGCCTCGAACGGCCGCACGGGAGCCTGTCGGCCGAGGTCGAGCACATGCCGGGCTTCTGGATCGAGAAGTGATGAAAGCAACGTAGTCATCGACGGATCCTACGCGTCAGGCAAGCAGGCTCGTCGCCTCGTCCTCGCCAAGAAGCGGCGGCTGGTCGACTGTCCCGTTGACGGCGACGGACTCGCGGCTTTCTCCCGAAGCGAGGATCGCCTCCATGATCTCCAGCACATGCAAAGCGAGATCGCCGGAGGCGCGGGGTTTTCTGCCCGTCGTCAGCGCACGCGACAGATCGGCGACGCCAAGCATGCGGTAGTTGGCGCGGTCGGGCGCGGCGTAAGGCCAGTTGCGCGCCCCGTAGAGCTCGCTCTCGCTGTGGAAGTCGGCCCAGTCGGCGCCGCGTTCCGAAAGCGATACGGTGCCGCCGAACGTGTCAGGATCGGGCAGGCGCAGTGAGCCTTCCGTGCCGTGCAGTTCGATAGGGTGATTGGAGTGTCTGAAGACATCCCAGGAGGCTCCGAAGGTGACGGTGGCGCCCGAGCGGAACTCCAGCAGCGATAGGATGTTGGTCGGCGTGCCGACCTTGAAACTGGTGTTCCTGTAGGGACCTTCGGCGGTGATAAGGCGCTCTTCCTGTCCCCGAGTCGCCATCGCCATCACGCGTGCTACCGGCCCAAGCAGGTTGACCAGCATGGTCAGGTAATAGGGGCCCATGTCGAAGATTGGGCCGGCGCCCGGCTGATAGTAAAATTGCGGATTGGGATGCCAGTGCTCCATGCCGCGCCCCATCATGAAGGCGGTGCCGGTGACCGCGCGGCCGATCGCGCCCTCGTCCATCAGGCGGCGCGCCCGCCGTCCGGCTGCGCCGAGAAAAGTGTCGGGGGCCGAGCCTAGGAGCAGATTGCGCTTCGCCGCCTCGGCGACAAGCCGGCGGCCGTCGCTGGCCGAGGTTGCCAGCGGCTTTTCGGTGAAAACATGCTTGCCCGCCGAAAGCGCCGAAAACGAGATGTCGAAATGCGCCGCCGGGGTGGTCAGGTTGAGGACAAGGTCGATCTCCGGATCGGCTAGGAGCGTGTCGACGCTGACCGTCCGGGTGCCGTATTCGCTGCCGCGCAGCGCCGCCAGTTCGGTGGAAATGTCGGCGCATGCACGCAACTCGACGCAGCCGAAGAGCGCCGCGTTGCGCAGATAAGTCATCGAGATGTTGCCGCATCCGACAACGCCGATACCGAGCTTCGTCTTTGATTTTCCTTGCATTTTCGAGTCTGCCTCCCAACGCGATGACATTTCGGCTGGCCGCTGAATCGGTGGCGAGCCGCAATCACAGCTCGCTATACAGCACTTTAAATATTGACGCGCGTAAAATTTTTGCAGAACATGCGAAAATCCTGGCGCAACATTGGAGGCGCCCAGCCTTCAGGAGGAGGAAATGACTGACATGAAAAACGGCCGACCGCCGCTACGAAGCCTGTGGCTCGCGTCACCATCGCCGATCGCCGGCAATTTCTCATCGGCGCCGGCATGCTGGGCGCCGCAGCGCTCGGCACGGGTCTCGGCATTCGACCGGCGCGGGCGCAATCACGTTCCGAAATCAGCTTGCCAGCGCCGCCTTCTTCGGCAAGGAAACCTTTGGCGACCTGATCAAGGCCTTCAACGAATGGCAGAACCGCAAGGCTAGCGCAGGGCGGCATCAAGGAATGAAAGGACGATCGTGAAAGACCTGAAAGTCGGTTGCCAGACCTTTACCTGGGAAATGCTCGGAGAGCGCTTTGCCGGCGGCCCGGACGATCTCTTGAAGGCGATCGCCGATGGCGGCTATGCCGGCATCGAGATCACCGACGCGATGATCGGCCGATATGCCGACAAGCCGGCGGAGTTCGCGACCGCGCTGAAGGCGTCAGGCCTGACGCTCGTCTCCTTCGCCTTCGGTTCCAAGAGCGGCTTTACGCTCAAGGAGAAGATCGGCAACGACCTCGAGACCGCGAAGCGATGGATCGACTTCGCCGCCGCCTTTCCGGGTACGCTCGTGTCGATGGGCTCGGCGACAGTCGTCTCCGACGGCCCGCGCGACGACAAATTTGCCATCGCCGCGGAGGTCTACAACAAGGCGGGGGAGCTAGGGCGCAAGGCGGGCGTCCAGGTCGCGGTGCATCCGAGTTCGCACCACAACACGCTGCTCTTCGATCGCGCCGACTACGACCGGATCTTTGGGCTGGTCGATCCGTCGCTCGTCGGCTGGGTGCCGGATACCGGCCACATCTTGCGCGGCCATGAAGACATGGCCGATACGCTCACCACCTATCGCGACCGCATCCGCTACGTGCACCTGAAGGATGTCGATGCCAGCGGCACATGGGCGATGCTCGGCAAGGGCGTCTGCGATACCGCGGCGGTGATCGACATCGCCAGTGCAGCGCCACGCTTCAATGGCTGGCTGGTGCTGGAAGAGGAATCCGAGACCGCCGCCGCCGATCCGGCGGCCGCGGTCAAGACCAACCGCCAGACGATGCGCGGCTACGGCGCCTGAGGAAGAGACCATGATCCGCAAGCAAGACCGTCGCCTTCGTGTCGGTGTGCTCGGCTGCGGGCCGATCGCGCAATTTGCCCATCTGGAATCCTGCGTGAAAGCCCGGAATGCCGACCTCTATGCGATCTGCGATGCCGCTCCCGACCTGCTGGCGCGCATGGGCGCGACCTATGAGCCCGAAAAAATGTATGGCGACTACGATGAGATGCTCGCCGACCCTGAACTGGAAGCGGTGATCGTTGCGACCTCGGACGCCTATCACGTTGCGATGTCGATCAAGGCGCTCGGGGCCGGCAAGCACGTGCTGTGCGAGAAGCCGATCGGCGTCTCGGTCGAAGAGGGCGAGACGCTCGCCGATGCGGTCAAGCGCTCCGGCAAGGTGCTGCAAGTCGGCCATATGAAGCGCTTCGACCCGGCACTGGAGGCGGCGCGCGACTTCGTCCGCGACGAGATGGGCGAGATCCTGGCGCTGAAGGCCTGGTATTGCGATTCCACGCATCGCTACACCAACACCGATGCGGTGCAGCCGCTGCCCGTCACCAGCAAGCTGGCAAAGAAGCCGGCCGGCAATCCGAAGGCCGACCTCAGGCAGTATTTCATGCTCGCGCACGGCTCGCACCTTGTCGATACCGCACGTTTCCTGTGCGGCGAGATTGTCGCGGTGCGCGCCCGCCTCAATGAGCGTTTCGGCGCCTATTGCTGGTTCGTCGAAACTGAATTCGCCAATGGCGCGCTCGGCCATCTCGACCTCACCGTCGCCGTCCGCATGGACTGGCACGAAGGCTTTCAACTCTATGGCGAGAACGGCTCCGTGATCGCAAAGACCTTCAATCCCTGGTATTTCCGAGCGAGCGAGGTCGACATCTTTCACGAGAAGGATGCGACGGCGCGAAAGCCGCTTGGCGCCGACGGCCATTTCTTCAGGCGGCAACTCGAAGGCCTCGCCAACACGGTCCTCGACGGCGCGCCGCTGCGCGGCGCCGATGTCGAGGACGGCCTCGCCTCGATCCGCGCCATGGTGGCGATCGCCCGCTCGGTGGAGAGCGGGCTGCGCGTCGAGATCGCTGCCGTCACGGGAGCGGTCTGATGCAGGTCGGGGTGTTCGCCAGGACCTTTCCGGGCAGCGAGCCGGCCGGCGTGCTGGCGGCGGTGCGCGACGCGGGATTTGCCGTCACCCAGTTCAACCTTGCCTGTGCCGGCCTGCCGTCGATGCCGGATGCGGTGCCTGACGGTGCCATCAGCGCCATCGCGGCGGCGTCCGGTGCCTCCGGCGTCGCCCTGGTGGCGCTGTCGGGCACCTACAACATGGCCCATTCGGACAACGCGGTGCGCGACGACGGCATGCGCCGGCTTGGCGTGGTCATCAAGGCCGCGGCGTCCCTTGCTGTTCCGCTCGTCACCCTGTGCACGGGAACGCGCAACGCGGACGATCAGTGGGCGTATCACCCCAACAACGCCGACCGTGAGGCATGGGACGATATGGCGGGCGAGATCGAAAAGGCGCTTCAACTCGCCGAGCGTCACGGCGTCGATCTCGGCATCGAGCCCGAACAGGCCAACATCGTGACCTCGGCGCAGGACGCGATGCGCCTCATCGCCGAGATGGGCTCGAAGCGGTTGCGCGTCGTGCTCGATCCGGCCAACCTGTTCGAGCAGGCGAGCCCCGAGGAAGCAAGCGCCATCGTGGCCGCCGCCGTCGAACGCACCGCCGGCCACGTCGCCATGGCGCATGCCAAGGACCGCTTGGCCGACGGCCGCTTTGCCACCGCCGGCAGGGGCGTCGTCGATTTCCTGGATTTCGTCGCCAGGCTGAAGTCATCAGGCTTTGACGGGCCGCTGGTCACGCATGGCCTCTCGGCCGAAGAGGCACCAGGGGTTGCTCGCTTCCTGATGGGGCTGACCTGATGGCTCGCCTGGCCGCTCTGCTTCGCGACGACGCCACGCTTCGGATTTCTGATAATGGCAACGGGCTTGCCGTCGTCTTCCAGCATGGGCTGGGCGGCGGCGAGGCGCAAATCGCCCAGGCTTTCCCGGCCGGTGCCGACTTCCGGCGCATCACGCTGGAATGCCGGGGGCACGGCGCCTCCGGACTGGGCAGCCGCCGTCCGTTTTCCCTGAGCATGTTCGCGGACGATGTTGTTGCCGCCGCCGATCAAGCCGGTCTCGACCGTTTCGTCGCCGGCGGCGTTTCCATGGGCGCCGCCATTGCCTTGCGCCTTGCCTGTCGCCACCCGGACCGCATCGCGGGTCTGCTGCTTGTACGCCCGGCCTGGATTTTCGACAGCGCGCCGGTGAACCTGCGGCCGATCGCCGAGGTCGCCGGCCTCATCCTCGACCACGGCCCCGACAAGGCCAGGACGATCTTCGCGCAATCGGAAACCGCCGAGCGCCTGCAGCGCCACGCGCCCGACAATCTCGCCTCATTACTCGGCTATTTCGACCGGCCGGACGCCGCGCCATTCGCGCAGGTCCTCGCCGACATCGCCGCCGACGGACCGGGCGTTTCTGAAAGCAACGCCGCTGCCCTTGGCGTCCCCACGCTGGTCATCGGCAACGCCATGGATGCGGTGCATCCGCTGCCGGCTGCGCGCACGCTTGCCACGGCGATCCCCGGCGCGACCTTTGCGGAAATCTCTCCCAAGGCGCTCGACAGCGTCAGGCATTTCGCCGAGCTGCAGGCTGAGATCACGACCTTCCTTCACGCTCACTTCAACATCCGGAGCCTTGTCCCGTTATGACGACCAAATCCCTGTCCGGCCCCGCTGCCATCGCCGCCCTTCCGCGCAACCGGTTGCTCGGCGAGTTTTCGCTGTGGTCGGCCGACCTCGCCAATATGGAGCGCGACCTGAAGCGCATAGATCCCTTTGTCGACCTCCACCACATCGACGTCGCGGACGCCCGCTTCACCCCCGGCTTCCTGTTCTTTCCGGACCTGGTGGCGCGGATCGCCATGCTGACGGCAAAGCCGATCCATGTGCATTTGATGGTTGAAGCGGAGATCGTCGAGGAGCAGACGCGCCAATTCATCGAGGCCGGCGCCGATCTTGTCAGCGTCCATGCGGAAAACGGCGAGGCCGGCCTACGCGCCGTGCGGTTGGCGCGTGAGCTCGGCGTCGAGGCCGGGGTGGTGCTGAGACTGGAAACACCGGTGGCCGCGGTCAAACCTTTCCTGTCGCAAGTGGCTTTCGTGACGCTTCTCGGCACATCCATCGGCGTCAAGGGCCAGAGCCTGTCCGACCAGGCCGGCCCGCGCCTGATCGAGGCACGGGCGCTGATGCGAAAAGCAGGTCGAGAGAACGAAATCATCTTGGCTGCCGATGGCGGCATCCGCCACGAAACGGTGCCCCGCCTGCGCGCCGCCGGCGCCGAAACCGTGGTGCTCGGATCGCTGGCATTCGGCGACCCCGACCTTGCGCAGCGCATGGCCTGGCTGCATGGGCTGGAGATTGCCGCCTGATGACAAAGGTGGCGCTTGCCTTCGATCTCGGCGGAACGGAGCTGCGCGGCGCGCTGGTCGAGAGCGGCGGCCACGTGATCGCCCATGTTTCGGCCCCGACGATGGCGATCGCGGGATCGGAAGCGGTGATCGGCCAGATCATCGCGCTGGCCGGGGACCTTCTGACACAGCACCCACAGGCCAAGGTTGCCGGCATCGGCGTCGGCGCACCGGGGCCGCTCGACCCCAAGGCCGGGATCGTGATCGCACCGCCGACACTGGCTGGCTGGCACGACGTGCCCTTGATCGACATTCTCGGCAAGTATTTCGGTCTGCCGGTGCGGCTGGAGAACGACGCCAATGCCGCAGCACTCGGCGAATGGCGCTTCGGCGCCGGGCGTGGCACCGGGTCGATGGTGTTCGTCACCGTGTCGACTGGCATTGGCGGTGGCGTCGTTGCCGAGGGTCACATCTATCATGGCCGGCGCGGGCTGGCGGCCGAGATCGGCCACATGACCATCACCGGCGAAGGCGACCGCTGCTTCTGCGGCGCCGTCGGCTGCTTCGAGGCGGTCGCCTCCGGAACCGCGCTCGGGCGGCGCGCCACGGCGCTGACGGCGCCGGGCGACGGCTCGCTGCTGCGGCGCCTTTCGGCCGACGGCGACGTCTCGGCCAGGCACGTGGTCGAGGCCGCGCGTGCAGGCGACGGGCGCGCGCGCACACTCATCGAGGCGGAGGCGAATTGGCTGGGCATCGGCTTCACCAATCTGCTTCATCTCTATTCGCCGGACCTGATCGTAATGGGTGGCGGTCTCGCCAACGGTTTCGACCTCTTGGCTCCAAGCATCAGGGCGGTCGTCGAGCAGCGGGCGATGCCCGCCTACCGGGACGTACCCATCGTGCCGGCGCAACTCGGCAATCAGGCCGGACTGATCGGCGCCGCCAGCCTGATCCTGTGGGAAGGCGAACCAGGCGCGCCGCTGGCGATGGCGCAAGATGACGAAAACAACAACGACACGACCAAACGTGCCGGTGCCCGGGAGGCAAGCCATGGCTGAGCTCAAGCTGAGCGGCTGCGCAAATCCTACAGATCCGTCGAGGTCATTAGTCCACGAAAATTATGAAGGGGTAGCATTTCGTCCTATCCTCCCGATCTTGTAATTTGTTGGCTGCAACAACAAACAAATTCCATGACCTATATCAATGGGCATTAAGCCGACGGCGAGCCGTCTGATCGCCCGGTCTCCCTCGAATGAGTTAGAAAGCAGGCGACTCTGCTCGACTACACCGCTGGAGGTGCGCGCCATCGCAATGGGCGCATACAAGCCTTCTGGTAGTCGCGGCGAGACTGCGAACCGCCCAGCGGCGGCATGACCGTTCGAAGCAGGGCTCGGCCAGCGTCGCCCGTGCGGAGGCGTCACTAATTTTGCTGACAGATTGCCGATCTACATTGGTCGGCGGTGCCTGGCGGGCGGCTCGACTGTTGGTTGGGGACAAGGATTTCGACGTGGTTCGCGCTGGCTGCGATCGGCGCCGAGGTTACCTAAGGCGATGTGCCGGCGGCCGAAGCCGCATCCACCTTCTCGAGCTCGAGCTTCGGTGAGAGAAGTGACCGCGAGGAAACTCTTGGCTGCTACCGTCCTACCAGCACGTAAATCCCCCATCGACGGGTACGACGGCTCCGGTCATCAAACTGGCCGCGTCGGAAGCGAGGAACAGGACAGCGCTGGCGACTTCGTGCGCCTGGCCCATGCGGCCCATTGGCGTGTCTCGCAACCACGCTTCTATACGCGGCGCGTTTTCCGGAATCGCCAGGACCATCGGCGTTTCGATGTAGGTTGGCGCCACCGCGTTAACCCGCACGCCATGAGGCGCCCATTCGGCGGCGATCGAGCGGGTCATGTGATGCACGGCCGCCTTGGAGACATTGTAAGGTGTTTGCGGCTGCGGCCGGTTGCAGATCGTGCCCGACATGGAACCCAGATTGACGATTGAGCCGCGGCCGGCCGCGATCATGTGGCGGCCGAAAGCGCGCGAGCACCAGAAGACGCCGTTGATGTTGACGTTCATCATCCACAGCCAGAGTTCATCACTGATATCTTCCGACGAAATGCCGCTGCTGCCGACGCCGGCATTGTTGACGAGAATCGAAGCCGGCGTCCCCCGAGCGGCGAGCGTGTCAGCAATCTCGCTCATCCTTGTTGACGAAGTGACGTCACCGAGCATCAGCTCGGCCGAGTAGCCTTTCGCAGTCAGTGCATCCCTGCCAGCACTGCCGATCTGCTCGTCGGGCTCTATGATGACCACATGCGCTCCGGACTCGCCCAACGCTTCGGCGCATGCGAGGCCAATACCTCTGCCTCCGCCGGTCACCACGGCGACCTCGTTGTCCACCCTGAAGCGCGCTTGGTACATGGCCTACCTCCTCGAATTTCGATGCCGAGACGCTACGTGTCAAATGTCGAAGTTGGTCGGCAGAATGACGATATCGCGAATTGTAACCGTTCTCGGCCGGGTCAGCATGAACAGCAGGACTTCGGCAATTTCCTTCGGTTCGAACAGATTTCCGGCCGCCATCGCCCGGGCGAGGTTCTCCTTCGGCCAGTCGGCGACGAGGGGCGTCATTACCGGTCCGGGGGCGATCGCGCCGACACGGATGCCGTGCTTCGCCACCTGTCGCCTCAGCGCATGGACGAACGCTTGAACTGCGTGCTTGGAAGCGGTGTAGATCGGCTCCCACGGCACCGCGGTGTGGCCGGCCACGGAACTGGTGACCACGATATCTCCCGTGCCCCGCTCGATCATGTGCGGCAGGACCGCATGAATAGTTCGGAATACGGCATTGACGTTCAGGTTCAGCATCCGGTCAAAGGCGTCCGGATCACCATCGATGAAATCACCGCCGATATAGGCGCCGGCATTGGCATGGAAGGCGTCGAGGTGACCGACCCTGTCCAGAATGCCGGGCATCATGCCTGCCACGCTTTCCGGATTGGTGAGATCCACCCTCAAAGGAATCGCGTTCTCGCCGAGATCAGCAGCCAGGCTGCGCAGTTTCTCATCCGCATAGTCGATCAGGACCACCCGCGCGCCAGCATCGAGACAACCACGGACACAAGCAAGGCCGATACCCGATGCCGCGCCTGTGATTGCAATGACCTTTCCAGAGAGTTGTTCGCTCATCTTCGTCCTCCATCCGTCGGGTTACTTTCGGTGTTGAGTGCCTCGCCCGTGCAGGCGAAGCGGTACTCGTCCAGGCTGCGCTGGATCGAGGCGATCAGTAACGAGGTCGGCTCGAGCGGTTTGCCTGCAAACGCATCGAATGCGGGCAGATGCTGGCGAAACAGCGTGAGCGGCACCGTCTTGCCGTGCAGGGCTGCGGTCAGCCTCGCGACCGCTGCTTCCGCCTCCGGCTGCTTCCAGTAATACCGGATGCGGTCCGAGAACGAGTAGTGGCGCTGGATGCGCTGTTCGGCTTCCGAGCCGTGATAATGGCCCTGCCAATTGCCGGGTTTGGCCAGCATCAATCGCTCCATGGCCTGATAGAGTGGACGGGCTCCGTAGCCCGGCAAAAGATCGGTCGCGATAAGGTCCAGCGCGTAGAGCGCCTCGCGCAGGACGAAGGTCAATTCCGGCCCCACTTTCAGGATCGGGAAGCCGTCCTCGACCAATTGGCGCAAATATGTTCGTCCCTGGTAGTCGGTTGAATGCGCCTCGTAGACCAGGCTAGGTTCCTGCTCGAGCAGCCGCGTCAGCCCGCGTGCCCTGGCGGAATCGTAAAGGACCACATTCTCATTGCCAAACTCCACACCGGGCTGGACCACCAGTGCGATGACGCGTGAGAACGCATCGGCCAAGCCTTGCTTCAGGAACAGATCGCGATGAACATCGATCGTGTGCGTCGCCGCCGCTACGCTGGTCGGCTCAATGTCGCTGATTGCATGATTGGCGCCGCCGGGCGTCGGCACCTCGGTGCCGATGATGTAGACCGGCGCCTCATCTCCTGCGGCGCGCGCCGCGCGCTCTGCCGCCATGGCCAGCCGCGCTGTACGCTCCGCCGTTGTGGCGTCGTCGAGCGCGGCAGGCTCGCCGGCGCATCCCATCGAAGCATCGAGGTGGATCTTTCGGAAGCCGGCGGACACGTACGCCGTGACCATCTCTTCTGCCTTCGCCATCGCTGCGCCGGCATGTTCCCCGCGCCACGGATTTGGCCCAAGGTGATCCCCACCGAAGATGATCCTTTCCATCGGAAGCTTTTCTTCTGCCGATATGTGCTGGACGAGACGAACAAAATCGCTGGGCAGCATTCCGGTGTAGCCGCCGAACTGGTTGACCTGGTTGCAGGTTGCTTCGATCACAAGCGTGCCGGAGAAGCGTGCAGCGTTGCGCGCTGCTGCCCGGATGACCAATGGATGCGCTGAGCAGACCGACGTGACGCCTATCGGCGAACCATTGCGCCGCGCCGCCGCCAGGTTTTTGAGGAGACCGGTCATCGAGCGTTTCTCGGGGTCACGGCGATGAATTCGTCAAGCTGCCGACGCGAGGCGACACCTTCCATCGGACCTTGAATAGTAACGTTGCGAGCGCCCGCGGCATTGGCATACTCCAGGGCTTTGAACACAGGCATGCCGAGACGGCGGCAAGCGACGTAAGCGCCGCCGAAACAGTCGCCAGCGCCCGTCGGATCAATTTCCGCAACCCTGAACGCCGAGCAATCAATCCGCGAGCCGTCAGCACCGAAGAATGTTGATCCGTGTTCGCCGCGTTTAAGGGCTATCTCCGTCACACTGCGCCCAAAGAGCGCGATGACCGCGGCAGATTCACCATCAACTCCAGCTGCCATGAACAATTCGTCGCCGGAGGGCAGGATAAGGTCCGCGATGTCGACGAGCTTGGCGAAGCGCTCCTGCGTCTGCCCGAGCCCGAGCAATTCCTTGCGCAAGTTCGGGTCAAGTGAAACGGAGCCGCCGCGCCGCTTGATGACGCCGATGGCATAATCCATCGTCTCCCAGATACCCGGGATGGCAAAAGCGCTACCCATGACGTGGAGGTGTCCAGCCCGCTCGAACAGCGCCTTCGCTTCAACCGTCAGGCTCACCAGGGCCGCCGCCGATTTTCCGATGTTGAAGACAAAGTCGCGCGAGCCGTCGTTGCGATAGCGAACAAACGCGCTTCCGGTCGGATAATCCTGACTGACCGAAACAGCCGATACGTCCACGCCGTCAGACCGGAGCCGTTCGACATTGATGCGGCCGAAATCATCGTCGCCGACCGATGCAACGATTGCCGCCGACCCGCCGATCTTGGCGCATTGATCGATGAAAATCGCCGGCGCGCCGCTGGGGTAGGGGCCGATAAGCTCTATCGGCTCGAGAAAGCCGTCGCCGCGACTTTTGGCCATGATCTCCACCAGGATCTCGCCGATGACGACGGTCGGCCCTAGTGCGTCGGGTGCGAGCTTGGTCTGACTTAAAATCGCATCTGCGGGCATCATACAACTCGGCTAGCGCACATCTTTTAGCTGGAGCATGCGCCTGGAGGTTGCGGCCGCTCGCTGATCCTGTTCCACAGCGAACGACAACCCGAGACGGCCACGATGGGAATGCGCGATGCTCCTCCAGGGACTACACTAATTATGTTTGTAGCTTTATGCAACATATTAATCAATCGAGACGGACAGGCCACAATGGCATTCTAAATTGCGATCAAACAGGTGGCCCGAGCAGCAGCATCGGTTCGGCAGTGCCGAACCTGATATTAGCCTTCGTCTCCCTCTGCCCCTTCGAGTTCCGCCGTACCATCGGCGAAACGCTGACTTTGCAGAGACAAATATCGCTGATGTAACATGCAGGCCGCACCGAAAGCGGAACCGACAGTTCCTTCATCATTCATTGTGATCGATGGGAACGGGAAACTGGATTCCTGTATGGCATGGATGTGTGCAGTGACCCTGGCAGCCATCAAGGGATAGAGTGCGGCGACCGAACCGCCCAGCACGATCTTGTCGGCGTCGATGATTCGGCAAGTCTGCACCAGGCCTATTGCCAAAGCCCTTGCCCAGTCCTCGGCTATTGAGACAGCGCTAGGCAACCGGTTTTGGACATCGGAAAGGAAGTTGCCGAATGTCGGATCACTGAGGGCGGAGGTCTTGCGATACTCGGCCATGATGTTTTCAAGGCCGATTAGTTGTTCGAGATTGCGGCGCGGGCTTGGCGCGTCGCTGACAATCAAGTGCCCAATCTCCCCCGCCAGCCCGTTGGCGCCGCGAAAAAGGCTGCCGTCAACGATAATGCCGCCGCCGACACCGCTCTCCATAACGAGAAAAAGCGTGACGCCGGAATGCACCTCGCTGCGCCCGTAAGTCGCGCCGATGGCGAATGCGTTGGCATCGTTCTCGGCAAGGACCGGAACACGAATCGGCAGGGCGTCTCTCACCAGCTTTGCAAGGTGAACATTTCGCCAGCCGAGAAGCGGCGCAAAGTGGACGAAGCCATTCTTGTCCATTTGCGCCGGGGTTGATACGCCAACGCCTTCACATCGCTCCAGTTTTGACACAGGAATAGATTGGAGAGCCAGCCTCACGGCGCGGTCGACCGCGGCCTCTACGTTGATCGACGGACCATCAAACGGTTCCACATTCGTCGAAACGATATTGGTTCCAAGATCGATCTCTACCGTACTGATATGCTCGACACCGATCTCGACCCCAAGGAAGAAAATAGCATCCGGCACAAGCTCCAGCATGATGCCGGGACGGCCGGCTCGGGCATAGCCCGCTTGTTCAGGCAGATCCTCAATTGCTTCGCGCACCAGACCGTCAGCCGTCAGGCTCGCGATGATATGCCCCGACGAAGAGCGGTTAAGCCGTAACTTGCGCGCGAGTTCGGCTCGAGTGAGACGTCCAAATTGATGAAGGGCTCTTAGAGCCGCCACTTCATTGTTTTGTCGAATCCTGCGATTTGAACTGGCGGTCAGCGCCGGGTCATTCACTTAGGTCTCTCCAGGTTACCTGCGGTCCGCAAGCCGAACGCAACCACAACGCGCTCACTTGGTACACGCCGCGCAGGCGTGCAGCAACTGGCGCGATCTTATTGAACACGCATCCCCCCGAAGCTTCTGTCTCACGGATCCGAGGCTGCCGATGAACAGCGAAAAAACCACAGCACTACAGCGCTGAAGACCGCGGAGCAGGGCGTCTTAGGCAGAGGGTCCGCACTGCCGCATAATCAGATTGTCCTCGACTTATGGACGGGCATTCGTCGTTCGCCGACGAACCGCCTCTTGCTTTTTCAGGTCGATGAAGGCCTTGGCATGCTTTGCCAACGGCATGTTCTCGGTCCAGGTGTCGCGCCATATGGCGCATGCGAGGGAAAGACCCTCATCGACCACGGCGCTGGAGAACGATTCAAAGGTGATGTCGCGGCTATAGCCGATGTCTAGCAACGCGTCGAAGATGCGATCGAAATCGATCACCCCATCGCCGAGGTAGCCGCGATTGCTTTCGCCGATGTGAAAATAGCCGATCTTGTCGCCGGCCAGACGAATGGCCGCCGCTGGATTGGCCTCTTCGATGTTCATATGAAACGTGTCGAGATGGAGCGTGACGTGATCGGAGCCGGTCGCCTTGATGAAGTCGAGGCCCTGAGCCGCCGTGTTCAAGAGATTCGTCTCGAACCGGTTGACGACCTCCAGGACCAGATCGACGCCGGCCTTCTTTGCTGCGTCAGCCGTCTTGGCAATGGCTGCGACGCTGTTCTTGCGGCCGCGATCACTCGGCATTGTCGAGTATTTCGTATGCGCGGAATAGAGAATGCCCCCGAGCTTGGTGCCGCCGATGTCCCGCACCGCCGCGACTGCATTCGCGAGTAATTCCTCACCTGCCTTCACGACAGCGCCGTCCTCGCTCGACACATCGGCGCTCAAGGGCAGGCCCATGGTGACGGCGATTTCGAGATCTAACGACTGAGCCTTCTTGGCGAGGCGATGGATGTCGAACTTTTCGGGTTGAAGATACGCAAACTCGATCAGCCGGTAACCGCACGCAGCCGAATTCTCCATCGCTTCTTCAAGCATGGCCTGAGTGCCACCGCCGGTCCATACGAACGAATGAATGCCCAATCTGCGCATCGGCTGTTTCCTCCTGGGTACTGGCGACTCTGTGAATGTTGACAAGGACAACAAAATGCCCATCGTGACAAATGTCAAGGTCCTCGACGGCGCAACAAATGCTGGTGCGCGCGGCAACTCCTAACCGGATCGAGCATCATCCACGCAAATATGTCGCGGATATTACGCGGAATCCGGGGGACGCTGCCTCGGCGGGTTTTGTGGCTTGACAGAATTCGCGTATCGTCTAATTTGTGGACAAGAACAACATATAACGCTGCCAACCAGCGAAACGTGGAGGAGGAAATTAACTTGCCCCTGTGATCCAATTTCTCCGCTCTTCGCGACAGATGGGCCGATAGCGCTCTTCTGTGCTCGTTTGCATGAATATGGCCAACTCGGTCCGTGAGTTGAGACCAAGCCGGCAATTCGAAACAGCAGAAAATACAGGTTGCCTCCCAAGGCCAGCACCTGAGGGGAGTTTTCTGCTCGGGTGCGGACACGGAAAGCGATGAATCTTCATAGGGCCAGTGCCCGTGCGCTGGCGTCTTAAATTTGGATCAAGCAGGGAGGCACCACCGGGTTGATCGGAGGAAATCGCCGAGGCGGGGCCGCCACAAGGCCTTTGATGGCCAGGAGGTTTCCGGTCTGGCGGGAAGGAACGTTGCCATGACTGCGAAATGACGGACTGACATTCAAGATTCTGTTGGAGGAGTGAAAAATGAGACATGAACTCGGAATAAGCCTTGCCGCATTGGCAGTGGGGCTAATGACCAGCGTGATGCCTGCCAAGGCCGATTTCTGGTCAGACGCCGGCGCAAAGTACAAGGGTGTTACGTTGCACGGGGTGACCGAAAGCACCCCGCCTTCGAACTATATCAAGGATGTTCTTGCGCCTGCGTTCGAGAAGTCGACGGGCATCAAGGTGGAGATTGAAACCACATCCTGGGACCAGATGTATGACAAGGCGATCAAGGACATGGAAGCCAAGACCGGCATCTATGACATGGTCTATATCGAGCAGGACATCATCTATGCCTATCTCGCCCGTGATTTCCTGGTCGACATCACGAAATCTCTGAAGGACGATCCGTCGCTGAAAGCGCCGGGTTACGACGAGACGCACTTCACGACGTTCGCGAACTATTTCAAGAACGGCGACGGCGATCTGTTCGGCATTCCGATGGAAGCTTTCATCAAGCTCTATCTCTACCGGACGGATCTGTTCAATGATCCTGCCGTCAAGGAAGCCTTCAAGAAGGAAACCGGCAAGGACTTGGTTCCTGCCAAAACCCATGAGGAATACACGCAGATCGCGGAATTCTTTACCAAATGGGGCAAGGACAACGGCAAGGAATTGTGGGGCACGACCGCTCAGGCGCACACCGGTCACCCGGCTTCCTGGTACGAATTCTTCGAATCGGTCGCGCCGACGTTCGGCGTGTACAATTGGGGCATCGACGCATCGAAGAATTATGCCGCGTCCGTCGCCAATGGTGGAGCGATGAACAGCGACAAGGCAAAGGCGGCGCTCAAATACTGGCTGCATCTGCGCGACATCGCGCCACCGGAATCTCAGGCCAGCACCTGGACCGAAGTCGCCACCACCTTCGCGGCGGGTCGTGTGGCACAGGGCCTTGTCTATGGCGAGAACGCCGCCTGGATCGCCTCGGACGCTGAGAAGTCGAAGGTGGTTGGCAATGTCGGCGTCGCCCTTCCGCCGGTCGAACCGGGGGTCATGGAGGATGCCGAGTCCGGCAAAGGCTATATCGGCTACTACGACGGCGGCGCCTTCGGCCTTCCAGTCACCTCGAAGAACAAGGAAGCGGCGCTTCTCTTCCTCCAGTATATCGGCCAGGATTCGGTCCAGGGCGATTGGGCGGTCGCCGCGCCGCGCATCACCAACACGGCAACCTACGACGATCCTAAAGTCATAGAGATGGATAAGAAGCTCAACGGCTATTACACCATGCTCAAGAACGACGGAAAGCTGTTTGCCGGCGCCCCTCCTTATCCGTTCCATGCACAGGTACGCGAAGCAACGGCGCCGATCTTCTACAAGATTCTGTTGGGTGAGGTGTCGTCCGACGATGGGCTCGACCAGATGGCTGCCGCTGCCGAGGCGGAACTGAAGAACCTAGGCTACCGCAAGTAGCAGTGCGAACGCAGTGCCCGGACCGCCGCGAAAGCGGTGGCCCGGGTACGCAGTTTGCCGCCTCGCGAGGTTCATAGAATGTCGCGGCGGATGCGCCTTCCAGGGAGTGGTTCCATGCGATCAAACAGGGCTGGCGTGCGATCAAACAGAGTTGGATGGCTGATGCTCGCCCCGACGATTGCGATCCTCGGGATCTTCGGCATCGTCCCATTTTTGTACGTGCTCTATGTGGCTTTCCATCAATGGAACCCGTTCGGCGCAAATCCCTATATGGTCTACAATGGCGCCGACAATTTCCGCCGCCTCGTCTTCGACAGCGAGTTCCTGACCTCCATCGCGTTCACGCTGAAGTTCGCCTTCTTCGCCGTATTGAGTGAAGTGGTCCTTGGCTACCTTCTGGCTCAGTTGTTCATGCGGGAGTTTCCCGGCCGGGCTTTCTTCCGCACGATCCACACCCTGCCTCTGATCGTGGCGCCGATCGTCGTCGGATCGGTCTGGCGCCTGATGACAACACCCAGCATCGGCATCATCCCGTATTTGTTGAAATCCTGGTTCGGCTACGACCTCAATATCGGTCGTGATGCGAACATGGCCTTTGCACTGACTGTCATCATGGATATTTGGCACTGGACGCCACTGGTGACGCTGACGCTGCTTGCGGCACTCGTTTCGCTTCCTAAGGAGCCGTTCGAGCAGGCCCAGATCGACGGAGCCAACAGGTGGCAGATCTTTTGGCACGTCACGTTGCCGATGATCCGCCCGGCGATCCTGGCGACGGTCTTCATTCGTCTCATGGATGCACTGCGCACCGTCGACGAAGTGTGGATGCTGACCGGTGGCGGCCCTGGCGCCGCGACCCGGTACCTTGGCCTGCACATCTGGAAGATCGTATTTCCCAAGACCGATTACGGATACGGCTCGGCCACTTCGATCATCGTCCTGTACCTCACTCTGGTGATGTGCTGGCTGCTTTATGTCGCCCTTGTCGCCCGCCGCGGCCAGAAGAGAACACCCTGATGCGCGCCAACCGCCCTGTTTATTCCATTCTGCTGTGGATCTTTCTCAGCCTGCTGACGCTGTTCCCGATCTACTGGCTGTTCGTCATCTCCGTAAAGCCGGCCGTCGAACTGTTCACCACGCCGAGCGTTCTGCTCGAGACGGTTTACTGGAAGAACTATGTCAAGGTCCTGGGCGACGATACGCTGCGCCGCTATATGTTCAACTCCATCGTGATCTCGACCGGCAACGCGACGCTGGTGACGGTTCTGGCGTTCATGGCCTGCTACGCGCTGTCGCGCTTCGATCTCGCAGGAAAGGAGAACATCTTTTTCTGGACGATCACCAACCGCATGGCGCCAGCCGCTGTATTCCTGCTGCCCTTCTTCCTGCTCTTCACGCAGATCTTCGTCATAGGAGAGTGGAAGCTCTACGACACACGGACGGGCATGATCCTGCTCTACTGCACGTTCAACCTGCCTTTCGCCATCTGGACGCTCAGGCCGACGATCGACGGTATTCCAAAGGAGTTGGACGAGGCCGCAACCGTCGACGGTGCCACGACGTGGCAGGTGATCCGCGAAGTCATCTTTCCGCTTGCGCGGCCCGGCCTCGCCGTCACCCTGATCCTGACCTGGGTGTTCGCCTGGAACGAATTCCTGCTCGCCGCAACGCTCACCAGCTTCAACGCGCGCACCATCACCACCGGCCTGTCAGAATACGTGACCACGACCGGAACCGAATGGGGCACGATGGCGTCCATTGCGATCATCACGCTTGTCCCGGCGCTGTTGATCTTCTCGGTTGTCCAGCGGCACATCGTGGCCGGTCTGACCTTCGGCGCGGTCAAGGAGTAGTACGATGGAGCACGCCGTCGATCTCGATGAGGTGGATGACGAAGCCAATACCATTGTCGCAAGCCCGCAACGCACCGGTTTCCTGCCGATCGTGACCAACTGGTTCGACCGGGTTTTTGTAGGCATCTATCTGTTCGTTGCGCTCGAACTGTTCTGGATGAGGTTTCTCGAACAGTCGATCCCATTGTCCGTCTGCCATGCTCTGGCGATCGTGTTGGGTGTGCTGATCGTTTGGCGTGGTTAGCGCGGGAGAAAAAGGACAGGACGCAGGCTCATGAAGTCATTGGTGCTTGAAGAGAAGATGAAACTATCGCTGCGGGATTTCCCGATCGAGCGCGAGGAGGTGCTCGGCGTCCGCGACGTGCGCATTAAATTGCATACCGTCGGCATCTGCGGCTCGGATGTGCACTACTATACGCACGGCGGCGCCGGCGTTTTCCAGGTGAAGGCGCCGATGATCCTCGGCCATGAGGCGTCGGGCACGGTCGTGGAGACAGGAGCCGAGGTGACATCGCTGAAGGTCGGCGACCGGGTGTGCATGGAGCCGGGCATTCCGGACCCGAACAGTCGCGCGACGCGCATGGGCCTCTACAATGTCGATCCAGCGGTTCGTTTCTGGGCGACGCCGCCTATCCACGGCGTTCTGCGCCCGACCGTTGTTCATCCGGAGAACTTCACCTTCAGGCTTCCGGACAATGTTTCCTTCGCGAAGGCGGCCATGGTGGAGCCACTGGCCGTCGGCGTCCATGCCGCCACCAAGGCCCAAGTGAAGCCGGGCGACATCGCTCTGGTCATGGGCGCTGGCCCGATCGGCCTGGTCACGGCACTGTCTGCGCTGGCGGCGGGCTGCGCCCGGGTCTTCGTATCGGACGTCGATGACACCAAGCTCGAGCTCGCAACAAAGCTCGGCCCGATCACGCCGATCAATGTCGCCAGGCAAGACCTCGCCAATGAAATTCTCGCCGCCACCGAAGGCTGGGGCGTCGAGATCGTATTCGAATGCTCCGGCAGCCCTCGCGCGGCGGAAGGGGTCTTCGATCCGCTCTGTCCGGCCGGCCGGGTGGTTTTCGTCGGCGTGCAGATGCATGGCATCAACTACGACGTCGGCAAAGCGATGGTGCGCGAGGCGCGCGTCGAGCATGTGTTCCGCTATGCGCATGTTTTTCCGCGCTGCGTTGCCATGCTGTCTTCCGGAGCGATCGATGTGAAGCCGCTGATCACGCGCACGTTGGAATTCGAAGACAGCGTTCGAGCGTTTGAAATCGCCGCGTCTGCCCCAAAGGGCGAAGTGAAGATGCAGATTGCTCTACCGCAATAGAAGGGATGCAAGTTGGCTCAGGTCACCGTCAAGAACATCATCAAGCGTTATGGAAACGCCCAGGTCATCCACGGCGTGAATGTCGACATCGCCGATGGCGAGTTCGTCATCCTCGTCGGCCCATCGGGGTGTGGCAAATCCACCCTGTTGCGCATGATCGCCGGTCTCGAAGCGATATCGGGCGGTGAAATCAGCATAGGTGGCCGGGTGGTGAACGATGTTCTGCCGAAAGACCGCGACATAGCGATGGTCTTCCAGAACTATGCGCTCTATCCGCACAAGAACGTCGCCGACAACATGGGCTTCTCGCTCAAGATCAAGGGCAGGCCGAAGGCCGAGATCGACGCCAAGGTGAAGAAGGCGGCCGAAATTCTCGATCTAGGCAAGTTGCTCGACCGATTTCCGAAACAGCTATCGGGTGGACAGCGCCAGCGTGTGGCCATGGGACGCGCCATTGTGCGCGACCCGCAGGTCTTCCTGTTCGATGAGCCGCTGTCGAATCTCGACGCCAAACTTCGTGTTGCGATGCGCGTCGAGATCAAGGAACTGCATCAACGCCTGGGCACAACGATCGTCTATGTTACCCATGATCAGATCGAGGCGATGACCATGGCCGACAAGATCGTGGTGATGAGGGACGGCAAGGTGGAACAGATCGGCGCACCCCTCGCTCTCTACGACAATCCGGGGAATGTCTTCGTCGCCGGCTTCATCGGCTCGCCGGCCATGAACTTCATCAAGGGAAGGATCGATTCGAAGAACGGCAGGCAGATCTTCGTGTCGGACACCGGATCCGTGCTGCCAGCCGAGGGGGCCAGGGCGCAGGGCGGGCAGCCGGTCATCTACGGCATACGTCCCGAGCATATCGACATCGCGCCGGACGGCTTGCCGGCGACGGTTTCGGTGCTCGAGCCGACCGGTTCCGAGACACAGATCTTCGCCAAGTTTGGCGAGGACGCTATTGACGCCATTGTCAAGGACAGGCTTTCCGTCCGGCCTGGTGAAGAGGTGAGATTGAGGATCGATCCGCGCCGGGTCCATATCTTTGACAGGCAAAGCGGCGCACACCTGTGAGCCTTCGCTACGATTGAGCGGGCCTCAGTCCTCGCCAGTGGGTTCGCCACCGAATACGAAAACATGCGAAGGATATGGCTGGGCGAACCACCCGCTGATTGTTTTTGTTGAGAAGACGACGTCCCTCCGGGCCCCCCTTGTCGTTATCTGCCAAATGCTTAGAGGCCGGTTCGCCAAGAAGCGGCTTGTGCCTTACCAGCCGTACGGCTCGGTCCATGCCCTGCATGGCCAAACGCACCTGCAACGCCTCACGGGAATAAAGCTCGGCGTGATCAATGTCATCATGGCAAGGACATCCATGCTGGCCTGGTGGACGCTTCCGCTTCAGCGAGATAGACGCCAAGCGACTTCCACAATCCATGAAGCGTCAGGCCCTTCGGCAATCTGATAGCGACCTAGCCGAGGGATCTGGTACTCGATGCCAGGTTCAGGCGGGGGTGACCCGTCGGTTGCTGAATAGAGACGAGAAAGTGCGTGCCGGCTCGCTTACGGAGCCGTTTTGGTCATCACGCAGTGTGCGATGAGCTTCTATTCCACGGTTGGTGATGTACCGTTCAGGACACGGAAGCGGGGTCGTGAACCGCGCCGAGCATCAGCCCGAAAATGGGCAACCCGCTTTGGAAAGTCGGGTGCTTGAACAAAGACGAGCGGCGGACACGACTCGAGTTGAAGGTCCGCCGCTCTGGTTTTCAGATCACAAAGACTGATGCTGCCACGGGAAATGGGTGGCGAGGTGCGTTTGTGCTGCGCCGGCCGTCGCGTCGCTGTCGAGAGAGAGCGACCCGGTTGAACTGTCAAAGATGATATGATGGGAACCATCATCGGCAGCCGTATCGTGCGCAGTCGTGTCGGTAGAGGAAGCGTGGGATAAAAGCCCTCCCGACCTGAGCTCGGCAAGAGCGGAGTGGTCGAGTTGGACTTTGTCCTGAAGCTTGCTGAAGTCGAAGGCATCGTTGCCGCCGTGACCGGATACAAACTCGGCGGCGCCGCTCTTGCTGACACTGGCGCCGGCATTTTCGTTGCCCTGGAGGATCTGGGCGGACCCGTGACCGGTCAGGCTGGTTGCCGTTGTGTCGGACGGGCTGCTGGTCGCGGCAAGCTCCGAGCCGGCCGAAAGCGAGTGGTTCAACGCAGCCAATACCCGGTCAACGCCGCTGCCTTCGTTTGCCTTGTCGCCGGCAGTAT
Source organism: Mesorhizobium sp. M0060 (assembly GCF_040323155.1). Taxonomy (NCBI): domain Bacteria; kingdom Pseudomonadati; phylum Pseudomonadota; class Alphaproteobacteria; order Hyphomicrobiales; family Phyllobacteriaceae; genus Mesorhizobium; species Mesorhizobium sp. M0060. Next base: position 44,484 of record NZ_JAMYUP010000008.1, read on the forward strand.
CATGGCTGGTGTCGTTGCTGCCGAACAGATCGGTCAAAGCGTGAAAACCGCCGCGGTCGGAGTGGGAAGCGGCGGTCGCAGTCGAGCTGCCATCGCTGGTGGTGGCGCCGGAAGCGGCGGTCGCAGTCGAATCGCTGGCGATGAGGTGCGAAGGCGTGGCCGCGGCCGAGCTGCCATCGCTGGTGGTGGCGCCGGAAGCGGCGGTCGCAGTCGAATCGCTGGCGATGAGGTGCGAAGGCGTAGTCGCGGCCGAGCTGCCATCGCTCGTGGTCGCGCCGGAGGCGGCGGTCGCAGTCGAATCGCTGGCGATGAGGTGCGAAGGCGTAGTCGCGGCCGAGCTGCCATCGCTGGTGGTGGCGCCGGCGGCGGCGGTCGCAGTCGAACTGCCATCGCTTGCGATGAGGTGCGAAGGCGCCGTCGCGGCCGAGCTGCCATCGCTGGTGGTGGCGCCGGCGGCGGCGGTCGCAGTCGAACTGCCATCGCTTGCGATGAGGTGCGAAGGCGCCGTCGCGGTCGAGCTGCCATCGCTGGTTGTGGCGCCGGAAGGGGCGGTGGCAGTCGAGCTGCCATCGCTGGTTGTGGCGCCGGAAGGGGCGGTGGCAGTCGAGCTGCCATCGCTGGTTGTGGCGCCGGAAGGGGCGGTGGCAGTCGAGGTGCTGTCGCCGGTGGTGGCGTGGGAAGGGGCGGTGGCAGTCGAGCTGCTATCGCTGGTGGTAGCGCCGGAAGCGGCGGTGGCAGTCGAGGTGCTGTCGCCGGTAGTGACGTGAGAAGGCGCAGTCACAGTCGAGCTGCTATCGCTGGTGGCGGCGTCGGAAGCGGGCGCAGCAGCACTGCTGTCGCTGCTGGTGGTGTCTGAAGCCGCAGCGGTAGTGGTGTTGTGTTCCCGGAAAAAGGCTTGCAGTTCCGAGGAGCTTTCAAGCGCGGTATCGCCGTTTTGCGTTCCCCATTTGTAGGTATAGTCGAAGGCGGGTGACGGAACCAGCTTGGCCCAATGATCCATCATGGTTTGCATCTGTTCGGCGGTGGGCATGACCTGTCTTCCGCCGTCGGAAGTCTCCCAATTGCCGCCGCCAAAGGCCTGGAAGACCGGAACGATGTTGTTAATCGGGATGCCCGACTTCACCGCTGCAGCCACGGCTCGATCGATCATGTCGTAGTCGACCGTGTCCGTTCCCGTGCGTACCGGATACGGGTCTATTCCGAAATAGTCGATATGCGTGTTGGCGGGATTGTAGGTGTTGGTAAAATCCGGATTGGTGGGGGATCCCATGTTCATCATGGTGACGAAGGTCTTGGCGCCTGGAAAATGCTCATGGATCCAGTCGGATTCCGCCTTCAGGTTCTCGGCGGTTGCGTAGGTGCCCCACCTGCCCGTGGGATCGGGCTCGTCAACAAGGTAGAATCCGAACACATTCGGATTGCCGAGGAAGGGGGTCATTTTCTCGATGAAGGATGAAGTTACGCCCTCGTGCTCATTGAGGTACACCAGACCCTTCATGCCCTCCGGCAACGCGTCGACCTGCGAAGCGTACTGAACGTCAGCCAGATTGAAGCCGGCGGTTGCAATTTCGGTGGCGGATCCACCCGACGTATAATGCAGAGTTGCCATCCAATATTCCTTTTTCTGATTTCGATAGCGCCCAGCGTCTACCTACAGACGGCGTATATTAGCGCCAAATCACATACAGACACCCGTTGATAGAATCATTGACCGTTTGTAGGAATGCTGCACGGATTGTTGACTTATTTTGACAGCAGCGACTTCGGACAAGACGCTTATTGTCTTCTGATGTCAGAATGACGCCAGAATTGAGACTTTATTTTGAAGGCGTTGTAGTTCTTGAAGTTTTTCGATGTTTTTATAATGGCTATACATCTATTGATTTGTTTGCTTTAGACATCAACTTTCGCGCAGAAAATCAAAATGACGTTAACCTCTGACGCCGGGCCGCTCAACAGTCTCACTGCCGCAACCAATTAGTTGTGGACAATTCGTAGGCATCTACGCGCTCATCATCTGATATCGGTCGGCAGATCTCCGTGATCGAGATCAAATCAATGTAGGAAACCGCACAAAAGGTGAGAGTAGGACGGTTCCCAGCTGGAGCGCCTGCCGCACTCGCCCATGAGGAAGACTTAAGGACGTCAAAACTGTTCGGCGGACGTTTATTAGCGACGGATAACTGCCAAATGACTAACCGGGTTCGTCGTTGCCTGGTTCCTGCCCTCGCGCTCAAGTAATTGGCATTCCGATTTATCTATCCCTGATCTGCGACGAGGGGCCGTTCGTGAAGCTATGGCCGCTATTGCGCAACGGATCTGATAGCGGCCTAGGGGGTCTGGTACTCGATGCCAAGTTCAGGTGGGATCTGACCGTTCGTTTGCCGAATAAGAATAAAGAGACGAGAAAGTGCATACCGGATCAATTGCGAAGCCGTTTTGCCTCGTCATCATGCAACGTGCGATTAGCTTCTATTTCACTCAGATGCCCTAGCTCTTTCAAGACACGGAAGCGGGGTCGCGAACCGCGCCGAGTAAACTCGGTTGGCGGGCGGATTCAAGCCATCCTTCAATGATGCCTTGCTACCGAACCCGCTGGGTGACGAAAGGTGAGCATCAGCCCGAAATGGGCACCCTGCTTTGGAAAAAACCGGTGCTTGAACAAAGACGGAGCGGCGGACCGGCTCGAAGGTCCGCCGTTCCGGGTCGTTCAGATCACAAGGAACGAACCTGCCGTAAGCGACAGACCTGGAGAGAGAGTGGCGAACTGTATTTGAGCTGCGCCGCCGATCCCGTCGCTGTCGAAAGAGAGCGCTCCCGTTGAGCTGTTGTAGATGATATGGTCGGAGCTATCATGCGCGGCCGTGCCAGCAAAGAAAGCATCGGATGAAAGGCCACCCAGCTTAAGCCCGGCAAAAACGGCGTCGTCGAGCTGGATCTTGTCCTGGAGCTTGTCGAAGTCGGTGACCTTGTCGATATTGCCGGCTCCAAGAGCGCTGTTGAACACGAAAGCATCATTGCCTCCGTTACCGGTCAAGATGTCGGCACCGCCGCCGCCGTTGATGATGTTCGCGCCGGCATTGCCTTGGATGGTCTGAGCGAACCCGTTGCCGGTCAGGTTGATTGCAGACGTACCGGACGGATTGGTAGTGGCGAGGAGCTCGATTTGCGAGCCGGCCAAAAGGGCGTGGCTCACCGAGGCGAGCACCCTGTCGGCGCCACCTCCCACCGCTTCCACCACTTTGTCACCGGCATTGTCGACATAGTAGTTGTCGTTGCCGCCATAGCCGATCATCGTGTCGGCGCCGCCTCGGCCGTTGATGATGTTGGCGCCAGCATTGCCCTGGATGGTCTGGGCGAACTCGTTGCCGTTGAGGTTGATTGCCGTCGTGCCGGACGGATTGGTGGTGGCGAGAAGCTCGATCTCGGAGCCGGTCGAAAGAACATGATTTACCGAAGTGAACACCCTGTCGGCGCCACCTCCCACCGCTTCCACCACTTTGTCACCGGCATTGTCGACATAGTAGGTGTCGTTGCCGCCATAGCCGATCATCGTATCGGCGCCGCCTAGGCCGTTGATGATGTTGGCGCCGGCGTTGCCCTGGATGGTCTGGGCGAACTCGTTGCCGTTGAGGTTCATTGCCGTCGTGCCGGACGGGTACATGGCGGTGAGAAGTTCAATCTCGGAGCCGGCCGCAAGAGCATGGCTCACCGAAGTGAACACCCTGTCAGCGCCACCTCCCACCGCTTCCACCACTTTGTCACCGGCATTGTCGACATAGTAGGTGTCATTGCCACCATAGCCGATCATCGTGTCGGCGCCGCCGAGGCCGTTAATGACATTGGCGCCGGCATTGCCCTGAATGGTCTGGGCAAAGCCGTTGCCTGTGAGATTGATTGCCGTCGTGCCGGACGGATTGCTGGTGGCGAGAAGCTCGATCTCGGAGCCGGCCGCAAGGGCATGATTTACGGAGGCAAGTGCTTTGTCTGTACCGCCTCCCGCCGCCTCAATCTCCTTGTCGCGGACATCCTCGACATAATAGGTGTCATTGCCGCCATAGCCGATCATCGTATGACCACCGGCCCCGTGGAACACGTCGTCGCCGCTGGTGCCATACAAGGTGTCGCTTGTGTCGGCGGGAGAAGGGGCAGTCCCAGTATCGATCAGGTTGTGTTCCCGGAAAAAGGCTTGCAGTTCCGGCGAGCTTTCAAGCGCGGTGTCGCCGTTCTGCGTTCCCCACTTGTAGGTATAGTCGAAGGCGGGTGACGGAACCAGCTTGGCCCAATGATCCATCATGATTTGCATCTGTTCGGGGGTGGGCATGACCTGTCTGCCGCCGTCGGAAGTCTCCCAATTGCCGCCGCCAAAAGCCTGATAGACCGGAATGATGTTGCTGATCGGGATGCCCGACTTCACCGCTGCAGCCACGGCTCGGTCGATCATGTCGTAGTCGACCGTGTCCGTTCCCGTGCGCACCGGATAGGGGTCTATTCCAAAATAGTCGATATGCGTGTTGGCCGGATTGTAGGTGTTGGTAAAATCCGGATTGGTCGGGGATCCCATGTTCATCATGGTGATGAAGGTCTTGGCGCCCGGAAAATGCTCATGGATCCAGTCGGATTCCGCCTTCAGGTTCTCAGCGGTTGCGTAGGTGCCCCACCTGCCCGTGGGATCGGGCTCGTCAACAAGATAGAACCCAAACACATTCGGATTGCCGAGGAAGGGGGTCATTTTCTCGATGAAGGATGCGGTTACGCCCTCATGCTCATTGAGATAGACCAGGCCTTTCATGCCATCCGGCAATGCGTTGACCAGCGAAACATACTGAACGTCAGCCAGATTGAAGCCGGCGGTTGCAATTTCGGTGGCGGATCCGCCCGATGCGTAGTGCAGAGTTGCCATCCAATATTCCTTTGTCTCATTCGATAGCGCCCCAAGGCTTGCCTACTAGAGGATGTATATTAGCGCCAAATCACATACCTGCAGGCTCTGATAGAATGGTTGATCGCCAATAGGAATGCTGCACGGAAGGAGGAATCCCAATAGACGTGTTAAATAAAGAACAAGAATACTATCCCGTTAAGGCCGTAGTTCCATCCGGATTATCTGATTTAATTGGAAGCCATGTAGTCTCATGGTCTAAAATATAGCTTGCGTATTGCTGAAATATACTTGTGAATTAAGGTTCTATTTAACTGTTCATCCTAGCATTGAGAGATCAGACAGACGTTAACCTAAGAGCCGCACCCCTCCACAGTCTCACTCCCGCAACCAATTAGTTGTGGATAATTCGTAGGCGTCTGCGCGTTCGTCGCGTGATATCGGTCGGCAGATCAGGTTGCCGACATCGGAACGGTCGAATCGGCTTATCCGCTGGTCGCAAGGAGGCAGGTTGCGCCAGGAGTTGTGGCTGAGGGGGTCGACTATCATGCCTGGTAGCACAAGCGGGACAAGCTGAGGCGCAAACCCGGACCGGGAGCTTAGGAATCCGACGCGCCCAGCGTAGAGCAGCGTACAACGCACGACTGTCGGAAGCGCTTTCTTCGGTTGCCTTATCAGTTGCAAGTCCGGCTTGGCCGAACTCCCTGGAGTTCGAGGCGCAATTCATCCGCGTACGCGTTCCTATGCACCACTAGATGCCGTCGAGGTGGTTCGCGATACGCGTAAGGCCGCGATCCCCATGCGGTTTACCTCATTCAAACAGACGAGGACAGTATGCAAGCCTCCCCCTACCGTATCCTTTCACGCGCACAGAAGTAACGAAGCAAAACCATGAAAGCAGATGCGAAAGGCAATTACTTCACGCGACCGGAACACGGCGCACGGACGGGAGCTTCGGGATGAATCCGCATCTCGTTTGTGTGGGAGGCGAAGATCACGCCCTGAGAATTCCGTTCCTAATGTCGCTGCGTGAAAGCGGCTTCCGGGTCACGGCAGTTTCAACCGGCGATGAGGCTGCGTTTTTGCGGCATGGCATTCCGCATCGCCGCTACGGTTTCGACCGATTTGCCAGCGGCAGTGGCGAGTGGACCGCTGTAAGAGCGATTCGGAAATTGGTTGCGCAACTCCGGCCTGACATCGTCCAAAGTTTCGATACCAAGCCTAACCTGCTGACACCCCTTTCGGTGCGCGGAACGGTCCCGGTCGTGCGCACGATCAACGGCCTGGGCTGGACATTCTCGTCGCTGGAACCGCGGGCTCTGGCCTTACGTCCAATCTTTTGCGGACTGCAATGGCTTGCCTCCTTCTGGACGGCAGCGACGGTATTTCAGAATCGGGACGATGAGGCTTTCTTCAAGCGCTTTCGATTGATTGAACCTGGCAGCGGAAGAGTGATCCGCAGTTCTGGCATCGACGTCGATGCGTTCGCTATGGCGAGGCATCTTGCTCCGCCGGCGACGAAAATGCGCCAGGAGCTCGGGCTCCAGTCAGCAGAGATCGTAATTTTTGTGGGCCGGCTGACCCGCCAGAAGGGCATCCCGACGCTGCTCCAAGCAGTCCCTCGCGTCCTTTCTAAAAGGCCTAATGCGCGTTTCGTGCTTGTCGGCCCTTGGGAGTCCGAAGGTCCATTTGCAGTCGACAAGTCGGAAATCGATCGACACGCTCCTCATGTCATCGCGCTAGGCCCACGACGCGATGTTCCAGCCCTTCTTGGCATGGCCGACGTGTTCGCCTTCCCCACACAATATCGAGAAGGAATCCCGCGCGTCCTGCTAGAGGCAGGGCTGGCAGGATTGCCCATCGTCGCCTCAAAGATGCCCGGCTGCAATGAGGTGGTCGAGGATGGATGGAACGGCTACCTAGTCCAACCTTACGACGCCGATGGCCTTGCATCTCGAATACTCGACATCCTGTCCGATCGCAGTCACGGAAAAATCATGGGCGGTCGTTCTGTCGAACTCGTCCGTGAGCAGTTCGCGCTGCCGCGGGTGGTCGCGCAGTATTGCGATCTGTACGAAAATATCCTTAGCGTCAAATCCCACGGTGGCCTCGCCCGACCGGCGTATCCGATCTTAATTGGAGAGGATGCTGTCAGCAGTAGATTGGATGTGCGCCGATGATCCGGGACGCGATCCTGGCCAGTGGCCTCGCAATGACCTATGCGGTGCAACTCGACATTCCTGGGTCGCCCTTGGGGATTGGCGAGCTGCTCCTCGTGCTTTGGATCATGCTGTCGATTGGGCGTGTGCTTGCCGGCGGTCGCCTGGAGACCAGGCCGGCGCTGACACTCCTTGCAAGCTACTGGACGATCATGGCGCTTGCTCTGGCGGTCGGCACCGTTGTCGGCTATCTGACCACAGTTCTATATCTGACGGGTCTGATGCACGATACGATGGCCTACCTGCTGTTGGTCAGCGTCACGTGCCTTGCCGCTGCAGAACCCGAGGCTGATCGCCATCTCCGTCGTACTGGTTGGTGGGTCGTGGGTATCGCGAATATGGCCCTTGCCATTCAGCTGGGACAGGGCTGGGGCTGGATCCCCCGAGCTGACGTCGATCCCTGGTACTGGGACCGCTTTCGCGGCTGGTCGCATAATCCAAACCAGCTCGCGCTCTACTGCGCAATCTTCGGCCCGCTAGCCTTGCATCTTGCGACCACCACCAGCAATCGATGGGGCAGGTTTCTTGGGATCGCCAGCTTGTTCCTAACCTTCTATGTCGGGAGGCTAACAAAGAGCGATACCTATTTGTATACCAGCATCCTGACCTGCCTGACGTTCCTCGGGCTGCGGATCAGCACATGGCTCAAGACCGGTGGCAACAGCGTCAGCTTTTCACGGCAAGCCGTCCTCCTGTTGCTTGTCGGTATCCTTCCGTTGGCGATCGCGATAACCCCCTACGCCGTGACGGAGGCGAGCGTCCTCGAAAACTTCGCCAAGGGCCTGACCAAGGACAAGGGCGGCGAGGCCACTGCCGAAACCGCCGCACTCCGCGTGCATCTCTGGGACGAAGCGTTGGAGAAGGGCGCGGAATCCGGGTCGCTGGGCCTTGGTCCAGGTCCGCATCTCGAGCGCCCATCAGTGTTCGAATCGCAATTTCTGGAGCGACCCTTCGAGGCTCACAACACGATCCTCGACCTGTACACTCAAGGTGGTCTTATTGCGGTTCTGGCGCTGGTCTGGATCGTCGGCGCCGCCATCATGTCGGTGTGGCGTGCGAAGCTCGACGCGCTGTTAGCGCTCGTGGTGTCAATCGTCATCTTCGGCATGCCGCACCTAATCATCCGTCACCCGATCGTGTGGTTTGCGCTGACCATCTGCCTTGTCGCCGGTACTCCGAAAGCAGTTTCTGCAATCTCTAACAATCCGGGTTAATGGCATGTGTGGTATTGCCGGAATTCTTCTTGCCCCCGATTCAGCCGACACGAAGCCGCTCAAGGCAATAGAGCAAATGACGGCCGCGCTTCGTCACCGCGGACCGGATGGCGAGGCATTCTGGATACATAGCGAAGCGGGGCTTGCCTTCGGTCACAGGCGTTTGGCCATTGTTGATCTGTCGGAGGCGGGCCGTCAGCCGATGCATTCCGAAAGCGGCAGATACGTCGTCACGTTCAACGGCGAAATATACAATTTCCGCGATCTGCGCCGCGAGCTGGAAAGTACAGGTCGTCATTTCAGGGGCACCAGCGATACCGAAGTCATGCTTGGCGCCATCGAGAGTTGGGGCCTCGAAAAAGCACTCACACGCTTCGCCGGCATGTTCGCGCTAGGACTATGGGATCTGAAGACGAGGACGCTCCATCTCGCCCGCGACCGAATGGGCAAAAAGCCGCTTTATGTCGCCTCAACACGTGATGCGCTTGTTTTTGCCTCTGAGTTGAAGGCGATCACCCGTTTTCCAGGTTTTTGTCAGGAGCTCGATATCAATGCGGCCGCGGCGATGCTTTCGAAGGGATGGGTACCGGATGACAGCTGCATCTGGCGAGGCGTATTCAAATTGCCGCCGGGTTCGGTCCTGTCGGTGACAGCCGCTGACTTCGCCGCGTCGCGAAGTGCCGCCTCGCTAGCGCATCGTATTCGATACTGGTGGTCGCTGGCCGAAACCGCCACCAAAGGGCGGGCGGAGCAGGTCGTCGGCAGTGACGAAGAACTTACCAATGAACTGGATGGCCTGCTTCGACTTGCCGTTCGGGAGCGCATGATCGCTGACGTTCCGCTCGGGGCCTTCCTGTCGGGCGGAATAGACAGCTCGACGGTTGTAGCCCTGATGCAGGCTCAATCGGAAAAGCCGGTGCGCACGTTCACGATCGCTTTCGGAGAGGGCGGGTTCGATGAGGCTCCCCACGCTGCGGAAGTCGCGCGGCATCTGGGCACCGACCATACCGAACTCCACCTTTCGGCTGCCGTAGCGCGCGAAGTCATTCCAGAATTGCCGCAGATCTGGGACGAGCCCTTCGCTGACGAATCGCAGATACCAACTCTGCTGGTGGCGCGGCTCGCCCGCCGGCACGTTACGGTGGCTCTGTCGGGTGACGGTGGCGATGAATGCTTCGCCGGCTACGCCCGCCACTTCATGGCGGCCCGCCTGCGACGACAGCATACTCTGCCGTCAGCACTGCGTCGGGCGCTCGCGGCAGGCACTGGGTTACTGGCCCGTGCAGCCCGTCACGATCTCGTCGGCAAGCTGCCGCTTTCGGAGGGTGCACGGCATGCGCTGCGGGGCGACCGGCTGGATCGCCTCGCTCAGCTGCTCGCTGCAGCCGATGAGGACGAGTTGTTTCGGCGACTGACGAGATCGTCGACCGAGAACCTCAGCCTCCACCAGCCCCCCTCATCAATCCACGTCGAGCACCGGCTTGATGGGCTGCTGTCCCGTCTTTTGTATGACGATATGGCCGGCTACCTGCCCGGCGATATATTGGTGAAGCTGGACCGCGCCAGCATGGCCAACAGCCTCGAGGGGCGGTGCCCGCTACTCGATCATCGGGTTGTCGAATTCGCCTGGCGCCTGCCGACGAATACGAAGGTTCGTAATGGCAAAGGTAAGTGGATCCTTCGTCAGTTGTTGCGCCGGTACGTTCCGCAGCGACTGATCGAGCGGCCAAAGCAAGGTTTCGATGTTCCTATAGCAGTCTGGCTGAGAGGCCCGCTGCTCAGTTGGGCAAACGATCTTGTCGCCGATATGCGCGTCTCCGGAGACGGAATTTTCGACCTTGTTAAGGTGGATGCGTGCTGGCGCGATCACGTCGATGGCAGGCACGACCATTCTCGCGAATTGTGGCCGGCTTTGATGTTCCAGGCCTGGCACAACGAGGCAAGGCGGCGGCCATCGCCGCCAGCAACGGGTTCTCGCGTGCCCGAACTTACAGGAGATTAAGATGGAAGGGTCCATAGTTAGCCGCATCCACCTTCCGCACGTTACCGAAATGCACTTGCCTGCGCGCGAAATCACTCCGCGCATGAAACGGCCGTTGCGTGAGCAGATGGACACGCAAACCCCGCTCCATCAGCTCCTCATTACCCTCTCAAGAAAAAAGTGGTTCCTCCTGGCCATGGTCGTCGCAGGCGGTGTCTTGGCCGCGCTTGGGGGTCTTGTACGGCCTGCCCTATACGAGGCCACCACACAGATAATCGTCGACGCACCTAGTAGAGCGGCCCCTGCCGGCGGCTTGGTCTCTGCTCAGGATCAGCTGGATTCCAGCATTGACGACCATATCACCATGCTCTCATCGCAAAGCCACCTGCGAAGCGTAGTGGCAGCGCTGCGCAAAACGGACAATGGTGCTAAACAGGCTGATGCTCGAACCGGAAACCCTCCTCCGAAGCCTGTTGGCGTCGAGCCGCTGAATTTGCGCTCGGTTCCAGCCGATTTGCTGGCCAAAATTTGGCCGCGAAGCACGCCGGCGGAGCCTGATGCGGCTGAACTCAAGGTGCTGCGTGAAGGTATAAGAATCGGCCAGGAGCTGCGATCGAGAGTTATCAGCGTCGGCTTCACCGATCATGATCCGGCGCGAGCCGCTCTGATCGCCAACACGTTCGTCCAAGTGTATATTGGCGATCTGGCAAGGAAAAGCCAAGCGTCGGACAGGCTGGAACTCGAATCGATAGTCTCCGGGCTGCCGACTATACAAAGCAGTCTGGCAGAAGCGACTGATCGTCTGGAGAGATATCGGTTGAGCCATGGCGCGGTCGATCAAGGTGCGGCGGACAACGCTGCCAAGGAGACAGCCGAACTCACCCAGCAAATTTCCTTGTCGAAAGCGGACCTCTCCGCAACCGAATCCCGACTCCAACACATTCAGGACTTGCGAAAGGGGGGCGCGCCGGTTGCCTCGGTAGCCGAAGCCATCGGATCACCCTTGCTGGCCGATCTCTTGGCACGCCAGGCCAACGGCACGGCAGATGAGGATGTCACAAATGCGATCGATCGTGAGATCGAACAAGAAATCGCCCATGTCGCTGCTGAGGCGAACATCTATCGCTCCCAGATCGCGGCGCTGCAAAAGCGTAAGGATGTCCTGGATGCGGTTGTGGCCGATACAGCCGGCCGGCTTTCCGGATTGCGCGCTCTCGAGCCGCAGGTCAGCATCCTGACGCAGCGCTACAACGACCTTTTGACCCGGCAACAGGACTTGATGCGGCGTATTGCAAGTCCATCCCCCGGAGTCAGGCTTCTCTCAGCGGCGTGGCCCCCTACCAATCCAACGACTCTTTCGCCAATTTTTCTTATTCCGCCCGGCATGGTCGTGTTTGGCCTGATTGGGGGGATTTTCATACTTGTCCGCCAACGCTTCGATCGCACTTTGCGCGGAGAGGCCGAAGCTGAAGCAGCGCTCAGGGTTCCGTGCCTCGGGCTAATACCCCAGGCTCCCACAACGCACGCGAAGCGACTGCAGCAGCTGGTTTCAGGCCAGCAGGGGTGCAGATACAGCCGCGCCGTGACGTCCCTGCTTGTCGCCGCGGCGCCCCAACAGGCGAGGGATTGCTCGAACATAATCTTGATAACATCCTGCGGTGAGGATGATGGCAAGACCGAGCTCGCATGGAGCATGGCCTTGGCGGCCACCAGACTTGGAGGGCGAGTACTCTTCATTGATCTGGACCGCACGGACCACCGCCTTACGGGCGAGTTTGTGAAGGAATTCAGCGCACGTAAGCCGCACAATTTTTTCGGAGACTATGTGAGTGACCGTTGTGCACTGCACGATGCGATAGCAGGAATGTCGGCAATCGGGATCGACTTCATGGCGCTCGCACCGTCGGAGGATCTGCTGCCCTTGCTGTCCAGTGTCGACGGCTCCCCTTTCAAAGATGAACTGCACTCGATCTATCGGGTCGTCATCATAAATGGACCGCTGGGGCTTGAGGGACCAGAGGCCAGGCTCCTGACAGGCTGGGGTGACGTGGTTCTTTTCGCCGTTCGCTGGGCGAAAACGGGACGCAGCATCGCGCGAGGCGTTCTAGACCTGCTTGCGGGCGATGCACCAGCTTCGGTCCCCGTCGCAAGCGTTCTCACGAAGGTTAATCTCAGGAAGCACGCTGGTTACCGGTTCGGGGACAGCGCTGATCTCTTGCTGGAGAGGACATGACGAGCGCGGCTTTTTGTTGTTGGGCTTCCCGCTTGGTTGAAAATCACCGCGCAAGGCGCTGCGCCGATCGGCTGCTGGGCGCGGGCCATCCGCCAGTAGCTGGGGTTGTCGCGGAGAGGTCCATCCGGAGCGTGGGTCCGAAGTGTCACAACGGAACCTACTGGCCAGGAGCCGCCGGACGGGCATTCATGAATTCCGGAATCCACACCTGAGGCGACGCGCCTGACGCCGTCCTTCGTCTGCTTGGCATCCACCCCCGCAGCCTAGTGGTGTCGAACTCACCCTTCACGCGGCAAGCGGTATGGCGAACCGGCTCATTGCTGCTTGGCTTGGCGATGAATCCGTAGCGCAGGTGACGAGACTTTGTCGATCTTTGCCCAGAGTGCGCTCCCGCCCATCGTCGATGCGTTCCTGACCGCGTATGCCCATGCCGGCAACCGCGATGGTGAAATCGCAAGGGCAGTCAAACCTTGCGCAATCCGTTGCGCTTTGCTTCGCGGCAGGGCGCGCACGAACTCACTCACGCTACCTGGTTTCTCTCCCTTTCGGAAAAAGCTGTGGACGATGTCTTGTTTCAGGAATTTGGCGAGATTGAACGGCTCCCGCTCGCACTTGCTCAATTGCAAGCCGTGCCGCTGACATATGGCATCGAAGGCTTCTTTCGTCCACCGACCGATGTGGTTTGGTGGCATGTCTATGAGCGAGCCATGGGACTCCATGTAGTAAGTTCTGTTTTCATTTGGCACGGCGATAAAGACAGATCCTTGCGCCTTCAGAAGATATTTCAATCGAGCAAAAACGTCGTCCACTTGGTCCATATGCTCGAAGACTTGAAACATGAAAATAAAGTCGAAGGCCTCTTTCATAGAATCGAAGCTGTCCGTCCGAAAATCGCCTGAATAGGTCTTGAAGCCTTTCGACGCCAGTACAGATCGCGCCGTTTCGTTGTAGTCGACCGCAGAGATGTCGGAAACATGGAAGAATTTATTCTTGATGCGATCGAGAAAATACCCGAACCCAGACCCCACTTCGAGGGCAGTTTTTCCGCCAGTCTTCAGGCCCGCGAGCTCTTCGATAGTCCTTGCATATTCCCATTTCATGGTCGGATAAGAAGGGTACGCCCAGGCTAAGTTATAGAATTCAACGCCGCCGGCGACGAAGGGATCTGCAAAACCGAATCCGCAATCTGCGCATTTGCGGATATCGCATGTGTTGCTGCCCCAGAGATCCGACAGGTGGCTTGTTAATTTTCGAGAGCGATCGGGGTCCTGACGCGGATTGATGAAATGTCGAGAGGCCTCATCTGCTGTCACTTCGAACAATTTCGCGGTTGGTACACTGCCACATGCCGGACAAATGGTCATCTCGCTTACCCCTAAAGGCCAGACCGAAGGAAAGCCGCCTTCGACGGTATACGATGCGCACCAGCCGGCCCGCCGTCGCGCTCCACGATGCCGCCACGCTCAGAAGCTAAATCGTCTCAGGCTACGCAATCGACCCAGTCTCGGGCGGATCGCGAACACATAAGTAAGAATGTGCTGGCTCGCAATTTTCATAACTGATGGACGAAGAATTTGCATTGCATCTCGGATCGTCGCTCGCCAGGGTTGCTGGTGGAATCGGCTGGGAAGACGAGCAACCCGTAGCGCCCGTAACAGAGTCTCAGGGCAGGGAAGATGTTTACGATCCTCGATGAGGTTCCAGTTAAGCTCTTTGACGGCAAGCGTTACCTGATCGACCTCATCGAAACTCTTGGTTGTAGTGATGCTCGGGTGGTTCGTCGCGTCGTAGAAGATCAAGCCATCTTTTATCGCGACCATGTCTCCGTGGCAGGCCAGATCGACAAAGAACAGTTGGTCGACTCCGGCTGGAATTGAATTGTGCGCGCGCATGAGGCAACCCGCGTGAATGACGTCGCGGTTGATCAACAGCGTCGATGGGATGATCCCAAGGCTCCGCGTCGTGCGGACGAGATAGAGGTCCGTCAGGCATTGCTGGCTCGAGTAGAGGGAAATCCGTTCTCGCCCTTGCGGTGGCAATCGGAATTTCATCCGATCGTCCTCAATTATATTCGCTGCACAGGTCATGAATGCCACTGAGGGATGATTGGTGGAAACCTCGGCAAAGGTCTTGAGTGCACCTGGGGCGAGCCAGTCATCGTCATGGAGCAGCTTGATCCATTTTCCGACGCAAGCGAGCATGGCATTGTTGGTGTTCTCCACCTGACCCCGGCCCCGGCAGTTCTCGACAATTCGGATGCGAGGCTCGCTCCGTGCATACTCGGCAACAATTGCCCAGGTCGGTCCCTCTCGGCCCTCGTCGTCGCTGACGACCAGCTCCCAACTGGAAAAATCCTGACTCAGGATGCTATCCATCGCCCGGCGGATCGTGTCCGGACGGCGAAAGGTTGGAATGGCAACTGAAATGAAAGGGCGCAGTCGCGAAGCATCAGCGTAGTGATGTTGGTCAACCACATCGGTCGTTTGGAGCTGATCAAGCTGCGATGGCTTCATGGTGCTTTTCCCTCGAGATTATGACTATGCTTTGGTATGGCAGCTCCTGCTGGTTCGACGTCGTGGCTCAAAATATACAGAGATGCCGCCGTTTTCAGTGCAAACCCGACGGCGCCGCCGGCCGCCATCAGATAAATGACGTTGAGTGGTTCCCAACCTGCCTCAGCACCGGCAAGAAGTGGACCAAACACCAGCGCCGTCCGCGCGCCGTCGACGAGAAGCCGTAGCTCCTGCCGGCGCAGGAGAGCTGGGACATCTTGAAGCGGCGTCGCCAACGCCTGTGCAGCACCCATGAACGCCAGCGCGGTCATAATGTCTGCGGCAGGAACCCAGGGCGGGCCCAGAAGGGGGACGACAAGATATGGCGCGGCCAGGCCAAGCGCCAGTATTGGCAATGCAGTGAGGCCGGCTGAAAGCATCAAGAGGCCGCGCGCGGTGCCGAGCAGATGTCGGCGATCGCTGTTTTTGTTCGCCTCGGAGACAAAAACATTGCTGAGCGGGGTGGCGATCAGCGTGACCGGTGCAGTCACCAGCCGCGCTGCCACTCCCAGGTAACCCGCAAAAGCGGCGCCAAACAGCGAACCAACAAGTATCGCGGGAAGATTGATGATGGCGAAACTCGCGAGAGCTGAGGGAATGTCGAACAACGGAAACTTGTATTCTCGCCTGGCGACGGCAACGACGGTACGCCACGGCGCCCGTGCGACGCCGCGTATGTCTTCCCGGCTCAGAATCCGGGAGCCGAGGAGTCCGATAAAGACGAATTGGCTCAGGATATGAGCATGCACCATCGACTCGCCTCCGAAATGGGCGAGCCCAAACATTAATTGCAGCAGGGCCATGGTCGCCGGCAAGACCAGGCGGCCGAGGGCGAAGTCGCGTAGAAGGCCTGCGCGCAGGCTCCAGCAGTTCATAGCTTCGACGAGACCTGCGCCCCCCATCCCAAGCGGAACAAGCCAGGCGAGGTGGCCGACGCGCGCCGGAGCGATGCTCGCCCACAGCAGTCCTGCCGCAAAGGCGAGGACACTCGTCACCGAGACAGCCAGGAGAATGAGCTTAACAGTCACATACGCCCGCGCATTGTCCTTGACACCATAAAGAGAGGCCTCGAAACGCAGTGCTGCGATCGCGCCGAGGATGTTTACGATCGAAAGATAAATCGTGAAGATCCCGAAATCTGCCGGGGAATATAGCCGGGCCAAAACGGGAATAGCGGCGACGAGGATCAACTGGCCGGCAATCGCCATGGCCGAAACGCCTCCTGCCGCGCGCAGAATACTGCCGATCGGGCTTGGAGGAACACGGGTGATTATTTTCTCGACCGTAGGAACCGTCCTGGATCTCAGAAAGTAGCTTTGGGACATGAGCTCGCGATTCCGAGGAGGCAAAATGCGGTTGACCGGAGCTTACGATGGGGCCTGAACGTCACCATCATCCATCTGAATGACATCGTTCGGCAGAGCGGCGATGCGGCGAATTCTTTGTGCTCCGTGCCGGGTATAACTGCAGCTCTGAAATTGAGACCGCTCGTTGGACTTGCCCGCGATGAACTGATTTCTGCGGGGATCGCGCGGGCATCGATGCTCGGGAATGTCGTCGTCACGTTATGCGGTACCAGCTGGATCTTTTGACCAGACCGGCAGCCGCGACCAGGATGGCCGACGCGTGGATTCGTCGCTCCGACAAGGCGCGGATTACACGGTGGCCTCTACATGCATCAACGTTTGTTGCTGTGTGCTGGCTGCGATATTCGTTCCATGAAAGTCCCGGTACCATTCGACAAAGCGTTGCACTCCGTCCTCGAGCGTTGTCGCCGGGGCGAAGCCGACAGCGTTGCGAAGATCGCTCACGTCGGCGCGAGTCTCCAGAACGTCGCCGGGTGGCAAAGGCACTTCCACGCGAATCGCCCGGCAGCTAAGGGCGGTCTCGATGAGCGAAATCAGCCGGTTAATCTCCTCCGGCCGGTCGTTGCCAACATTATAGACGCGATACGGCGCAGAACTTGTCGCGGGATCTGCGGTAAGAAAATCCCAACCCGGATCGGGTCGCGGCGGTGCAGCGAGTGCTCGAACCACCCCCTCAGCGACGTCGTCGATATAGGTGAAGTCTCGCCACACGCTGCCGGCATTGGCTACTTCGATTGGTTTCCCCTCGATAATCGCACGCGTGAACATGTAGACTGCCATGTCGGGCCTGCCCCAGGGGCCATAAACGGTGAAGAAGCGCAGTCCGGTCACGGGCAAGCCGAACAAGTGACTGTATGAATGCGCCATGAATTCGTTTGAACGCTTGGTTGCGGCGTACAGACTGACAGGATGGTCAGCGCCGTGATGCTCGGAAAACGGTATGGTTCGATTTGAGCCGTAGACGGAGCTCGACGAAGCGTAGACGAGATGACTGACGCCGAAGTGCCGGCAGCCCTCAAGGACGTTGAGAAACGCCACTATGTTCGATTGCAAATAGGCATGCGGGTCAACAAGTGAATGACGCACGCCGGCCTGGGCCGCGAGATGCACAAAGTGTGAAGGTCGAAATTCTGAAAACAGCAACTGAACGCGGGCGGCATCCGCTAGATCAATTCGCATCGGAGTGAAGCCCGGCTCGGCACAGAGACGTGCAAACCGCGCTTCCTTGAGTCGTGGATCGTAGTAGGGGGTGAAATTGTCGACGCCGATGACTTCGACACCCAGACGCAAAAGCCGCAAGGCGACGTGAAAACCAATGAAGCCTGCAGCACCGGTGACGACGATCGGTCCTATCGGGGCGAGTTCCTTCACGGCGCGGTCTGACCGGGATCGGGCGGTTTCCATATTTTCCGCAGAAAGAACGGACCCACCGTTTAAATCATGATCCAATTTTTTGCCCCTTCGACGTCATTCGACAGTGTCGAATTGCCTATTCCGAGATCCCGGCCAATTGTGCCGGGATGTTATGTGCCGGGGCGTCGGCGTCGGCACAGGTGAGCAGGCGCCGGCGCGCTGCGCAACGTGACCTGCCAAGCTAGGTTGAAACGGCCTCCAGCACCGGTCGACCGAGCCCCGTCGCATGTGGATGCCGCCAACTAGACCCAACAACTGCGCGGCCCTTATGGCAGGACCGAAATGCGCCCAAGAAGGGCCACCAGTTCCGCCTGGCGCTTCGTTTCGGTCTTGGCGAACAGCGAGGCAAGCTGGGAGCGGATCGTGGTGCGGCTGAGACGCCAACTGCGAGCGATCTCCAAAGGCGCGTCGCCCTGAGCCAAGCGCAAGGCGAGGTGCGTTTCCGCGCTCGTCAAGCCAAACATTCTTTGCAGAGTTCGAGGATTTGGCCCCGACCTGTTGTCCCGGTCCAGCAACGCAACGATGCTCGTCCCATCGGGAGCGATAACTCCGTTCTCGTTCAGTATCACCGGCCGGTCGCCCCTGCTGCGGATCACCACCCAGGACAACGAGCCCGGCAGGAATTGGCCCGGAACATTCGCGATCAACCGCCTTAGGGCGGCCGTAAGTCCGTTCGCCGTGTCAGCCGCTTCGCCTTGGCGCTCAAGCGTGGTTTGGGCGGCTGCGTTCCACTCGACTACTTTTCTTTCGCGATTCAGCACGAGATAGCCACAGCCGATGCGATCAAGCACGCCGGTTATGGATTCCAGACTGCGGCCTTTTGGTTCCCCGAGCCTTGCGTCCGGTGGATCTGATGCTCGATCGGGAAAGTGACCAGAAGAGGGCCGCGTATTCCGCGCCTTAAAATCATACTGGCTCCTCGTGACAATGTACCGACTGCCCGAAGAAGCATCAACATGTCTATCGATCAGATTCATTTTCTACCCCTAACCCAAAGTTTCACACGCCCGAAATAAGTATTCGGGATTCAGATAGTCTTTTATGTGTAGCTGGATTCTAGTCTTCTACGCGCTGACGGATAATATGTTCATCACCACCTTGAAAACCCAATAGGATCTGACAGTTCTAAGGCAGCTCCTAGCCCCCGCTGCATCCGATAAAATGCGCGCTATGATAGCGGTATGGCAATCCGGCAGTGGTACTAAGCTGTACGTTTTTTGTTCTAGTCTCGACGGGCTAGTCAGAAGGTTGTAGTCTGTGTCCATGAACTCGCAGTCGCTCAGGTCGAATTCGAACCCGTCGGGCAGATTGCTAACTCATATTGCCTCTGCATCGGTATTAGCTGCCACACTGATATTTGAAATAAAATCGTCAGGCTATATTGGGCAAGGCGCCAGTTTTCTGGAATTTGTTCCGGCTATTATTATTATCGCCTATCTCGAAGATCGCGTGCCTGCGCTCGCGGCGACCATTCTGATGGTGACCGTTGGCCTATGGGCCCGAGGACACGATCAGATTTCAAATGGAGATTGGGCACGCGCAATCCTGCTTCTGGTTTCGGGTGGGGTGATTGCCATGACGTTCCATCGCCTGCGGCAGGACTTGCGTGAGTTGCTGGAAGTCGCGGAGGCCAGGCTCGCTGCCGTCGAAGCGACCGAAAGCCGCTATCGTTGGGCCTTCGAACGTGCTGCCATGGGATTCGCGAACACCAACGAGAAAGGTGAGTTGCTGCAGTCCAACAGACGCCTTTGTGAGATGACTGGGTACAAGGAGGAGGAGCTTGCCCAATTGCAGCTCGATACGCTCGCCCATCCGAACGACCGGGACACCTTGGCGCAATTGTTGGCGGGGCTGGGTAATGACACTGCTTCGTTCGTTTCGGAGGTGCGTCTGTCAAGAAAGGACGGGACGGCATTCTGGGCTCGGATAACCCTTTCTTCGTCCGTGCCCGAGGGGGTTCTCTCGGAGAGCATCTTCGTGGTGGTCGACGATATTTCGGAACGACGAGCTGTTCACGAAGCGCTTCGGGCTCAGAAGGAATGGCTAGACCTCGCTCTGTCTGCTGGACGCTTGGCTACGTGGCGGATCGACCTTAAAGACGGGACAGTCACAGGCTCGGACACGTTCTGGGACATTCTCGGCCTGGCCCAGGCCAATAGCCGCCGTTTGGAGGAACTATCAGCTGTCGTTCATCCGGCGGACTGGCCAAAGCTGGCGGCATCGAGAAAGTCCGCATCATCGGTCACGAATTACGATGTTGAGATACGCGTCCGCCGACCGGACGGACATATCCGCTGGGTTGCCCTGCGCGGAAGGGAGGAAAGACATGATGACGGTGGACAGCGGCTTGGAGTGGCTGCCGACCTGAGCGAGAGACGGCAAACCATGCTGCTGCGCGCCGCGGCAAAGAAGCGGGAGCGCATTATGCTCGAACAACGCCACAGATTCGGCAACGTTTTCGCGGTGATCACGGCGCTCGTGAAAATGGTCGATGTTCCCGGAAACAACGTCGCCAAATACAAGGAAACGCTGATCGACCGGATACGCGCGCTCGAGGCAACCCATCTGCTTCTTTCACGCAACGGCAGCGTATCGGGGGTGCTAAACGACCTCGTTGCTCAAGAGTTGCAACCATATATGGGAACGCGCGCCATATCGGTCAGCGGTCCTTCCGTGGCGATGTCGGGAGGCGCCGCCGAGAGTTTTGCAATGATCGTTCACGAGCTTGCCACCAATTCCATGAAATATGGAGCGCTTGGCGATCCAAAAGGCCGGATCGACGTAAGCTGGACGTTCGCACCTGAAGACACAGGCAGTGAGGTCGTGTTCGAGTGGGTGGAATCGGGGCGGCGGCGGACCTCAAGTGTGGTCCGGCATGGCTTCGGTTCCATGATAATCGGAGTGGATGGAGCGCCGCTTGTCGGTCACTCTCCCAAGCTGGAAATGTCGGATCACGGGTTGCGGTATTCGCTGCGACTGTCACGCAAGGAAATCGGATCCTAATGCATTGCTCCACTCGGAAAGCAGGAACCTAAAGGCGCGTCGCGCTGAACGGCCTGTGAGATGAGCTTAGGTTCTTTTCTAAGGATGTCGTTGGCCCAAAAGCCGCAGCGCAGTTTTGGCAATATGCAGTAATATGCATGAGGAGTCTTGGGGCGCCGTTTGCACGTCCAAAAGGATGCGCGGCGCTTTAGCTGGCATGTTTCGCAAGCCAAGTCTTCAGCATAACGGCAGCTTCTGTCCGATTGCGTACCCCCAATTCACGCAGAACCGCAGCAGCGTGGATTTTCGTGGTCGCCTCTGCGATTTCCAGATCGCGCGCAATTTCCTTGTTTGAATAGCCTTCCGCCATCAGCTTGAGGACTTCCTGTTGCCTCGAGGTCAGCCTGCCAAGGTTGGCGCCAGTGGTATGTCGGTGTGGGCCTTTCTCGGAGTGTGTATGCGCGTGAGTTGTTTGCGTTGCACCCGGGCGTGACAGAAGTGCAGGAACATAGATGCGGCCGGAGAGGATTTCATTGACAGCCAGAACGACCTCTTCGTCCGTCTGCGATTTTACGATGTAGCCGTGAAGCCCGATCGAAAGAGCCGTGAGTATTTCCGAGCGTGAATCGTTTCCGGAAACGATAGCAAATCGCGTGTCCGGATAGGCGGCCAGGATCCCGCCGAGCACTTCTTGATTGAACAGGCCCGGCATATTCAGGTCCAGGATCGCAAGATCAACGAACGACTGCTCTGCCAGCAAACTGAGCACTGCGTCGAAACAAGACGCTTCAAATATCTCCACACCTGGAATGCCTGCGGTCAGTGCCAATCGCAAGCCACGACGATACAAGCCGTGATCGTCGGCGATGACGATTCGATACATTGATCTACCCCAACGCATATCTGAATGGATTGAACGGTGATGGGCTTGAAAGCCGTGGCCATTCACTCGTCGATTCATCCAGTCGACGCCAGCGGCATCCCCACCACCGCAAACGTCAGGTTTCTAATATAATCCTAAATAACGGGAAACGCTCCTCTTTTTTTAGCCCTTGTGAACGAGGCCCGCCGACCCTTGTTGAACATACGTTCTGATCTCTTGGAAGGCTGACAGACCGCCTGGGTCGTTCAGCACTGCCACGGATATTGAACACCAGAACGGCTGAATTGTTGCCATTCGAATGCACGACGACATCCACCCCGAGGGCCACATACCATCCAGATGCAATGTCCGGATCAGGGTCGGCGGGAAATCTCACCGGTCTTTATACGGGAAGTCTCACCGGTTCTTCTGAGGGAGCAAGAACGCGTTTCCCGGGTGCTGATCGGGGTAGGAATAGCCGGCCCGTGACGATGGCGTTCAGGCCGAATGAACATGGGAGGACCAGATGAAAGCGGTGATTCAATGTGGTGGAATGGGAACACGCCTTCGCCCCTTCACATCGATCTTGCCGAAGCCGCTCATGCCGATCGGCTCTCGGCCGGTTCTGGAGATGCTTCTGAAATGGTTGCGACGCAACGGTATTCAGGAAGTCTATATCACAACCGGGTATCTCGGCCATTTGATCCGCACCGTGTGTGGAGATGGCTCGCAGTGGAACCTGAAAATTCGATATACGCAGGAGATGGAGCCGCTTGGCACCATCGGGCCACTGTCTTTGATCAGGGATGAACTGACGGAGCCATTCATCGTTCTCAATGGCGATGTCCTTACGGATCTAAGCCTCAGTCGATTTGTAGCAGCGCACCGTAAGCACACCGATCCAGTGACGATCGCAACAGCCTGTCGCCTGATCAAGATGGATTTCGGCGTCATCGACGAAGTCGATAACACCGTGCAGACCTTTCGCGAGAAACCGACGCTTTCGCATCTGGTCAGCATGGGAATTTACTGCATGAACCCAGATGTTCTGCAGTTTATCCCATCCGGCATACCGTTTGGGTTCGACGACCTGATGCTGCAGATGATGCAGAACGGCACAACCGTGCACGTGTACAAGCATGAGGGTCTCTGGCTCGATATCGGGCGCGTCGACGACTTTCAGAACGCACAGACCATTTCCTGGGAAGACCAGTCGGCCTCGATCGAGGTCACTGCGACGGCTGCATGATGAAATCACGAGCCCGGTCCCGCAATTATCAGTCTAGGAGGTTGTGATGCTCTTGGTCAGTGCCCCAATCTTGGGTGTGCCGGAGAAGACTGCTTTGACCAAGGTCATCGATAGCGGCTGGCTGACCATGGGGGAGCAGGTACGAGCCTTCGAACAAGCTTTTGCCGACGTGCATGGTGCGGAGGATTGCGTCGCGGTCAGTTCTTGTACCGCAGCGCTTCATCTCATTTTGCACGCGCTTGGTATCGGACCGGGCGACGAGGTGCTGGTCCCATCTTTGACTTTCGTGGCGACCGCAAATGCGGTCCTCTATGTCGGTGCGACACCGGTCTTCGTCGACATCGAGTCAGCCGACGTGCCGCTGATGTCGATCGTGGAAGCAGAAGCGAAATGCACGGCCCGTACCAAGGCAATCATTCTTGTCCATTTCGCCGGCTACCTCGCCGATCGGGAACAATGGCAGAAATTCGCCCGTGCTCGGGGGCTGCATATCGTCGAAGATGCTGCACATGCGCCGGGCTTGAAAGAGGTGGGAACATTCGGTGCTGCGGCAGCTTTCAGCTTCTACGGCAACAAGAATATGACCACGGCGGAAGGCGGGGCGGTGATTGCCCGGGATGCCCGTCTGCTCGAGACAATCCGCCAGGCGCGTGGACATGGGATGACCACTGGGACACGTCAAAGGCTGAACAGCCGCACCCCGCAGTATGATGTCACCATGCTCGGATTCAATTATCGCATGGATGAATTGCGGGCTGCAATTGGACTGGTCCAGCTGCAAAATTTGCAGGAGTGGAATGAGATCAGGCGTATCCTGGTCATGCTGTATCGCCGTCTCATCGCGAAGCATTGCCCGGCCGTGACCATCCCGTTCCACGAGCCGCGGACGTCGGCCTACCACATCATGCCTATCCTTTTGCCACGTTACGCCGACAGGCAAGACGTCATCGACGCACTGCGCGCGCAAGGGATCCAGACCACTATCCATTACCCGCCGGTGCACCAGATGACGCTCTATCGTGAGCTTATTCCCGGTACTCGTTTACCGCGCACGGAAGATTTCGCCCAGCGCGAACTCACGGTACCGCTGCATCCGCAGATCACCGCACCTTTGGTCGAAACGGTAGTGGTCGCTCTTGCCGCGGCGGTCAATAACTGTGCTCAGACAGGAACAGCCGCATGAATGCCCTGGACCTAGCCATTCACCGGCCTAACGTCTCAAGCGCCGCCCATGGGTCTGCGAGACGAGCAATTGATCTCGTCATTGCTGCAGCCGCGGCGATCGTCTTCGCTCCGCTGATGCTGCTGATTGCCGTGGCGCTGCTGCTGGAAGGCGGTCGGCCCATCTTCTTTGCGCAGACCCGCGTCGGGGCCGGTGCTCGCCCATTCCGCATGTACAAGTTCCGCAAATTCAGCGTGCAATGCGATCCCGGTGGCTTGGCGCTGACCATGGCCGATGACAGCCGCATGACGCCGGTAGGGCGGTTCCTCGCCGCCACCAAGTTCGACGAACTGCCACAGCTTTGGAACGTCTTCAGAGGCGAGATGGCAATCATCGGGCCACGCCCGGAGAGCCTTGCTTTCGCCGATTGTTTTCGCGGGGGCTTCGAGGGTATTTTACAATACAAGCCAGGCTTGTTTGGTCCAGCCCAGGTTCTCTTCCGGCATGAAGCTCATTTTTATCCCCGATCCGTGGACCCGCTGCTGTTCTACCGCGAGGTTCTGTTTCCTGCCAAAGCCAAGCTCGACCTTTCCTATTATCCGCAGCGCACGATCGTCTCTGATGTCATCTGGATGGTGCGCGGCTTGCTGGCGGTGCTTGGCGTCGTTTCGCCGCCGCGGATCGGAATTTGAGAGCAGGTGGGGTACCCGCGCTCTCGTGGATTTGCAAAGTCAGTGCCTCACGTCATAGGGGAACGCTTGGGTCATGGGATACAAGGGCAGGAAAGTTCTGGTTACGGGTGCCGATGGATTCATCGGGTCGCATCTCACCGAAGCGCTCGTCCGTGGCGGCGCGGACGTCACTGCGCTGGCTCTCTACAATTCCTTCGACAGCCACGGCTGGCTGGACGATTTACCGGACACCATTCGAAGCCAGCTGAACCTCGTCCGCGGCGACGTTCGCGACAGCGCGTTCCTTAACCGGATCGTGCGCGGCCAGGCGGTGGTGTTTCATCTCGCCGCACTGATCGCCATCCCGTATTCGTATGCCGCGGCCCAGTCCTATGTAGAGACCAACATCCTGGGCACGGTCAATGTCCTCGAAGCGGCGCGCCAATGGGAGACGGAGCGTGTGGTGCACACTTCGACCAGCGAGGTTTATGGCACCGCGCTGACAATGCCTATCAGCGAATCCCACCCATTGCAGGGACAGTCACCCTATTCGGCATCCAAGATCGGTGCGGACATGATGGCGGAGTCCTACGCCAGATCGTTCGACATCCCCGTGGTTATCATGCGCCCCTTCAATACGTATGGCCCACGCCAGAGCGAGCGGGCCATCGTACCGACCATCATACGCCAGGCTCTCGACAAAAAATGCCCGGCGATCATGGTGGGAGACACAAGCCCGATCCGCGATCTTACTTTCGTGGAAGACACTGCGGCGGCGTTTTTGACCGCAGGTTCGGCTGAGCTCGAATTTGGCAATGCCTACAATGCCGGAAGCCAGCGCGCTGTGACGATCTCGGACATATTGGATCTGGTGATCGAGTTGAGTGGCTGCCAAAAACCAATCCACCGCGACGAGCGCCGTCTGCGGCCGCAGAATTCCGAGGTGCGTGCCTTGCTGGCCGATTCTTCGCTCCTCGAAAGCAAGACTGGATGGCGCGCCCAGACCAGCCTGCGCGAAGGGTTGGAGCGGACCATCGGATGGTGGCAGGGGCGCCTCAGCGAAGGCCGGGTGCGACACGAAATGGGCTACATGACATGACCTTTCGCTCGCGTGGATTGGCTCCGCTGTTGATTGCGGCTGCCTTGTCGTTGGATTTGACCGTGGCAGGCAGTCGGCAAAGCAGCGCGTCGAGACAATTTGTTGCGCCAGTGATGATGGACTTGCCCGATTATCTCCAACCCGCGACCGATCCAGCCTTCGGGACAATTTTCATGCGCATTACCAAGCCTGGGGCTCTTGGGAATGGCGTCGTATGCGAGAAAAAATTTTGCAGCCACCGTTATTCCAGCGCCCAGGCCTGGAATTCGGACCAGAGTCTCCTCGTCATCACCAACGGCTGCAATGGCATGTGCTTTTTCGACGGGCAGACCTATGTCCCGCTTTTCCGTCGTGCTCGATCGGCTGAATGCGAATGGCATCCGCAAAATGCCGATCTGATGATCTGCGTTCAGGACCGGAAAATTTCGACCTGGGCGCCGCGGACCAATCGCGAAGACGTCCTGTTCGTTTCATCGAATTATCATGATCTTCAGTTCGGGCCGTCCAAAGGCAATCCCAGCCGTGACGGCGATCGCATAGCAGTGCGCGCAATCCGTGGGGATGGCGCGACAGTTGTATTTGCCTATGATCTCAAGCAGCGCCGGAAATTTCCGGACATCGATCTTGCCCAGCTTGCCGGAACCGTCAGCGCCTGCTCGATCTCCCCGCTCGGAGCGAACATCCTGTGCTTTCAGAATGTGAAAGAGGACACAGAACAGCGAGCTATTTTCGCCGTCGACGGGACGTTGCGGCAGAGGTGGACGGACCATCATCGCCCCGGCCATGGCGATATGACGGTCGATGAAGATGGCAGCGAAGTTTTCGTGGGCATCAGCAAATCCGACCCTGACAAATATCATGTCATCAAAAGGAGGCTGGCCGACGGAAAGGTCACCTCACTTATGAAGTTCGGCGAAGCCGAGCATGCATCCCTGCGGGCACTGGACAGGCGCGGTTGGGTGTTCGTGAGCTATGGCGGCAAGCCGGAAGAGATATCTGCCAATCCCGACTGGGCGCCATATGCGCGAGAGGTGATCGCGCTTCGCCTCGACGGCAGCGGGGAGGTTCGACGCGTCACGCAAACTCACAACGTCCCGTCCGATTACTGGAGCGAGACCCATGCCTCGCCATCCCCCGACGGCTCACAGGTAATCTGGTCGAGCAACTGGGGCGTGCCTGGCGGGCCGGTCTACGAATTCGTCACCCGTCTCGATTGGCCGGAAGAGCCGCGGTCGAACCAGAAGGAGATTGCCGCCAATGGTCCTCGTTAATCGAATCCTTCTTGTCGTGTTCGGTATGCTGGCGGCCATGGATACGGCCGGCGCAGCGGAAGCGCGGGTCGCTTATCGACTTTCCGCCGGCGACACCGTCGAGATAGGAATTGCCGCCATCCCGGAGCGAACGCAACGTGCGGTGATCCAGATGGACGGCACGATCGCGCTTCCCGAAGTCGGGATGGTTTCGGTGGGCGGCCTAACTCCGGCTGAACTGCAAACACGCATGCAGACGATCTTGCCAACCAAAATATTCCACCAGCGTCTGCCTGACGGGCGTGAGCAAATGATCGTCATCAAGCCGACAGACGTGACCGCCGTGGTTGCAGAATACAGGCCGATCTATGTGACCGGCGACGTGCTCACTCCCGGACAGCAGGCCTACCGCCCGCTGATGACCGTGCGGCAGGCGATTGCCGTGTCAGGTGGTTTCAGCCTTTTGCGGTCGCGGGCAAACCAGGTTGGTCCCGATCCGGTGGATCTGCGGCGCGATTATGAGTCGCTTTGGGGGGAATACACGAGAGACTATTTTCACAGCGCCCGCATCCGCGCCGAACTTCAGGACAAGTCGACTTTCGATATGCAGCCACCACAAGGATCGCCCTTACCGGCAGGTTTTGCGCCGGCGATCGCCCAAGCCGAAGCAGAAGGGCTGAAGCTCTCGTTGGACAACTTCCGGCAAGAGCAGGGCTTTCTCGAAAAAAGTGGCAAGGATGCTGCTGCACAAACCGAGACCCTGCTCAAGCGCGAGCAGGCCGAAGCGGATGGAGTGAAGGCGGACGAAGACGAGCTGGCGCGCGTAAGGAAAGCGTTTGAGTCCGGAAATCTCACCAATACCCGGCTCGCCGATGTCCGGCGCGCTTTGGTTCTTTCTTCCAGCCGGGCACTCGAAACGTCGGTTGAACTTATGAGAGCACGACGTCAGCAGGACGATTTTGCCAGACAGCACGAACGCAATGTCAACCAAAGAAGGATGGGTCTGCTGACTGAGTTGAAGGATACCAACGTGCGTCTTGCCGACATCAGCGCAAGACTTCGTGCAGCCAGCCAGAAGTTGCAGCCCACGGGAGCTGCCGCTCTGCCGTTGCCGGTTGCCGGCGAAACGATCCAGGCTCAGGTCACGATCGTTCGCAAGGTCGGCGAAGCATGGCGGAAACAGCCGGCCCAAGAAGACACCGAGGTCATGCCGGGAGACACGATCGAGGTAAGGTTCAGTAGCGCTCTCGAAAACGCGGCGACCCGATAGATCGGCTGCGCTGTCGGTTGGGTTGCCAACCGGTTACTGCCTGAAAGCTCTGGAAAATTGATCGGTAAGGGGTTTCATCAAGTAGGACCAGACACTGCGCTCGTCGGTTCTTATGTGGACTTCGGCGGGCATGCCCGGTTTGAGTATTTTCTCTCCTGTCAGGCAGGTCGCTTCATTCTCGACGTCGATGCGCGCCGAAAAATAAGAAAGCTGACGTTGCTGATCCTTGATCAGATCTGCAGAGACGCGGTTGATCGAGCCTTCGCAAGCAGGTGTGGTGCCGGCGTCGAACGCCGGAAAGCGGATTGACACCTGCTGTCCGGGATGGACGTCATCGATACGCGACGGAGGAATCGAAGCGTCGACGACAAGGTTGTCGGAATCGGGCACAATCATCATGAGCACCTCCCCAGCGCCAATCACGCCACCGATGGTGTGGACCGAAGATTCCTGTACTGTGCCCGATTGCGGGGCGCGAATGTCTGTCCTTCCGAGTTCGTCTTCCGCCACCACCTTGCGCTCACTGAGTTCGGTCTGTTTGGCTTCCGTTTCGCGAAGTTCGTTGGTTACGTCGCTCCGCATTTGGTCGTCGAGCTGAAGCACCTGCAGGTCCGTTTCACTGATGTGAGCTTGTACCTCCGCTATCGCAGCGACAAGGCGTCCCGATTCGCCGCGCGTCCGGGTCTTCTCCAGGCTGACATTGCTCAACCTCTCCTTGGACACCAACTTCTTTGAGTAGAGAGATTCGACATCAGCAAGGTTCTTGGTCAGCAAATCCAGAGACTCATCCGTCGCAGACTGCTGTGCCTTGAGGCCATCGATCTGACGTTCCAGCTGCTTCGCACGGCTTTGCAATTGTGCCTTCTGGCCAGCCAGCGCCGCAGCACGGCTTTCGAACAAGGCACGCTCGCCACTGACAAGTGCCGCCACTTGCGGGTCACCCATTTGAACCCGAAGGCTGGGCGGGATCTGCATTTCCGGCAGACCCTGGCGCTCGGCCTCCAGTCGGGCCAGACGAATGGTGGCGCGATTGAGGTCCTCGGTGATTATCTGCAGGTTTGCTCGGGTCAATGTGTTGTCCAGCCTGACCAACACGTCGCCGGCCTTCACATGATCCCCGTCCTGCGCGAAGATTCCGCCGATGGTGCCGCCGGTTTGATGCTGGACTTTTTTTATGTTGCTTTCGACCACCACAGTTGCAGGTGCAATCACCGCGCCGGCAATCGTTGTCAATCCCAGCCAGAGCCCTCCGCCAAAGATCAAAAGCAAGCTGGTTGCCAGGCCCAAGAGCAGATTGGCCCGGATGCCATCCGGCTCTGGCTTCGTCTCCAACGATCGGCTTTTGCCACCGGCCGCGGCGTATGACGACACGGTAACGGTAGAGCAATACCTCACATATGCCCGGCTGCACGTTTGTGCGGCGGAACGACAATGTGCTGCCAGGCTCCAGAGCAGATTGGCCCAGGGTAGATTGGCCCGGATGCCACCCGGCTCTGGTTTCGCCCCGATCGGTTGGCCTTCACCCCCGACCGCAGCATATGACGACATGGTCACGTTAGACACTAAGCAATACCTCACGCATGCCCGCTTGCACCGTGCTGCAGCGGAACGACAGTGTTTGGCTTGTCCGGACGCGGGAAGGGCCGGATCACATTTGTCAGAACGTCTTCGCG
Organism: Mesorhizobium sp. M0060; assembly: GCF_040323155.1. NCBI lineage: Bacteria > Pseudomonadati > Pseudomonadota > Alphaproteobacteria > Hyphomicrobiales > Phyllobacteriaceae > Mesorhizobium > Mesorhizobium sp. M0060. Next base: position 74,563 of record NZ_JAMYUP010000008.1, read on the forward strand.
CGAGCCGAACGAATGGAGCATCCCGTTCGACAGGACGAGTACCTGATCGATATTGACGAGAGCGGAGGGACGATGCGCAACGACGATCACGATACCGCCGCGCTGACGCACTGCCAGGATTGCGCCGGCCAAAGCAACATCGCCGTCTGCATCCAGATTGGAATTTGGTTCGTCAAGAACGACGAGGAATGGATCGCCATAAAGTGCCCTGGCGAGCCCGACGAGCTGCCTCTGCCCAGCCGACAGGGCTGCGCCGCCTTCTCCGATGCGTGTTTGAAAACCCTGCGGAAGACGCATGATCATCTTGTCCACGCCCGCAGCTTTGGCAGCTGCCAGCACGCCTTTTGCGTCGCTTTTGCCGCCGAACCTTGAAATGTTGTCCGCGATCGTCCCGTCGAACAGCTCAACATCCTGCGGCAGGTAGCCAATATGAATGCCGAGCAGCTCTGAATTCCACTGATCGAGCGCGGCGCCGTCCAATCTTACCGTTCCACGAAGCGGCTTCCATGCCCCGACCAAAGCGCGCACGAGCGTGGTCTTGCCGGAGCCGCTCGGGCCGACGATCGCCAACCCTGCGCCTCTGGACAAGCGGAAGCTTACATTGAAGATTGTTGGCTTCTGCAGACTTGGTGGCGCGACGGTTAATTCCTCGACCGCAAGCTCTGCCTTTGGGCCTGGCAGTTCCATTGGCTCTTGCTGGCTGTCAAAAGCATCCAGCGCTGCCGCCAGCTCGGAATAGCTTTTGCGGGTTGCCAGAAACCCTCTCCAGTTTGCGATCGCCACATCGACCGGCGCCAGTGAGCGGCCCAGCAATATGGACGACGCGATGATCACGCCCGGCGAGGCCTCGCCCCCGATCACAAGGTAGGCACCAAGCCCCAGTACACATGATTGCAAAGCCATTCGGAGCGTCTTCGACAGTGAGCTCGCCGCGCCGACGACATCGGAGAGCCGTTCCTGGTTCTTCAGATAAAGATGACTGACCTCGTTCCAGCGCCGGCTAAGCGGGGCGGACAGGCCCATCGCCTGAACAACCTCTGCGTTACGGCGGCCGGAATCGGCCAGAAGCCGCTGTGCAACGAGTGTTTCAGATGCACGAGCCGCAGGTTTGCGGCCGATGATCTCCGCAACCACCGTCAAAAGCACAACGGCGCAAGCGCCGAGCGTTGCCAGCACGCCAAGCGCGGGGTGCAGCAGATAGATGACCACCATATAAAATGGTATCCAGGGAGCGTCGAATAAGACTGTCGGCCCCAGTCCGGAAAGAAAGCCACGTAGCTGGTCCAGATCACGAAGTGGGTGTACCCGGTTCGCATCCGGCCCGGCAACGAGGGGCAGGGAAAGCGAGGCTGCGAACGCCTTTTGCTGCAGATTTCTATGCAGGCGGCTGCCGATGCGGACCAACAGGCGAAGCCTCACGAAATCGAGGAGCCCATAGGCCGCGTAAAGTCCCAGCATCCCGATTGTAAATCCGACAAGAGTCGGCACGCTCTGCGAAGGCAGCACGCGATCGTAGACCTGGAGCATGTAGACGGAGCCGGTCAAGGCGAGGATATTTATCAATGCGGAGAAAACGCCTACGCCAACGAGGCCGTGCAAACAGCCGAACATCGCGGAGCGTAGATCGAGCGAGCGCCCTTTAATTGACTTCATGATGTGCGCTCTTTGACGCGAAATTGCCGCGCAATCTCGTCGGTTCTGTCGATGAGGGACAAACTTTAACCTTCCGGGAAGCAGCAGCTCCGCCCTTCGCTGCTGGAACATTACGAATTGCTTACATACGTGCCTTCTTTGATTAAAATGTAGCAAAATCGTGACGTCAGGCTGAGAATTCGGCAACTGGCTTGCCAGGCTGGGGATAACCGGGTCGGGTAAGGAGATATTCCTAATCATGACACAGAGCAGAAGCTTATGATCATCTTTGTAGCATCACGGCTTCAAAGCCTCTGGGGGGCCAATGGGTTTTGATTTTGTCGATCGAGAGTTCAACGGTTTTGAGATACACTTCATCGGTACGCAATTGTCGGCCACCAACACCGGCTAAAATCGGGGAGGCGAGTGTCATGAGCGAAGAGATCAATGTTGCGGATGCCTACGGCAGGGGCCGCAGCACCTTCATGGGATTGCAGTTGCTCGTCTCGCCCGGCGCGCTTGTTCCTCGACCGGAAACGGAACTGCTCGGCAAGGCCGCTCTCGATGTTCTGAGCCAACTGAACTTGCCGGTGCCTCGCGTTGTCGACATGTGCTGTGGGGCGGGCAATCTGGCGTGCGCCATCGCGTACCACGCTCCCACCGCGCGCGTCTGGGCAAGCGATCTTACCGATGGATGCGTCGAGGTCGCGCGCCGCAACGTCACCCATCTTGATATGGAGGACCGGGTAACGGTCCTTCAGGGCGACTTGTTCAGCGCCTTCTCCGGCTTGGAGCTTGACGGCACGATCGACGTGATCGTTTGCAACCCGCCCTACATTTCGGAAAAACGGCTCGAGGGCGACCGTTCGCATTTGGTCGAGCTTGAGCCGCGTGAAGCGTTTGCAGCCGGCCCCTACGGCCTGAGCATCCATATGCGGGTGCTCAAGGACGCGCCGCGTTATTTGCGGCGCGGAGGCATCCTGCTTTTTGAGGTTGGCCTTGGCCAGGACCGGCAGGTCATGAGTTTGCTCGAGCGTTCCAAGGCTTATGAGAGTATCCGGGCAGTCACCAACCAAGCCGGCGAGGGCAGGGTGGTTGTGGGACATACGAAGGCGCAGGCGTAAGAACCGCAGTCGTGGCAGGTTCAGACGCGTGGTCGGGGCTTGAAACCACCCGGAATTTGAAACAGAGATGCGCGAGATACCGGCAATCAGTTTTTCTTGCGCCTGACATATTGCGCAATTCCCTCGATGGAATCGAGGTTCTCGGGCAGGAGCTCGCTGTCTTCGACTGTGATGCCGAAGGTCTCCTCGATGAAGCCAATAACCTCGAGCACCCCCGTCGAGTCCACGATGCCTTGGTCGAGAAGCGAGGTGTCGCTCTCCAGGCTCTCCGGATCGGCTATATAGAAATTCGACGCCAGGAAAGCGCGAATTTGATCGCTGCAGGTATCGGTTCTATCCTTGGTAGATAACATTGATTTCGCCTCCGGTACAAAAGATGAATGCTGATCAACTTCGCCCTGATACCGACTCATGACAGGGACGTTTTTTTGAGTTTGCCCGTGTCGGTCATCGGCAGACTGGGTACAATAACGATGGATTTCGGAACCATGAAGTTTTCCAGCCGTCTCTGGCATTCTTTCTGCAACTGCTTTTCGCCGATGATGCTTCCTTGCTCCATCACGACAAAAGCCTTCACTGCTTGCCCGAGCAACTCGTCCGGAACGCCGATGACCGCGGCTTGCCGTACGCCCGCAATGTCCATCAATACATTTTCTACCTCCTTCGGCGCTATCTTCTCCCCTCGCGATTTTATGATCTCGTCGCCGCGACCGACAAAGTAGAGGTAGCCCTCGGCGTCCATCCGGCAGTAGTCGCCGGTGTGCAGGACCTGCTCACCGGGCAGCGGTCCGGGCTTGAGCTTCCTGGCCGTCGCCTCCGGCTTGCCCCAATAGCCCTTCATCACCGTCGCTCCGCGGATGACGAGTTGGCCAACGACACCGGGGCCGACCCGCCTGTCATGCTCGTCGACAATCCACATTTCCGTATTGGGGATGGCGATCCCGACGCTCAACGGCTTTCGCTCCAGATCCTCCGGCGGCAGGTAGGTACAGCGCTTGCATTCGGTAAGGCCGTACATCGAATAGATACGGGCACCAGAAAATAGCTCCTGAAGCAGGAGAATGTGCTTGAGCGGCAGGGCGGCCGCAGTGTTCGTGACGTAGCGAATACTCGAAAAATCCTGATCCCTGAGCGACTTGAGCTCCCCGAGTGCGGCGAAGATGGTCGGTACGCCGGGAAAACCCGTCACCCTTTCTTGCTTAATCAGCCCAAGGATCTGCGCCGGGAAGGCGAACGAGCGTTCAAGCACCAGCCGAGACCCCGCTCGGAACGCCATGATCATCTGGTAAAGACCGTAGTCGAAGGCGAGGGGCAGGACGTTGAGGATCACCTCGTCTTCGGCAAGCGCCAGGTACGAGGAAATCGAGGCGCACGCGGCAATCATGTTGCGGTGCGTCAGCATCACGCCCTTGGGCTCGCCAGTCGAGCCGGACGTATAAATGATTGCAGCGAGATCGATATCGATGCAGCGACGTGCGGGCGGCGTGCTGCGGGCTGCCGCTACCGTAGTGTCCCAGCCCACAGCATGCGGCAGTTCTTGCAGATCGTCGCGTTCGATCGGCCCGGAGACGATCACACAGCGCAAGGATGGACAATTCCGCGCCGGCTCCCTGAAAATCGAGTGCAGGTGTTTGTCGGTGATCAGTGCCGTCGGGCGACAATCGTTGAGCAGATAATCAAGCTTGTCGCTTTTGGTGAGCGGGTTGACGATGCACACCACGGCGTTGGCCTTGAGCACGGCCCAGAAAGCGACGACGGCCTCGACAGTGTTGTCGGCGAAGATCACCACCCGATCGCCACGCGCAATTCCAGCCTCGCTCAAATGGTGCGCTATGGCGTTCGAGCGCATATCGAGATCGCCATAGGTGACACGTTGGTTGCCGCACACCAGGGCAACCTTCCCGCCGAGCCGGCTGGCAGAGTGGGTGAGATAGTCGTGCAGGAGCGGTACGGCGCCGTGTATCATGCGAGCACCTCTTCGCGATGCTCGCGGTCGATATCGACGCTGAGCTTGAGCGTGCGAGCCCCACTGGGACGGCTCGCGATAAATTGCTGATGAAGAAGCTGCGTCGACAGCACCCCGACCAGCGCCATATTGTCGGAGTTGGACAGGTCGCCGCCGCCGGCGCTGGCCTGGCACTTGCTCAGCAGCCGGGTAACCGACTTCGGATCGAAGACGTTTGCCTCGCGCAGCGCCGCCTCCGAAAGTGCTTCGCGAATATAGGCCGGAGCGCCATCTGCGACGAAGCAAAGCGCGTTGGGGGCCCGGTACGGCTGCTTCTTGCGAGCGACGATTTCCGACGGCACGATCGATTGCGCGACACGCTTCAGCACGTGCTTTTCGTCGAGCACGCGCAGCTTGTAGGCGGCCGGAAGCGAATTCGCGAGCGTCACGAGTTCATGATCGAGGAATGGGAATCGCCCCTCGACGGAATGGGCCATGAGCATCCTGTCCCCCTGCGAGGAAAGCAGGTATCCCGACATAAGCGTCTGGATCTCGATATACTGGTCCTGCGCAAGAGAGCCCCATCGCGAAAACTCCGCCGGTAGGCGGGCAAGCAGCTCGGACACGGCGTTGCGGCGCTCCGTTTGGGCGCGCATGTCTGCCGAAAACAGTCGCTTGATGGCGCTTGTGGTACGCCAGCGCGTGTCATGCGCAAAACCAGGCGCGTCGTGGGCGTGGATGTCGCGCCCGAAGAACTGGCGTGCCATCGCCTGCTGTTGCACCGGCGAGCGGCTGAGGTAAGGATAGAGGCGCTCCAGCAGCCGCGGGCGTCGCGTCGAGGCGGGCTGGTGTCCCCAGAAGCGGCGAACCTTGCCCTCGCGGAACAAATCGTAGCCCGCGAACATTTCGTCGGCCCCTTCGCCAGTCAGCACGACCTTGATGCCATGCTGGCGCACCAGTCTCGAGAGCAGGAACAGCGGCGCCGGCGCGGTCCTAAGGATAGGCCGCTCGGTGTGATATATCACCTCAGGAAAGATGCCAGCGATATCGCTGCGCGAAACGACCACCTCATGATGGTCACTGCCGGCCACGCCGGCAACCAGGCGCTGGAAATGCGTCTCGTCATACTCGGCGTCGGCAAAACGCAGGGAGAAAGTCTGGAAGCGCTCGCCCGCGAAGCGTCTCCCCAGCGCGGCGACAAGCGAGCTGTCGAGCCCGCCGGACAAATAGCAGCCGACCGGCACGTCGGCGCGTACTATCCTTAGCGCCGTCGCGGCCTCCAGGGCGCTGCGCACTTCCTCCACCGCGTCATCAAGCGAGCCGGTGAATTCATCACCGCCGAGTCCGTCAACCTCTGGATAGCTAGGCTTCCAAAAAGCCCGCTCGCGAACGACGCCGCTGTCATAAATGCGGACATGCCCCGGCGTGAGTTCGCTTACTCCTCGAAATACGGCTTGCGGCGGCACGACAGTCCAGAGTGTAAAAGTCTGGTCGATGCCGGCTGGATCGAAGGCGCGGGGTATATCCGCATCGGCCGCGAAAATGGCCTTCACTTCGCTGGCGAAGTAAAGCCGTCCGCCATGCTCGCAAAGATGCAGCGGGCAGATGCCGAACCGATCCCGCGACAAGACGAGACGACCCGCCACTGAGTCCCAGATGGCGACTGCCCATTGCCCATTCATCCGCTCGAAGGCGGCCTCGCCCCAGGCATGATAGGCATGGACGATGACCTCGGTGTCGCTGCGTGTGCGGAAGCGATAACCGAGCGCGACCAGATCTTGTCGCAGCTCGACGTAATTGAAGATTTCGCCGTTGAAGACGATCCACATTGTGTCGCCCGCGCCAGCGAGGGGCTGCTGGCCGCTCGCGAGATCGATGACGGACAGGCGGGCATGCGCCAATCCCGCACGTTTGTCCCGGTAGAGGCCGCGCTCGTCCGGGCCGCGATGCGCCAGGGCGCCCGCCATACGCATCAGCGCATCGCGGGAAGGGGGCGGCGCGGCGGCGCTCAGTGACACAATTCCGGCGATGCCGCACATCGCTTAGCCCTCGCCCATCGAAGAGGACATCAACGGCCGCGCGTGAAGATAGCGTGCGGCGCGCCGTTTGCTGTCGATATCCTTGAAGACTTTCTGGACCTGCGCCGCGGTGAGGGCGGTGGCCTCAGCGACGTCTTCGCTGGCGATCCCGTGGTTCAAGCCGTAGAGGCACAGATCCATCAGATAATAAGGCAGCGCGAAGTAGAACTCCTCCTGACTCTGCGCCATCGAGAAGGTGTCGGTGGTGGGCGGTCTGCGCCGGACCTCTTCCTCCACCCCAAGATATTCGGCCAACTGATAGACCTGGGTCTTGTAAAGGTGAACGATTGGCATCAGGTCGGCAATTCCGTCGCCCTGCTTGACGAAGAAGCCTTGATCGTACTCCAGGCGGTTCGGCGTGCCCGCTACCGCGTAGTTGAGGCGGTCGGCATGGTAGTACTCGGTCATCTTGCGCAGGCGCTGCTTGTAATTGGTTGCAGCGACGATCTGCAGATAGGCTGCCGACGGCAGACGCACCGTGTCGGTCCTGCCCTCAGGGTCCTGAACCGTGAGGCGCGTGATGTTGAGACCGTTGCTCTCGAGAACCGACGCGAGCACCAGCTTGCATTTCCAGCCGTCCCCATATTCGGGAACGACAGTCTGGATTGCCTCGGTCTGCCGACTATAGGCGCCGATCGCTTCGAGGGCCGGTGTTATGTCCTCCAGGATCGTATCGATGCCAAGCTGTGCGGCGACAGTGCGGCCAAGCCTTAGCGAGTCGCCGGAGGAATGGCGCTCCGGCATGAATATTCCGAGGACCTTGTCTTTCCCGAAGGCGCGAACACACAACGCCGCGACGACGGAGCTGTCGATGCCGCCTGAGAGGCCGACAACCACCCCTCGACGTCGCAGCGTACCAAACACCTGCTGGCGCAGGATCTGGACGATGCCATCGACCTCCGCGCCAGCGTCGAGCACCAGCGCATCCTTGCCGAATGTTGAGATCACGTCGATGGCTTGTACTCCAGTTTGCGAGACTCGGTTGGCGAATAGGTTTGCGCCACCGCTTTCTCGATAAGGGGGCGGTTGGTGGCGAGGTGAGGCTCTACGACCATATCGATGTGGGTGCCGACGATCGGCATCACGTCCAGATGGGCGAAGACGCGATCCCAGCCGATGGCCAGAGGCATTCCGGGTCGAGCACAGCGGAACAGGGTGCCTGTGATCGGCAGCGCCGGCTTTGGCTCTGCCACCCACTGGAAGAAAGCTCGCGCCCGCAAAACCTCTTGCAGTTCCAGTTTGGTTCTAAAACTCGTAGCGTTAAACTGTCCCTGAGCGAAGCGATCGAGAAACCGGACCAGTTGCGCCTCGCGCCTCATTGCCACGGCGACTTTCGCGAGGGCCCGGCAAGCCATCCGGTAAGCGGATACGCGGTTGGTTCGGATTCGATTGAAGGTGCGCGTAAACGTCTCCCAGCGGGCGCTTCGCTCGCCGACGAGACTGGTGTCGAGAATGCCGAGGAACTTTACGGTTCGCCCCGCGGCCAGCAGCCGCGCCGCAACTTCGAAAGCGACAGCGCCGCCGAGCGAATGGCCGAGAAGTCGTATATGACCCGAGGGTTGAGCGCGGCGGATCTGCTCGACGGCGGCATCGGCCATGTCGGCGAGGCTGTTTTGCCCGCGCAGTATCATAGCCAGGGCCGGATACCTGATCGGGGCAACGCGGGTGATCTTGCCCATCGCTGCTGCAAAGGCAGCAAGGCTTGGGCCATAGCCGACGGACCCCGGGAACAGAAAAAGAATTGGAGGGTCGTGCTTCTGGGCGCGCGCGCTTTGGTCGCCTGCCTGTGCAGACACGACCGCCTTGACCATTTCGTCCACGCTCATCCCGACGGTGAAGGCCTCAAGACCGAGCTCCTGCCCAATGGCGCTTTCGATCTCCATGACGCAGTGCAGCAGCTTCAGCGAATCTCCTCCAGCGTCATCCCAGCGTCCTGCCGCCACGCGCGTATTGAGGATGCTGGTCCATGCCCGCTGGACGATCTGCTGCGCCGTCAGCTTGCCTCGCGGCTCGAGCGGACGCGCCGTCGCTGCTGTCTCTCTGGCTGAAAGATCCATCTCTGCAAGGGTCGTGATGTCGACTTTGCCGCTCGGCAGACGCGGAATCTCGGCGATCGTGTGCAACCGCAAGGGACGCAGCGGCGGCGGCAGATTGGTCCTGACAAGCTGGCGAAGCTCGTCCGATAAGGTCGCTTCGGCCGAGCGCCGAGGAACGGCAAAGGCGACTAGCTCATTGGCTGCAGTCACGATTGCCACGGCATCCGCAACAGCGGGCGCGCAACGCAGCACCCGTTCGAGTTCGGCTGGCTCGACGCGTCGGCCGTTGATCTTTATCTGGCGCCCCTTGCGACCGACGACGTGCAGCAGGCCTTGATCATCAAGTCGGACAAGGTCACCTGTCGCGAAAATCCGAAGGCCTGGATCATCCGGGTCTGACGCCGCCGGCACAACGGCCCCGTCCTCCCAATGGCCAAGCAAGACATACGGGCTCCTAATCAGAAGCTCTCCGCTGCGGCCCGATTGAACGCAGCGGCCCGCTTCGTCGACGATTGCGAAGGTGATTCCCGGGAGCAGCCAACCAACTGGAACCGAATCTCCATGCTCCGGCCAGTCTCGCGGCAAGAACCATTGCGAGCCGGTGGTCTCGGTTGACGAGTAACCGATCTGGATGAGGCACGTATCGGAGACGGCCTTGCGCAGCAGGGCGATGTCGGTCCAGGGCACCTTCTCGCCACCGATCCGGGCGACTCTAAGTGAATGGAACGCTTCAGCAGGTCCGTCTGCCATGAGCGCGCGAAGCAGCGCCGGCACCAGATAGGTAATTGTCACGCCTTCGGATCGCACCAGGCGTTGAACGGCGCGCAAGCCGACCGCTTCGACTTCGACCAGATGCAAGGTAGCGCCGGTGAGAAGGGCTGCGAGAATCTCCCGACACCCGGCGATTGTGGCGGGTCCGGTCAATGGCAGGAAAATATCATCCGAGTTGATGTGGCATGCATCGACATATTGCTGGACCCGGCACAGCAGGCTGCGCTGGCTGTTAACGATGCCTTTGGGGCGGCCCGTGCTCCCTGAGGTATAAAGCACGATGGCGGACGCATCGACCGAGACGGAACAAGACTGAGGCACTTGTCCAGATTGCGAGGCCGCACTGGTCGACACATCGATCCAACTGACCTGGTGAGGCAAACCGGCGGGTCGGACATTGCCCTCGCCCAGGATGGCTGAGAGCCGCGCCCCCGCCACGATTTCAAGGATCCGCGAGCTAGGATCTCGCGCGTTGAGTGGCACCGAAGGCCGCCCAGCCGTCATGCTTGCCAGCATCGCCACGGGATACCAGGCCGAGTTGGCCTGAAGAATTCCTATCGGCTGTCCGTCTGGGATGGCGGCAGCGATCTGGCAGGACAGCGTCTCAACAGACCGGAGAAGCTGAGAATAAGTCAGACGATTGGCGCCGTCGCTGATTGCAAGCTTGTCGGGGTACTGGCGGACGATATTTCTCAGGTGATCGAAGACGGCAATGTTGGTAAAATCGGCGCCCAAGCTTTGAAATGGGCGCAGTACGGGACCATCCTGATCCAGTGCGTATTGTGGGACACTTGACCATTCATTGGAGGTCGTTGTCTGACAATCCACTGCTAGATCCTGATCCGCGACTTCTGATCCCAAATATGCCGAAGACATGAGCCGCCCACGCTATGATTAGGGTCACTTATCGCCCCCCGCCCCAATCTTTTCATCGATCATTCTGATGATGCCCCGATCTTCACCCAAGGACGCTTGGTTAGTCACTTCGTCTGTTTCGCAAACCGCCGGCCGACCCAATCATGCCGGGCTCGTTGGGTGCGCGCGGCGCGCATGACGCGGCGAGCACTGGCGTTCGTGCCAAGTTGGCAACGCCTGTTGCACACATGCCAAAGTAGGATCGAAGACGGAAATTGCCGCTATTCAGGCACATTGCCTATTCTGCGGTTTTCCCGGGCGATACCGGCAATGGTTCGGTGTCGGAGTAGCTGCCGGGGACAAAACAATATGCATAGATCTGTCCCCGATTTTCGTCAGTCACGCGGATCCAATCCTTTTCCCATGTTCGGAAGGTAACATGCCCATCCGTCACCATGGCTGCGGCTCTGAACGGACTCGGCGCGTTGACGACGCGCACCGAGATCACATCGTCGCCGTCCATACGCTCGACGAGATACGTCTGCATGAAAAGCCTCCCGCTAAACCACCCGCACTTTAACGCCAGCTAATGAATTCGGTTGCAACGCGCTTAGCGAAACTCGGGGGTCGACAGCATCGGGTCCCCTCGCACTCCGTATCCGTCAGGTTTCTCAGCGACTAAGTCTCGGCGAGCCGTCCAATGCAGAGCCATCACAATGGGCGTCGGCGGCGCAAGGGGCAGCAGGGCCGTTCGAGGTTTTCTGAACCTGTCTTCATGACGTCTGCGCGGCGTCGACGATGCGTTTGAGCGGACCAGGCGTGTTGCTGGAAGGTCAATCGTGTTTGGCCACGAAGCGCCCGACGGCGGCGAGGCAGTCGTGCTTTTCCTCCACGTGCGGCATGTGGCTTGAATTCGGGAAAACCAGGCCTTCGACGTGCGGAATACGATCGAGAAAGGGCTGGACGCAGGCCTCGGTCGCTTCGTCGTAGAAGCCTCGGAAAACCAGGGTCGGCGCCTCGATCTGATGCAGGCGGTCGACGATGGTCCAGTTCCGCATCGTGCCGATGACGTGGAACTCATTGGGGCCGTTCATGGTGTGATAGACGGTCGGATCTTCCTCGATTGCCGCAAATGTCCGGGCGACCTCTGGCGGCATCGGAACGACGCGGCAGACATGGCGGTCGTAGAAGGCTTTGGTCGCCGCAACATATTCCGGATGATCGGTGGTTCCCGCCGCTTCGTGCCGGTCGAGCGCACTTTGCACATCAGCAGGCAGCCCGGCGCGCAATTGCTGAGCCCCTTCCACCCACAGCGCCATTGAGGCCAGCGAATTGGCCAGGATCAACGCCTTGAGTCCCTCAGGGCGCCGCACGGCGTGCTCGGCCGAGAGTATGCCTCCCCAGGACTGGCCGAGCAGAGCGTAGCGGTCGGCAATGCCTAGGTGGGTGAGCAGCGCATCGAGCTCGCCCAGGAAGAAATCGACGGTCCAGAAGTCGCCGCCCTTGTCCGGCAGATGGGTCGATTTGCCATTGCCGATCTGATCGTAATGGATGACGGCTCGTCCGGTGTCGGCAAGCTCCTTGAAAGAATCCACATAGTCGTGCGTGCAGCCCGGTCCGCCATGAGCGACGACCAGGGGCAGCTGGCTCGAACCGAGGTCCCCAGTCATGCGGTACCAGGTGCGATAACCCTTGTAGTCGCTAAATCCTTCGGTGGTCGCATGTGCCGTCACAGTCTAAGCTCCGCATCCTGGCGCGGCAGGAGCCAAAGTGCGGGCCCTCCCAAGCCTTGTTTTGCGGCCGACGGTACTAAGCGGCCCGGCGCATTTACAGCTAGCATTATTTATAGGTTTGCTCGTTATAGGTTTGCCCGGGCGAGGCCGGTCGCCCTCGGATCGCGAGCCTCAATGCTCCGGTTCGAGCAGCCGATAGTGGGCGGCGAGCGCGATGGCATGGAAGCGGTTGCGGGCGCCAAGCTTGCGTGTCGCGGCGTTGAGGTGCAGCGTTGCGGTTGGCACCGCGCGGCCAATTTCGCGCGCGACCTGCTTGGCCGTCAGTCCGGCAGCGGCTAGGCGCAGGCACTGGCGTTCGCGCGACGTCAGATGGACATGTTGGCAGGTGCGGATTCCAGCATCGAAACCGGCGTAGACGGAATCATGCAGCAGATGACTGAGATCGCCGATCTCGGCGATGAAATGTCTGGCTTCGGTCTCGAACCCGGCCTCCGGATCGGCACGGATCGCGGTGAAGGTGGCGAGATCGCCGCCGGCAAGGCGAATGGGGACGGTGACGCCGCAAGTCATCCTGGTGTCGAGCAAATAGCTGACGACGGGATCATGCTTGGATTGAAGCACGCGCTGCATAACGGTGCTCTGAACACCGTTGTGCGACCAGAGGAACGGTCTCGATACGGCGAGCGCGGCCTCCTGCACCGGGTCGAGCTGATAATATCCGCCCTTGCACCAGAGATCCTGCATGTCGCGCGGGACGTTGCGCAGAGCCATCAGCGAGGGCGTGATAAGCTCGCCGTTGTGGCTGACCGGCACGGGCGTATAGTCGTAGATGAACGCGGTGAAACCGATGGGCTCCAGCACCTCCGTCGCCACCGCCATGGCAGCGTCGATGCTCATCCCCGTTCGGAACCGGCTCTCTAGATCGCCTGGAAGGCTTTGCATCCGGCAAGCTTACCCGTTGGCCATTGCTTGTCAAATAGCCAGGTCGGTTGGGTGCTCAACAAATAGGCGGAGACAAGCCTGTCCGACCCTATCTATCTTAATAGCTTTCCCCTTCGGCTTCGCTCGCCGTAGTCTTTTGCGATTGGGCGAAGTAGCGGACGCCGTTCGCAGACCCAGGACTGTTTTTCAGCCGCGCCATGGTCGATCGACCGGGTTCAGCGCGGCAAAGGCCGACACGTCTCCTTGAGGGAACACAAATATGCGACCCCAAAAAGCACTTGCAGCATTGATATCCGGCCTGGCTCTGTTCGGCATGACGATGATGTCGCCGGCGAGCGGCGCCTTGGCGGCGGAGGGTAAGCCAGGCGGCACACTCCGATTGCTGGCCAATGCCGCGGCCGGCACCGCCGATCCACACATCAACTACACGTTGCAGTATTTCCAGATCAATTATGTCCTCTACGATGGCCTCGTGACCTACAAGAAGGCCGGGGACAAGACCGGCTTCGAGGTCGTCGCGGATCTGGCGGAAAGCCTCCCGCAGGTCGAGAACGGCGGCAAGACCTATGTGTTCAAGCTGCGCAAGGGCATCAAGTTCGCCGACGGCTCCGATGTCACCACGAAGGACGTAGTCGCTTCGTTCCAGCGCATCTTCAAGATCAGCGGGCCGACGGCCGGGACCTTCTACAAAGGCATCATCGGCGCGGATGCGTGCTTGAAGGCGCCCGCTACATGTACTCTCGAAGGTGGCCTGTCGGTCGACGATGCTGCCGGAACCATTGCCTTCAACCTGGTCCAGCCGGATGCCGAGTTCCTGCAGAAGCTGGCCGTTCCGCACGCGTCGATCCTGCCGGCGAGCGCGCCGCTCAAGGACGCCGGCACCGATCCGATCCCGGGCACCGGACCCTACATGATCGCAAGCTACGACCCCAACAAGCTGATGAAGATCGTGCGCAATCCCCACTTCAAGGAATGGAGCAAGGAAGCGCAGCCGGCCGGATATCCGGATGAGATCGATTATGAATTCGGCCTTACCGACGAGGCGGCGGTGACGGCGGTCGAGAACGGGCAGGCGGACTGGATGTTCGATCCCCCGCCGTCCGACCGTCTCGCCGAACTCGGCACCAAATATGTCGGCCAGGTCACGGTTCATCCGCTGACGGCGATGTGGTATGCGCCGATGAACAACAATCTGGCGCCGTTCAACGACATCCGCGTTCGCCAGGCGGTGAACTTCGCCATCGACCGCGCCGCGATCGTCAAGCTCTTCGGCGGCAGCAATCTGGCGCAGCCGGCCTGTCAGATCCTGCCGCCGGGCTTCCCGTCATTTGCAGCTTATTGCCCGTTTACCGCCAATCCGGGCGAGAAGTGGTCCGCACCGGATATGGACAAGGCCAAGCAATTGGTTGCTGAATCGGGAACCGCAGGTCAGGAGGTGACGATCATCACGGAGGACACCACCGTCTCCAAGGCGATCGGCGTCTATCTGCAGGATGTGCTCAACCAGCTCGGCTACAAGACGTCGGTCAAGCCGATCTCGCAGAACATCCAGTTCACCTACATCCAGAACACCAACAACAAGGTGCAGATTTCGATCTCGCAATGGTTCCAGGATTACCCGGCGCCATCGAATTTTCTGCAGGTCTTGTTCAGCTGTGCCTCGTTCACGCCGGGTTCCGACGCATCGGTCAACATTTCGGGTTTCTGTGACAAGTCGATCGACGCATCGATGGCCGAGGCAGAAACAGCCACTATCGTCGACCCGGCCAAGGGCGCGACACTCTGGACCGCCATCGACAAGGCTGTGACGGACAAGGCTCCGGTCGCCGTCCTGTTCACGCCGAAGCGGGTCGATGTCATCTCGTCCAGGCTGAAGAACTTCACCTTCAGCCCGCAATTCTACTGGATCGTCAGCCAATCCTGGGTGGAATAACCCCGGGGAGCCCAATGCGACGGAGCGCCGCCGGCTCTCCGTCGCATTTCCTTTTGCGCCGGATCAGCGCATCTTCCAGGCCGAGATTTTTCCTAGGCAATCCTGTTCATGGTCAATGTCATTGCGGACCAGCCCGCCATCCCGGTTCGCCGGGCCACCGATGGCCCGTGGCGCACGGCATGGCGTAAGCTGAAAGGCGATCGTTCGGCAATATCTGCGTTCGCCGTGCTCGTTGTCATCGTGATCGCCTCGCTGGCGGCGCCGCTTTATGCGCGATATGTCTCCGGCACCGATCCATTTGTGACCAATCTCAATGGCGAGATCGTCGTGGATGGGGTGACCCAGCCGGTGCTGCAGCCCTCCACCGAAGGCCTTGGCCTCGGCATGACGCCGATCGGGCCGACCTGGCGCATCGGCCCCTATCTGCTCGGTGCCGACAACCAGGGCCGCGACGTCGCGGCGCGGCTGCTTTACGGCGGACGGGATTCGCTGTTGATCTCGGGTGCTGCAGCCGTGCTGTGTCTCGTCCTCGCGACGTTTCTCGGGGTCGTTTCCGGGTTCTTCGGCGGTATCGTCGACATCGGCCTGTCGCGCATTCTCGACGTGCTCTGGGCCTTTCCGATTTTCCTGCTGGCGATTTCGCTGTCGATCGTGCTGATTGCGCAGAGTATCCAGATCGGTCCATTCGAAATCCGCTCCGGCAGCCTTTGGCTACCGGTCTTCATCATCGGCATCGTCTATGTGCCTTATGTGGCGCGGCCGATCCGCGGCCATGTCCTGACCTTGATGCATGCCGAATTCGTAACCGCTGCGATCGGTTTAGGCGCGTCGCCCTGGCGCATCCTTTTGCGCGACATCATGCCCAATGTGGTGACCCGGATTATCGTTTTCGTGCCGTTGATCCTGGCGCTCAACATGATGACAGAATCCTCGCTGTCGTTCCTGTCGATCGGCGTGCAGCCGCCGGATGCCAGCTGGGGCACGATCATCCAGGACGGCCAGGGCCTGCTCTATTCGCGGCCGGTCGTGGCACTCGCGCCCGGGCTTGCCATTGTCATCACGGTGCTGGCCCTCAACATTCTGGGGGACGGGGTGCGCGACGCGCTTGATCCGAAATCCTCGCCGAGGGGCGTCTAGTGGTTGCCGCGCTCGGCTTCCGGCTCGGCCAGATGGTGCTGGTCATGTTCGGCATCAGTGTCGTCGCTTTCCTGATCTTCTTTGCGACGCCCGGCGCCGATCCGTCGGCGCGCATTGCCGGCCGCAATGCTTCGCAAGAGACGTTGATCCAAGTCCGCCACGATTTCGGTCTCGACCGGCCATTGCCGGTGCAATATGGGCTGATGATGAACCGGCTTTTTGTCAGCCGGGATCTCACCTCCTTCGTCAATCGCGGGCAACGCGTCATTCCCACCGTGATAAGCGCCATCCCCGTGACGCTGTCGCTGGTCAGCGGCGCGGCAGTGCTGTGGGTGCTGGGCGGACTGATTGTCGGGGTGATCGCAGGCGCAACGCGCGGTACATTCGTCGACCGGGCGCTGATGATCCTGAGCTTGGTCGGCGTGTCCATTCCGGTTTTCTGGCTGGGTGAGGTCGCCAACCTGCTGACGCAAAGCCGCTGGCACGACAGCTGGCTGTTTTCCTGGGTTCCTCCGCTCGGCTACATCCCCCTGACCGAGAACCCCTGGGGCTGGTTCAAGGCGCTCGTCATTCCGTGGTTCACGCTGGCAACCCTCTATGTCGGCCTCTACGGCCGGGTGCTGCGGGCAAGCCTGATCGAGATGATGCAGGAGGATTTCATCCGCACCGCTCGGGCCAAGGGGATCGGCGAGCGCCGGGTGTTGCTGCATCATGGCCTCAGAACCTCGCTGGTCGCGTTCGTTACCATGTTCGGCCTCGATTTCGGTGCCCTGGTCGGTGGCGGCGCGCTGTTGACCGAAGTGGTCTTCGGATTGCAGGGCGTCGGAAAACTGACCTATGAGGCACTGCAGACCCTCGATCTGCCGATGATCCTGGCCACGGTGATCTACGCCGCCTTCTTCGTGGTGATGGCAAACTTCGTCGTCGACGTCGTCTTCGTCATCATCGACCCGAGGGCGCGCAATGTCGGCTGATGCTCCTCTTCTGGTGGTCAAGGATCTCACTGTCTCCTTCCGCAGCGACGAGGGCCTGGTGCGGGCAGTGGGAGGTGTCTCGTTTGCCGTCGAGCAGCGCGAAATCGTCGGGGTGGTCGGCGAATCCGGTTCTGGCAAAAGCCAGACCTTGCTCGCCATCATGGGGCTGATCGACAGCCCCAACGCTATCGTCTCCGGTTCCATCCGTTTCATGGGACAGGAGCTGATAGGGCTCAAGCGGCGCGCGCTCGATGCCATTCGCGGCCGCCAGATCGCGATGATCTTCCAGGATCCGATGTCAGCGCTCACCCCGGTGCATACGGTCGGCAACCAGATCGGCGAGCAGGTGCGCGCGCATGAAAAAGTGTCGGCGAAAGCGGCGCGGGCGAGGGCCGTGCAATTGCTGGATGCGGTCGGCATCGCAAATCCGGATCGGGTCGTCGACGGCTACCCGCATCAGCTTTCCGGCGGCATGCGCCAGCGTGCGGTGATTGCCATGGCGCTCTCGTGCAACCCGGTGCTGCTCGTCGCGGATGAACCGACCACAGCCCTCGACGTTACCGTGCAGGCGCAGATCCTCGAACTGATCGGACGGCTGCGCGACCAGTTCGGCTCCGCGGTGATCCTGGTCACGCATGATCTTGGCGTCGTCGCCGAAGTCGCGGACCGGGTGCTGGTGATGTATGGCGGACGGTTTGTCGAGGAGGGCGGCAAGAGCAGCGTGTTCCGGGCGCCGCTGCATCCCTACACATGGGGCTTGTTCGGCTCGATCCCGCCAATGGAGGGACCACGTCCGGCCCGGCTCGCCGCCATCCCAGGAATTCCGCCCTCGCTCTCCAATCTGCCGAAAGGCTGCGCCTTCGGCCCCCGTTGCGCCTTTCGCCACGACGCCTGTCTGGTCCAGCTGCCGATCATGCGAGGGGAGAGCCATCGCGCCGCCTGCTTGTTGCCGGAGGCCACGCGCAGACAGTTCGCCGTCCAGAGGCCTGGCGGCGTGGAGATGCAACGATGAATGCCATGCCACGCGAGCAGCCGCTGCTTCGCGCCGGCGATCTGTCGAAACGTTATAGCGTCGGCCGCTCGATCTTCCCGGCGCAGCGCCGGACGGTGCATGCGGTCGATACGGTGTCGCTCGACATCTGGCCGGGGGAAACCCTCGGCATCGTCGGAGAGTCCGGTTGCGGCAAGTCCACGCTCGGCCGGTGTCTGGTGCGTCTGACCGAAATCAGCTCGGGGTCGCTGGAATTCGAGGGCCGCGACATCACCGATGCTTCCCAGCGTCAGCTCCGTCCGTTGCGGCGGCAGATGCAGATGGTCTTTCAGGATCCCAGCGCTTCGCTCAATCCGCGCCGGCGGGTCGGCGATCTGCTGGCCGATCCATTCCGTATCCATGAACGCCTCTCGGCATCGGAAATGGCGGATCGGGTGGCCGAGCTTCTGCGCCGGGTCGACTTGTCGCCCCAGCACGCATCGCGCTATCCGCACGAATTCTCCGGCGGCCAGCGCCAGCGTATCGGCATCGCCCGCGCGCTGGCGCTCCGGCCACGGCTGATCGTGGCCGACGAGCCGGTCTCGGCACTCGACGTGTCGATCCAGGCGCAGATCGTCAATCTGCTCGCCGATCTCCGCGAGGAGTTCAACCTGACCTATGTGTTCATCGCCCACGACCTTTCCGTGGTGCGTCAGATTTCGACGCGCGTGGCAGTCATGTATCTGGGATCGATCGTGGAGAGCGGGCCGACCGACGAGGTCTTTGCGGCGCCCAGACACCATTACACCGCGGCGCTGCGTTCCGCCGTGCCGATACCCAGCATCGACCGGGCGCGGCGCGGGCGGCTGGTGCTCAAGGGGGACCTGCCCAGCCCGATGAACCCACCTTCTGGATGCCGGTTCCACACCCGTTGCCCGGCCGCCACCCCGACCTGCCGCAGCGAGCGTCCGCTTCTCCAAAGCATTGGCGAAGGCCGCCTGGTTGCATGCCATCATCCCGCCGGCGGTTGAGAACAGAAGTTCCCGTTCAGCTACAACGTCTGATCACGACCGTTCAGTCCGGAATTTCATGACGGCGCGCGTCTGCTTCGGCGCGACCAGGCGCCATCTGGACCCCGCACGATCCGGCCCTATGTTGCGCTATCGACGGTGCGCGGCCTGGCACCGCGAACCTAATACTAAAGTAACTGTTCTCGCGTTGCCGAGCGATGCTACGATTTGAGGGACGGGCATAGGCGGCCGCACAGCGCTGCGTGATTTTGCGCGGAAAGGATGAGTTGCGGGAGGCCACTCTTCGTGCCGCAGCAGGCAGCCGCCGACATGTTGCTGTTGTCGACCATAAGGGAGGAAGTCACCAATGAAGATATCATACCTGGTCTCGGCCGCGCTTCTTGCAGCGACTGCGATGCCTGCCTCAGCCGCCGAGATTTCCGACGGCAAGGTCAAGATCGGCATTCTCAACGACCAGTCGGGCGTCTATGCCGATTTCGGCGGCAAGTGGTCGGTCGAGGCCGCCAAGATGGCGGTCGAGGATTTCGGCGGCAAGGTGCAAGGAGCGCCGATCGAGGTCGTCAGCGCCGACCACCAGAACAAGCCGGACATCGCCTCCAACATTGCGCGGCAGTGGTATGACACCGAACAGGTCGATTCCATCATGGAACTGACCACCTCGTCGGTGGCGCTCGCCGTCCAGGGGATTTCCAAGGAAAAAAAGAAAATCGACATCGTTACCGGCGCCGCGACCACCGAGCTCACCGGCAAACAGTGCTCGCCCTACGGCTTCCACTGGGCCTATGACACGCATTCGCAGGCGGTAGGAACCGGTGGCGCTCTCGTTCAGCAAGGCGGCGACAGCTGGTTCTTCGTCACCGTCGATTATGCATTCGGCTATTCGCTCAAGGAGCAGACCGCCAAGTTCGTCGAGGGTCATGGCGGCAAGGCGGTTGGCGAGGTGCGCTATCCGCTCGGCTCGACCGACTATTCATCCTTCCTGCTGCAGGCGCAATCGTCGGGCGCCAAGGTCATCGGGCTGGCGAATGCCGGCCTCGACACCTCCAACTCCATCAAGCAAGCGGCCGAATTCGGTATCGTGCAGGGTGGTCAGCGCCTTGCAGCGCTTCTATTCACGCTGGCCGAGGTGCATGGGCTCGGCCTCGAGGCGGCGCAAGGCGTGGTGCTGACCGAAGGCTTCTACTGGGATCGCGACGACAAGAGCCGCGAGTTCGCCCAGCGCTTCTTCAAACGCACCAAACGTATGCCGAACATGATCCAGGCCGCAACCTATTCAGCGGTGACGCAGTATCTGAAGGCGATCGACAAGGCCGGCACCGACGCGACTGAAGCCGTCGCCAAGGAATTGCATTCGATGCCGGTGAACGACGTCTTTACGGCGAACGGCAAAGTACAGTCCGACGGCAACATGGTCCACGACATGTATCTTTATCAGGTCAAGTCGCCGAGCGAGAGCACCAAGGAGTGGGACTACTACAAACCCCTTGCCACAATTCCCGGCAGCGAGGCGTTCCTGAGCCCCAAGGAAAGCGGCTGTCCCACGGCCAGCGAGTGATTGGCGGGCCGATGGCGCCGCCCGAACCGAATGGGCCGCGGGTGGTGCTTTCCGCCCGCGGCCTGCGGCGCGACTTCGCCGGCTTCGTTGCGGTCAGGAATGTCGATCTCGACCTCTACCACGGCAATATCCACGCGCTGATCGGGCCAAACGGCGCCGGCAAGACCACCGTCTTCAACCTGCTCACCAAGTTCCTGCCGCCGACGAGCGGCAGGATCGAACTGCTCGGCCACGACATCACCCGCACGTCGCCGGCTAAGGTCGCGCGGATGGGCCTGGTGCGCTCGTTCCAGATCTCGGCGGTGTTTCCGCATCTCAGCGTGCTCGACAATGTGCGCGTCGCGCTGCAGCGGCCGGGCGGGCTCAGCGTTCAGTTCTGGCGCTCGCTGGCCGCGCTCGATCGATTGACGCCGCGCGCCGAGGAGCTTTTGCGGTCGGTCGGCCTCGACGATGCGAAGAACAGGCCCGCCGCCGATCTCTCCTATGGCAGGAAACGCGTGCTCGAGATCGCCACGACGCTGGCGCTCGACCCGAAAGTGCTGCTGCTGGACGAGCCGATGGCCGGCATGGGGCATGAGGATGTGCGCACGGTTTCCGACATCATCCGCTCGGTGGCCAAGGATCGCGCCGTGCTGATGGTCGAGCACAATCTGACGGTGGTGGCCGATCTTTGCGACTGGATAACCGTCATGCAGCGCGGCGAGATCCTTGCCGCCGGCGACTACGCCACGGTCAGTCGCGACGAACGGGTGAGGATCGCCTATATGGGCACCGCCGATGAGTGACGCCGCGCCTCTTCTTGCAGTCCGCGGCCTCAACGCCTGGTATGGCGAGAGCCACGCGCTTCACGGCGTCGATCTGGAGGTCTTTCCAGGTGAAACGGTGACGTTGCTGGGCCGCAACGGCGTCGGCAAGACCACGACATTGCGCGCCATTGTCGGGTTGATCCGCCAGCGGACCGGCCAGATCGCTTTCGACGGCAAGGATCTGATGCGCCTGCCGCTGCACCGGACCGCGCATCAAGGCATTGGCCTGGTGCCCGAGGAACGCGGCATCTTCGCCACACTGACCGTAGACGAGAATTTGGTCCTGCCGCCGATCGTCGCCGAGGGCGGCATGAGCGTGGAGGAAATATTCGATCTCTTCCCCAATCTGAAGGAGCGACGCAACAGCCCCGGCACCAGGCTGTCGGGCGGCGAGCAGCAGATGCTGGCGATCGCGCGCATGCTGAGAACCGGCGTGAAAATGCTGCTTCTCGATGAGCCGACCGAGGGCCTGGCTCCCGTCATCGTGCAGCGCATCGGCGATTTGCTGGCGACAATGAAAAAGCGCGGCATGACGATCCTGCTGGTCGAGCAGAATTTCCGCTTTGCCAGCCGCGTCACCGATCGTTTCTACCTGATGGAGCACGGCAAGGTCGTGGCGGGCTTCCCGGTCGGCGAACTGCCGGACCGCATGACGCTGCTGCATGAAGTGCTGGGTGTATGATGGCGCCATGACGATGATCTTCGGAATACCCGTTCAGGCTTTCCTCGGCCAGTTGCTGGTCGGCCTCATCAACGGCTCGTTCTATGCAATGTTGAGTCTGGGCCTGGCCGTCATATTCGGCCTGCTTCGCGTCATCAATTTCGCTCATGGCGCGCTCTATATGCTCGGCGCCTTCATCGGCTACCTGCTTCTTACCCGGTTCGGCATCGGCTACTGGCCGGCTCTGATCCTGTCGCCGCTGATCGTCGGCGGCTTCGGCATCGTGGTCGAGCGCCTTGCGCTGTCGAGGCTTTACGATATCGACCCGCTCTATGGCCTGCTTTTCACCTTCGGCCTCGCGCTCGTGCTCGAAGGCGTGTTCCGTTACTACTATGGCGTATCAGGAAGTCCTTATTCCGTGCCGCCGCTGCTCTCCGGCGGCACCAATCTCGGCTTCATGTTCCTGCCCAACTATCGCGGCTGGGTGGTCGTCGCCTCGATGATCGTCTGCTTCGGAACCTGGGCGTTGATCGAGAAGACCAGGCTGGGTTCCTATCTGCGGGCGGCAACGGAGAACCCTCGCCTGGTCCAGGCTTTCGGCGTCAACGTGCCGTTGCTGCTGACCCTTACCTACGGCCTCGGTGCCGCTCTAGCGGGGCTTGCGGGGGTTCTCGCCGCGCCGATATATCAGGTGAGCCCGCTGATGGGGTCGGATCTCATCATCGTCGTCTTCGCCGTTGTCGTGGTCGGCGGCATGGGGTCGATCCTGGGTGCGATCGTCACCGGTTACATGCTTGGCCTCGCCGAAGGCCTGACCAAGGTTTTCTATCCCGAAGCCTCCAATTTGGTGGTCTTTGTCATCATGGCGATCGTGCTTCTGGTCCGGCCCGCCGGCCTGTTCGGAAGGGATGCCTGAGATGGCCGAACTCACACTTCGCGAGAGGCGCGCCAAAAGTTCGGCATGGCTTGAATGGACGCTGGTGGGGCTCGGCATCCTAGCGCTGCTGGTGGCGCCTTTCTTCGTCTATCCGATCTTCCTGATGAAGATGCTGTGCTTTGCGCTGTTTGCCTGCGCGTTCAATCTTCTGCTCGGCTACACTGGGCTGTTGTCCTTCGGCCATGCGACATTCTTCGGCGGGGCGGCCTACTTCACCGCATACGCGGTCAAGGTCTGGGGCTGGCCGCCGGAAGCGGGCATCCTGCTCGGCGTCCTTGGCGCGGCCCTGCTCGGCCTGGTCATGGGCTTCTTTGCCATCCGGCGGCAAGGCATCTATTTCGCCAGGATCACGCTAGCGCTGTCGCAGATGTTCTTCTTTTTCTGCGTACAGGCGTCCTTCACCGGAGGTGAGGACGGCATCCAGGGCGTGCCGCGCGGTAGGCTGCTTGGCATGCTCGACCTGAATGTCTCGATGAACATCTATTATTTCGTGCTGGCAGTCTTCCTGATCGGCGTGTTCGCCGTCTGGCGCATCGTCAACTCGCCTTTCGGCATGATCTTGCGTTCCATCCGGGAAAACGAGAACCGCGCCATTTCGCTTGGCTATTCAGTCGCCAATTACAAGCTGGCGGCTTTCGTCATGTCGGCAACATTGGCCGGGCTGGCCGGCGCGCTGAAGGCGATCGTTTTCCAGTTTGCCACACTCACCGACGTCACCTGGCAAATGTCGGGCGAGGTGATCCTGATGACGCTCCTCGGTGGCATTGGCACCATGGTTGGGCCGATCATCGGCGCCAGTCTGGTCGTCGGCCTGGAAAACACGCTCGCCACCTCCAACTTTCCGGTGACCATCGCCACCGGTCTGACCTTCATGGTCTGCGTGCTGGTTTTCCGGCGCGGCATTGTCGGTGAGGTTTATGCGCGGTTTCTCGAGCCAAAGGCTGACGCGAAAGACTGAGGTCGAACGACTTAGCGCCTCCTCGCTATGCAATGCGAACGCCTTGCGCATCGAGAAGCACGCACGCCAGCGGTTCGAAGCAGACATCGACCGCTTCGCCTTCGCGCAGCGGCCGGCCGTCAATCAGCGTGTTGGCACGCACCTGCGTGCCGGCGCCGATGTCGATCTCGTAGACCGCATTGCCGCCGAGATAGGAGGTCGAGACTATCCGTCCCGCGAGCCTGTTGACCGCGCCAACGGTACCGACGGTAAGCTTCTGCGGGCGAACGACGACGGTGATCGCGCTGCCGGTCGCGAGCGCCTTGGGCGCGGCCGCTTTTACGACATGGCCGCTGGTGAGCGCAATCGTCGCCATCTTGCCGTCCATCGCCGTCACGCTGCCAGGCAGCATGTTGGCCTTGCCAAGGAAATTCGCGACGAATGCGGTGGCCGGCTGGTCGTAGACCTGCTCGGGGGAGCCGATCTGCTCGATCAGTCCGGCATTCATCACGACGATGCGGTCGGACATCGACAAGGCTTCTTCCTGGTCGTGCGTCACAAAGATGGCGGTGATTCCCGTCTCCTTCTGAATTTTCTTGATCTCGACGCGCATGTCCTCGCGCATATTGGCGTCGAGCGCCGACAAGGGCTCGTCCATGAGCAGCACTTCCGGCTCGAAAACGATGGCGCGGGCCAGTGCGATGCGTTGCTGCTGGCCACCCGAGAGCTGTGAGGGCAGTTTTGTCTCACTGCCGGGAAGCCGCACCATATCCAGCGCCTTCTTGACCCGGCGCACGATCTCGGCTTTCGGCACGTTCCTGTATTTCAGCCCGAATGCGACGTTGTCGAAGACGTTCTTGTGCGGAAAGAGCGCGTAGTTCTGAAACACCAGACCGATGTTGCGCTTGTAGATCGGGATGTCGTCGACCCGCTTTCCGCCGATCGAGATCTGGCCACTGGAGATGTCGACCAGGCCCGCGATCGATCGCAGGATCGTCGTCTTGCCGCAGCCGGACGGCCCAAGCAAGGTGACGAAACTGCCCTTGCGGATCGCCAGCGAAAAATCGCGAACCGCTGCGAACTTGCCGTAGAAAATATCGATGTCGCGAAACTCGACCGCAGGCTTTCCTATCGGCTGGCTCTCGCCCTGGGCGAGCGGGTCGCGATCAGCCCCGGCCGAAGCCGGCCGGGGCTGCTGGTCGTGGCTGTTGTCGTCATGCACCTTTCGACACCCTGTCCCATTGCTTGGTCCAGGCGTCTTCGTTCTTCGCCCAGTAGAGCGGATCGGCGAAGGTCAGCGACTTCATCGATCCGGTCGGGTCGAAGGCCGGAAGCGCTGCGATCTTATCGGTCAGCTTCACCTTGGTCGGGTCAAGCGATGGCGGATAGTTCTGGCCCTCGGCGACGGCGATCGACGTGGCCGGATCCAGCATGAAGTTGATCAGCTCCTCGCATTCGGCCATCGGCGATCCCTTAAGCACCAGCATGTCCTCCATCCATGCGTATGAGCCGGCAGGATCGAGATAGCCGATTGGCTGGCCCTGCTGCTGCAGGGCGGCGACGCGTCCGGACCAGGCGTCGGTGACGACGATCTCGTTCCTCGACAGGAGGTCCATCAATTCCGCGCCGGAACTCCAGAACTTCTTGGCCAGGTCGCGGGTCTCGCGAACCTTGGCCCAGACCGCATCCATGTCCTGGATGTTGTTGGGGTCCTGTTTCGTCTGCAGCGCCGCATACCAGACGCGTGTCGTCATATCGGCGTAGCCGCCGATCTTGCCGGCATATTTCTTGTCGGCGAGCAGGTTGGCGCCTTTTTCCTTGGCTTCCTCCGGCGAGATGACCTTGTTGTTGTAGGCGATGCCGGTGGTGCCGTAATCATATGGCACTGCCGACAGCTTCGGCGTGATCTTGCGGAACGGGTCGATCATGGCAGTCAGCACATTGGCCATGTTGGGGATGTTCGCCTCGTTGATCTCCGAATTGAAACCGCCATTGACGTATTTGATGTAGTAGTTGACGCCCGAAGAATGGACGATCTGGAAGTCGCCCGGCTTCGACGTCTTGATCTTGGTGATGATCTCGTTCTCATCGCCAAAGGTACCCTGGACGACCTTGACGCCGGACTTGGCGGTGTAGGGCTGGAAGGCGTACTTGTCGATCGCCTCCTGCACCACGCCGCCCCATCCGTCGAAGCGCACTTCCGAGACAGCGGCCAGGGCGCGTCCCATCCAAGGCATGGAAAGCCCGGTGGCCGCGGCGGCGGCCGCCGTCAGCGTCAGGAATGATCGCCGGCTGATGTCGCCATTGGCATAGCGTTCGTTGAGCCGTTCCAGTCGTTTGGTGGTTGTCAGTTTCATTTCCGTTCTCCCATTTTCATTTTCACTTGCTTGCCTTGAACCAGCTGAGGCTTTGCAGGATGAGCCCGCCAGCCAAGGGGATGCCGACCGTCAAAAGGATCATGACAGTGCCCAGCGCGTTCACCTCGGGGCTGATCGAGATCTTCAGCATAGAAAGAATTTGCGTCGGCATGGTCTCGACGCCCGCCGGCCGCCAGAACAGGCTGGCCGAGGTGTTGTCGAACGAGATGGTGAAAGCGAGCAGCACACTGGCAAGCACTGCGGGAACGAGCAGCGGCAGCGTGATCTCCCGGAATGTCGATACGCGCGGCGCCCCGAGCGATAGCGCTGCCTCCTCATAGGAGCGTTTGATGCCGACCATGCGCGCCTGGACGATCAGCACCACGTAGGGGAGCGTGAGCAGAATGTGGCCGAGCACCAGAAGCGTCATGCTGCGCGGCTGATCGATGGCTTTGATCATGACCAGCAAGCCGACGCCGAGTATCGTCTCGGGGACCAGCGCGGGAAGGATGACAAGCGTGTTGATCGCCTGCTTGCCACGGAACTCGAAGCGCACCAGCGCCAATGCCGCCATGATGCCGAGCAGCGTCGTTACCGCTGCCGTCACCAGGGCAATCCACATCGATGTCCGGAAGGCGTCGAGGACCGGCTCGTTGGTGAGCAGCTTTTCATACCAGCGCAGGCTGAAGCCGGTGAGGGGAAAGCCGCCGAACATCGAGGCATTGAAGGAGAGCACGACCGTCGCAAGGATCGGCGCGAACATGAAGACATAGACGCACACCGTGATCACGCCGGTCAGCCGCCAGGCCCATCTGCCTTCCCGATCGGGGTGTTCCGCTCTCATGCACTGAGACCCTTCATGATCTGCGACAGGCCCATATAGCGGCTGTAGCCGGCCGCGGCCGCGCCGAGCAGGACGAACAGGACGATGGAAAGCGTAGCGCCCATCGGCCAGTTGAGCTGCCCCATGATGGTATCGTAGATCAGGTTGCCGAACAGCGCGTCGCGGCTTCCTCCGAGCAGCTGCGGCGTCACATAGGAGCCGGCCGCCAGCACGAAGCAGAGCAACAGCCCGGCGCCCAGCCCCGGCATCGACAGCGGCAGGGTCACTTCGCGAAATGCCTGTGCGCTGGTGCAGCCCATCGAGCGGGCGGCGGCGATCAGGGTGCGGTCGATGCTTTCCAGGCTGACATAGACGTTCAGGATCATGTAGGGCAGCAGAAAATGCAGCAGCCCCATGATGACGGCGCCCTCGGTGTAGAGCATCGGCAACGGCTCGTTGATGACCCCCAGCCTGATGAGCACGACGTTGATCAGGCCTTGTTCGCCGAGAATATGGATCCACGAGAATGTTCGGATGGTGAAGCTGATCCAGAACGGCACGATGAGCAGCAGCAACAGCAGCCATTTGTGCTTGAAGGTCGTGGCCCAGATGAAATAGGCGGGGAAATAGCCAAGGATCGCGCAGATCACTGCGGTGATGGCGCCGACGCGAACGGTCTTCCAAAGAAAACCGTGATAGTAGCTGTCGGTGAGGAATTCCTTCCAGTTGTCGAAGGTCAGCACCGCCGACTCCACTCCCGCGGTGACGAACGTGAAAAATGTATAGACCGTCATCATCGCGATCGGCAGCAGCAGAAGCAGGGTAAGCAGCAAAAGCACAGGCGCGACAAGGACCCAGGCCAGCCGCTGATCGTATAATTTCCACCCTTTGGTCACGACCCGTCCAACCAGTTTATGTGTGCGAGCCGCCATCACCGGGCTCGGCTGCGGACTAGATTGGGCGATCAGCGTTCAGGTGTCCACTCTGCATATGGCTCCTGCACGAATTCTGTGCAGGGCCACCGCGCGACCATCGCTCTGCTGGATTCAACAAAATGCTCGGGGTTCTGCCTGCACGTTGATTAAATCAGATATCCCGATATACAGGATAATTTCGGATATAAATTTGCGTGGGCCGGGCAATTTCATGAGTCGCAATTTTCTGGTGATCGAACCTGAGGAAGGCATTGCCGTGCTCAAGGGGCTTGCCTCCTCGACGCGTATCTCGATGCTGAAACTGCTGCATGAGAAAGGGCCGATGAATGTTAACGAAATCGCCGCCGTGCTGTCGCTGCCGCAGTCGACCGTCTCGACCAATATCCAGGTGCTAGAGGATGCGGGGCTGATCCGCACCGAGAACCAGAAAGCGAAGAAAGGCAGTCAGAAAATCTGTTATCCGACGGCCGAAGAAGTGCTCGTCGTGTTCAAGAGCGAATATCGTGCGGTCAAGAACGACGCGATCGAAGTGTCGATGCCGATCGGGCTTTACACCGGCTTCGAGGTTACCGCGCCCTGCGGCCTTTGTTCGCCGGACGGCATCATCGGCCTGCTCGATGTACCGAACACCTTCCTCGATCCGGACCGCATGAAGGCCGGGCTGCTGTGGTTCACGCGCGGCTTTGTCGAATACCAGTTCCCTAACAATGCCAAGCTCGCCAATACCGAGATCACCGAACTCGAAGTGGCGATTGAGCTGTCCTCGGAAGTGCCGGGCACCAGCGCCGATTGGCCCTCTGACATCACCCTGACGATCAATGGAGTCGATGTCGGCACCTGGACGTCACCGGGAGATTTCGGCGACAAGCGCGGCGTCTTCACGCCTTCCTGGTGGAAGCTCAAGGGCTCGCAATACGGCAAGCTGAAGAACTGGCGAATTGCCACTGACGGCGCCTATGTCGACGGCGTCAGGATTTCCGAAACCGGCCTCGTTGCACTCGATCTGAAGAGCCATCATTCAATCCGCATTCGTATCGGCGTTAAGGACGACGCCAAACGCCCCGGCGGGATCAACATTTTCGGCAAGGGCTTTGGAAATTACGATCAGGATATCCTGCTCAGGATCAAAACCGGTTGATATCATCAAACCGGGTTTGAAAAATAGTGCAGCAATTTCAAATGACTGACTTTTTACTGAGCCAAAGCCTTCGTCTAATTGTCCTACTTTTGGCAATTTTGGCTTGACGAACAGCTGCCAATTCACCTTTGATATCGGGCAAGATGATTTAAATCATCATTTGTGATATCGATGGGAGGAATGCATGAAGGCAGCCGTTACGGCACATCCGCACTATGTTGTCTCGGAAATCGATCCGAGGCTCTACGGATCCTTCATCGAGCATCTCGGGCGGGCAGTTTATACCGGCATCTACGAGCCAGGCCATCCGACGGCGGATGCCAATGGCATGCGTCAGGACGTCATCGATCTCGTCAGGGAACTAAATGTTCCGATCGTCCGCTATCCCGGCGGCAATTTCGTCTCCGCCTACAATTGGGAAGACGGCATCGGCCCCAAGGAGGAGCGCCCGGTGCGGCTCGACCTCGCCTGGCACACGTCGGAAAGCAACGAAGTCGGGCTGCATGAATTTGCCGATTGGTGCACCTCCGCCAACACCGAGATGATGCTTGCCGTCAATCTCGGCTCGCGCGGCCTCGACGAAGCACGCAACCTTCTGGAGTACGCCAACCATCCCGGCGGCAGTAAATGGAGCGACAAGCGCATCGCCAACGGCCGCAAGGAGCCCTTCGACGTCAAGCTCTGGTGCCTCGGCAACGAAATGGACGGTCCTTGGCAGATCGGCCACAAGACCGCGGACGAGTATGGCCGGCTGGCGCATGAGACGGCCAAGGCCATGCGCGCCTTCTCCAAGTCGCTCGAGCTCGTGATCTGCGGCTCTTCGAATGCCAAGATGCCGACCTACCCTGAATGGGAAGCGACCGTTCTCGACCATACCTACAACGAAGTCGACCACATCTCGCTGCACATGTATTTTGACAACGAAGCCAACGACGCTCCGAACTATCTCGCCATGAGCGAAAAGCTCGACGACTACATTGTCTCGGTCGCCGGCGTCATCGACTATATCAAGGCCAAGAAGCGCTCCAACAAGCAGGTCTACATCTCATTCGACGAATGGAACGTCTGGTACCATTCCAAGGAGCAGGACAAGAAAATACTCGGCGGCAGCGACGGTTGGCCCTTTGCTCCGCCGTTGCTCGAAGACATCTACAATTTCGAGGATGTGCTGCAGGTCGGCCTGATCCTCAACACCTTCATCCGCCGTTCCGATGTCGTCAAGATCGCCTGCCTGGCGCAACTGGTCAACGTCATTGCGCCGATCATGACCGTTCCGAATGGCCCGGCATGGCGCCAGACGATTTTTTACCCCTATCTGTTTGCTTCTACCTACGGCCGCGGCAATGCGCTGGATCTCAAGGTGGAAAGCCCGACCTACAAATCCACCGTTGCGGGCGACGTCGCCTATGTCGATGTCGCCGGTGTGCACGACAGGCAAACCGGCCACGTCACCTTCTTTGCCGTCAACCGCCATTCGAGCGAGGCAATCGAAACAGTGGTCGACTTCACCGGCTTCGGCGCAGCGGAGATCGTCGATCACCAAGTGATGGCACACGCCGATCTGAAAGCCGTCAATTCGGCCGAAAACCCAAGCAAAGTCGGCCCCAGGAAGGGTGAGGGCGCCTCGGTCATCGGCGGCAAGCTGAGCCTGTCGCTGCCGGCCTATTCCTACCAAGTCATACGCCTGAGGCTCTGACTTCGGGGCGGATCATCGAGAAAGCGCAAACGCTGAGGAGGAGCGTCAACGTGACGGCCGATATCGAGATCAGGAATGTGAGCAAGCAGTTCGGTGCCATGACGGTGCTGGATCATCTGTCGCTCTCCATAAGGGCACGCGAATTCATCGTGTTTCTGGGGCCGTCCGGTTGCGGAAAATCGACGCTTCTTCGAATGATTGCCGGTCTCGAAGCTGTCGATAGCGGCGAGATTGCCATCAACAATGAGCGCATCGATCATCTGCCGCCGGGCAAGCGCGGCATTGCCATGGTGTTCCAGTCCTATGCGCTTTATCCGCACATGACGGTGCGCGACAACATGGCCTTCGGACTTGCGAATATCGGCGTACCAGGCAAGGTCATCGAGGCGCGCATCAACGAAGCCGCCCGCATCCTCGAAATGCCGCATTTGCTCGATCGCAAGCCGGGCCAGCTCTCCGGCGGTCAGCGCCAGCGCGTCGCCATCGGCCGTGCGATCGTCAAGGAGCCGAAGGCCTTCCTGTTCGACGAGCCGCTCTCCAATCTCGATGCGGCGTTGCGCACCCGCACCCGCATCGAACTTGCCCAGCTTCACCAGCGCCTGCAGTCGACAATGATCTTCGTCACCCACGATCAGGTCGAGGCAATGACGCTCGCCGACCGCATCGTCGTCATGAACAATCGCAAGATCGATCAGATCGGCACTCCGATGGAGATCTACGAGCGCCCGGCGACCAAATTCGTCGCCGGTTTCGTCGGTGCGCCGGCAATGAACTTTGTCGACGCGACGCTCGACAAATCCGGAGAGAACGTCACGGCCAGGTTTGCGGACGGCATATCGGTGCAGACCGAGATCGCCTCCAGCCAATTGACCGATGGCAAGTACACCTTCGGCATCCGTTCGGAAGACGTCCGCATCGTTGCCGCCGGACAGGGCAATGCCGACGGCGTGGTCGATGTGCTCGAGCGGCTCGGCGAACGCACCCTGATCTACGCGCGGCTGGGCGATGGCCAGCAGATCGTCGGCTCGGATGCCGGTAACAGCCGCGTCGCCGTCGGCGACCGGATCGGGCTCGCCTTCGACGGCCAGAAATCGCATCTGTTCAACGAGACCGGCCGCGCCTGGCACGCGAGGGAGGCCTGACATGGTTGACCGGCTGGCGATGACCCCGACCGCGACGCTCGCCGCCGGCGTCAGAGCCCCGACCGCCGACATCTATGCGCCGCAATGGCGAAACTTCATTTTCGTTGCGCCATTCTTGTTTTTCTTCACGACGCTGCTGCTCTTCCCGCTGCTCTGGGGGATGTGGCTGAGTTTCCACAAGGCCGACACGTTCTCGTCCGGAAATTTTGTCGGTTTCGGCAATTACGTCAGGCTGTATCACGATAAGGTCTTCCTTCAATCGATCTGGAACACCTTCTACTTCGTGCTGCTGACGGTGCCGACGCTGGCGCTGATCGGCCTTTTTCTGGCGCTTTGCCTCAATCGCCGCACGCGCACTGCCGCGGTGCTGCGGACCCTGTTCTTTTCCTCCTCGGTGCTGTCGGTCACCATCGTCACGCTGATCTGGCGCATCGTTTTCATTCCGAATGTCGGCCTGTTATCGACGATCTACGGATGGTTCGGCGCAACTGCCCCGGCTTTCATTTCCGATCCCAACCTTGCGATGGTCGGCATCGCCATTGCCACCATCTGGTGGTGCATCGGCCTGCCGATGATGCTCTTTCTCTCGGCGCTCCAGCAGATTCCGCAGGATATTTACGAAGCGGCAGCCCTGGACAATGCCAATCGCTGGCAGACGTTACGCTCGATCACGCTGCCGTCGATCAAACGGACCTTCATCCTGGTGATCATTATCCAGATCGTGCTGCAATTCCAGCTGTTCGGCCAGGCCTGGCTGATGACGCGCGGCGGCCCGAACAACCTGACCAAACCGCTCGTGCTCTACATCTACGACACCGCATTCCGTCGCTGGGATCTCGGCTTGGGTGCCGCGGCATCGGAAATCCTGTTCATCCTCATCCTGATCGCGGCCATGGCCCAGTACCTGGTCACACGCAGCAGGGGAGACCAGGCATGAGCGCCCCAGCAGTTTCCATCAAGGGACGGGCATTTGGCGACCATTTGTTGCTGGCCCTCGTCATCCTGCTTTCGATCGTCATGATCGCGCCGGTTCTGTGGGTCATCGGCCTGTCGCTCAAGGACAATGCAGAGCTGATGGCCGATCCGAATTCGGTGTTCCACGCGCCCTATACACTGAAGAACTACATCAACACCGTCGGCACTTCGTCGGTGTTCATCTGGGTGCGCAACAGCATCATCGTCTCGGGCGGATTGACGCTCGGCACGTTGATCCTGTCGTCGCTCGCCGGCTACGGCTTTGCACGGCTGAATTTCCCCGGCCGGGACGTGCTGTTCGTGATCGTGCTGTTCGGCCTGGCGGTCCCGGAACAGGCAGTGCTTGTCGCCCGCCACCAGATATTCAGCATGCTGAAGTTCCACAACACCTATCAAGGGCTCATTCTGCCAGGCCTTTCGGCTCCGTTCGGCGTCTTCCTGATGACCCAATATTTCAAGGCCATCCCGAAGGAGCTGGACGAAGCCGCCATGCTGGACAATGCCGGCCGCTTCAGGATTTTCTGGAAGGTGCTTCTGCCGCTCACGCTGCCCGCACAGGCGACGCTCGGCATCTTCACCTTTCTCGGCGCGTGGAACGATTACTTCTGGCCGCTGATTTCGGCAACGAAGAAGGACATGTTCACGCTGACGGTCGGCATGGCCTCGACACAGACCAATTTCGCCCAGTCCGAAGGCATCGGCTTCCTGATGGCGCAGGCGGTGTTCGCCGGTGCACCAATCCTGATCGTCTACCTGTTTTTCCAGAAATACATCGTCACGGCGGTCTCCGGCGCTGCGGTGAGATAACGAAAATTACCGGCCGGGGAATGCGCAGCGATTGAAGTACGAAGGCCAATCCAGGGTGGAGTGGCGGAAACTCAGTAGGAGGAACTGATATGAAACTGAAGAAAATACTGTTTGCCGCAGTCTCTGTGGGCGCAATGATGCTTGCAAGTCCAAGCTTTGCGGCGACGGAACTGAGTGTGCAGCGCTTTTTCGGCGCCTGCGATGCCGATTTCGGCACCAACACCGATCCCACCAAGGCCGTTGGCGAATGCGGCATCATCACCTCGCTGATCAACAAGTTCAACGCCGACAATCCCGATGTCCACGTCAACGTCACCACGGTGGAATGGCCGGGTTATGATCAGCTGACCGCGCAGTTCGCTTCAGGCGACGCTCCGGACATCGTCACGATCCATGAATCCGTATTGTCGGATTATCAGTCGAAGGGCCTGTTGATGCCGCTCGACGATCTCTTGAAGTCGGTCGGCGTGACACCCGACGCCTTCACCGACGCGGCGCGCAATGGCGCCACCAAAGACGGCAAGATCTATGGCCTGCCGATCGACAGCTGGACGATGCTCTATCACGTCAACATGGATCTGTTCAAACAAGCCGGCCTCGTCAATGCCGACGGTACGCCGATCTTTCCAAAGTCGCCCGAGGAACTGCTCGCCCAGGCCGAACAGTTCAAGCAGAAAACCGGCAAGCCTTACTTCGTCCAGAACCTGACCAATGAGACTGCACTCTACACACGCAATCTCTACACCTATCTTTTCCAGCAGGGTTCCGATTTCTTTGCCGATCCGAAGCATGTGAAGTTGAATACGCCGGAAGCCAAGAAGGTCGTCGAGATGTACAAGGCGATCTTCGAGAAGGGCTACACCACCAAGGACCTCGATTATGGCGGCTCGATCAACGCCTTCCTTGCCGGCGAGGGTGGCGTCCACCTTAACGGCACCTGGGTGGTCGGCGACTACAACGCCCAGTCCGAAACCAAGGGTACGGCGCTCAACAAGGGCGGTTATGCGGTCTATCCATATCCGCAGCTGTTTGGCGGCGCCCATGCGCAATATGCCGACGGCCACACCTGGGCCGTGTCGCAGAAAGACCGCACACCTGAACAGACCGCGGCCATCGGCAAATTCCTGAAGTTCTTCGCCGACAACGACTTTGAGTGGTCGCGCACCGGTCACCTGCCGGCCTATAAGGCCGTCATCACCTCGGACGCCTTCAAGGCCCTGCCGCATCGCAACACGATCTCTGCGGTCGCCGATCTCGGCAAGCCGCTGCCGTCCGCCGTACAGCGCCAGTTTGCGATCCAGGACATTATCGGCGAAGAGATGAGTGCCGCAATCAGTGGCCAGAAGGACGTCGACACTGCCCTTGCCGACATGGAAAGCCGCGTCAACGAATTGCTCGCCAACATTTGACGGCAGGTCCGTCGAGAACTCAATTTGCGCCCCGCGGCTGGATCCAGTCGCGGGGCTTCTCTACCAAATGCAAACGGCATGGCTTCTGACCCAAACCGTGCGCGAGTCTCCAGCGAGGGCCAGGATCAAACGCGATCAAATGTGGCACCGCGAGATAAGGCCCATCGCGCCCACATGAGCAGCCGATGCAAGGCTTGGCTGTGAGGTTCTGCTAGAACGCGGCGGCCATGGGCATTGCGACTTTGTTGGGGATCTGGATGTCGATCTCCAGCCTCGACGTCGTTTCGCCGTGATCCATGCTCACCTGCAGGAAATCCTGGTCGACCTGAACATGCCTGGCGATTACAGCCATGATCTCCTCGCGCAACACGGAGACGAGATCGGGCTGGTTGCGGTTGCGGCGCTCGTAAGCCAACAGCAGTTGCAAGCGCTCGCGCGCCACCGGCGCGCTGCCGCGGCGCTTGAAGATGTCGAGCAGGTTCATGCTGCCCTCCTTCCCAACAGCCGGTCGAGGAGGCCCCTCCGCTCGAAAGGCAAGATGACCGGCAGGTCCTCGCCCTCAAGTCTTCTTGCTGCGTCGATATAGGCGCGTGCAGCGGGGTTCGTGTTTTCGCTGAGCGTAACCGGCGCGCCCACATTGGATGCGCGCAGCACATCCTGGCTCTCGGGAATTATTCCCAGCAAGGGCGTGGACAGGATCTCGAGAACGTCATCGATACTGAGCATCTCGCCGCGGGCAGCGCGCGCAGCATCGTAGCGCGTGACGAGGACGTGTTTGGCGATCGATTCACCCTGTTCGGCTTTCATCGTCCTGGAGTCGAGCAGGCCGATGATGCGATCGGAATCGCGGACCGAACTCACTTCCGGATTGGTCACGATAACCGCCTCGTCGGCAAAGCGCATGGCAAGTTGCGCGCCCCGCTCTATGCCGGCCGGACTGTCGCAGAAGACGTAGTCGAAAACCGAGCGCAGCTTGTCGATTACGTCGGCGACGCCTTCCTCGGTGAGAGCATCCTTGTCGCGCGTTTGCGAAGCCGGCAGCAGGAACAGCGTGTCGAGCCGCTTGTCACGGATCAGCGCCTGCGAAAGCTTGGCGGTTCCCTGAATGACGTTGACGATATCGAAAACGACGCGCCGCTCGGCGCCCATGATCAGATCGAGATTGCGCAGGCCAACGTCGAAATCGACGAGGGCCACCCGCTTGCCGGTTTTCGCGACCGCGGCGCCGAGAGCGGCCGTCGAGGTCGTCTTGCCGACACCCCCTTTGCCGGATGTGACAACCACTACCTTGCCCATATTTGTGCCTCCAATGTTTTGTTAATTGAGCGGTGCGACGCAAAGTGCGCCGTCCTCGAGAAAAGCCTGGACCGGCCTTCCTCGCGAGGAGGCGTCCATCTCCTCGGCGGTGCGGTACCAGCCGTCCACCGCCAGAAGTTCGGCTTCGTTTTTCCGGCAAAAGATACGAGCCGCGGAATTTCCTGTTGCGCCGGCGAACGCACGTCCACGCAGCGTGCCGTAGACGTGGATCGACCCCCCGGCGATGATTTCGGAACCGGAACTGACGGAGCCGACAATGACCACATCGCCATCGGGGTGAAAGACCGACTGGCCGGAGCGGATCGGCGCCTTGATCATCAGCGAGTTCGGCGCCTCCGGCTCTTCGGTCTTGAACTCTGAGGCAACCTTCGGGTCCGGCTGCACGTAAATCGCGTCAGCGGTGGCTTCCTTGGCGCCAACGAGGAGCGGCGGCAGATCGGCATCAAGAGCAATGTTGCCATCGGCTTCGATCGCGTAGACACGGATCCCGCGCGCCGCGAGCTGTGAGACCAGATCTTCGATCTCGCCCACCTCCGGCTTCAGCATATTCAGGTCGAGCACGACCGGGCGGCCGGCAAAAAAGCCGGGAGAGTTTTCGGTCCAGTGATCCAGGCTTTGCAGCCATTCCCCCAACGGGGCCTCAGGGGTGAGGGTGAAGGCTACAAACGAGCGTGCTCGAAAGCGTATGGACTTGTTTTGGATGGGAGCGACGCAGGTCACAGAGGCGAGTCCTTACTGATTGGTTAAGGCTAGCCCGGCATGGTTAACGAAAAGTTAATGGCGGCTTCCCGAGGCTTCCATTCTTGCTGTTTCGGAGCAGCGACGGTCGATCTGATTGGGCCCTGGATACCCTCGCCGTTGCCGAAGGCCGGCCGATGAGCGAAAACGACGCGCTAACACGGTGCGGAGGTGCCAATTCGATCTCCGCACCGCAATTGCCACGCAATTTTTATTTACCCATCATCTGCTTGGCGTTTTCCGGCGTGATCGCCGTCGTTGCCACGGTGACCGTCGGCTCGACGGATGTGGCGCAATCGAGAAGAACCGACTTTGCCATATCGATCGCCTCCTTGGCGCCCGTCGGATAAGTGAAGGTTGCAGCCCATTCGCCTTCAGCAACGGCCCGGATGCCGCCGGCAGGACCTGGCAGGCCGTCGGTGCCGATGATCTTGATCTGCCCTTCCTTGCCGGCGCCCTTGGCGGCAAGCCGCGCTCCGGCGGCCATCATGTCGTTGCTCGCGTAGACCATTTTGATATCGGGATTGGCCTGCAGCATGGCGGCAAACGCCGTCTGTGCCTTGTCCGGCAGCCAGTCCGCTGCCTGCTCGGCGACGACCTTGATCTTGTCGTTCTTCTTGACGCCGTCCTTGAAGCCGTTGAGCCGTTCCACGGCAGGGGTCGAACTGGGCAGCCCTTCCAGAACGGCAACTTCACCGCCGTCAGGAAGCAGTTTCGTGGCGGTGTATTTGCCGGCTTCGAAGGCGATCTTGTAATTGTCGCCGCCAATAAAGGCCGTGTAGTCCTTGCCCGGATCGCCGACCGTCTTGCGGTCGAGCTCGATGACGGGGATGCCGGCCTCCATGGCCCGCTTCACCGCCGGCGTCAGCGGCGATGCTTCGAAGGGCGATATCAGCAGCAGGTCGACCTTCTGGGTGATGAAATTGTCGACCTGCGAGGTCTGGGTGTTCACGCTGCCGGCGCCATCGGCGATCTGCAAGGTGAACTGGGGCACTGCCTTGGCGGCGGCGGTGAGTTCGTCATTGACGTGCTGGCGATACGGCTCGGCATTGTTGGCCTGAGAAAAGCCGACCACGAATTCGCCGGTCTTGGAGCATGCCTTGACCAACGGGTCCGCAGCTTGAGCCCCTCCAGCGGCTGCGAGAAAGGTCCCGGCAAGCAGACACGTTTGCCAGGCCCTTTGTCTGCTATTGCGTGTGCTCCTGATAACCATGGTTGTTTCCTTCCTGTCGATGCCCTTGGCTCGACTGTTGGTTTGCTGAGCTTCACTCTCCCGACGCAGGGTAAGTTGGGCGTCCGGAGTCTTCCAATGTCGCCCACTTAACGGACCAGACCTTCGCGGCGACGGACGAGGGACTGAAGAACTGCCGCCAGGATGATGATCGCGGCTGTCGCGAGCAATTGCAGGGCGGGCGTGATGTTGTTGAGCTGCAGGACGTTGGCGAGCGCGCCGAGCATGAT
The DNA here is from genome assembly GCF_040323155.1 of Mesorhizobium sp. M0060. Lineage (NCBI taxonomy): Bacteria > Pseudomonadati > Pseudomonadota > Alphaproteobacteria > Hyphomicrobiales > Phyllobacteriaceae > Mesorhizobium > Mesorhizobium sp. M0060. The sequence continues at coordinate 113,418 of NZ_JAMYUP010000008.1, forward strand.
CGTGCCGGCGACCGTGCCGATCATCGATCCGGCTCCGCCGAACAGGCTGGTGCCGCCGATGACGACCGCGGCGATGGCGGTAAGTTCGTAACCGGCGCCATCATTGGCACTGCCGAAGTTGAACTGCCCTGCATGGACGATGCCGGCGAGAGCGGCCGCAAAGCCGGTGATCGCATAGACGGTGATCTTGACGGCGGACACGGGAACGCCCGAGAGGCGCGCCGCCCGCTCATTGCCGCCGACGGCAAAGACATAGCGGCCAAAGCGGGTGGTGTTGAGAACCACGGTGGCGATCGCCGCAAAAGCGATGAAGACGATGGTCGCCACCGGCACCACATTGTTGAACAGGCGCTCGCCCAGAATGGCAAACACAGCCGGGGCAAGCCCGGGTCCGTCGCCATAGGAGATGTTGATGTATTCGTTGCCCGAGACGACCAAGGCCAGACCGCGCGCGGCCTGAAGGCCCGCGAGGGTCACGATGAAGGGCTCGAGGCGGAAGCGCGTCGAGATCGAGCCCTGAACGGCACCGAAGACCACACCGGCAAGAAGCACGGCAAGGATCGTCGGCACGAGGCCAACGCCGCCATTGATCATCATCGTGGCCGTAACGACACTGGCCAGGCCAAGCAAAGCGCCAACCGAGAGGTCGATGCCCGCAGTGATGATGACGAAAGTCATGCCGATCGCGATGATGCCGGTCTCGGACACGGCGCGTACGATGTTGGCGATGTTGTCCGGGGCGATGAACAGTATCTGTCCGTGCCGGCGCGGCGAGAAGATGATGCCGCCGATCACAACGACCACCAAGCCGATCAGGCTCTGGAACCGAACGATGAGTGCAAGCGGATCGCGCCGCTTCTGAGCTGTCTTGCCGCTCGGCAGGTCGGTATCTGCCGTGCTGGTGTCGAACATCAGGAGGCCTTTCCGGTTGCGGCGGCAAGCACCGTGTGTTCATCGACGCCGCTTTTGAATTCCGCCACGTTGCACCCCTCCCGAAGAACCACAATGCGATCGCACAGGCCAATCAGCTCAGGCATTTCGCTCGAGGCGACGAGTATGCCGAGGCCTTGCGATGCCAGATCGCGAAGCCTGGCATAGATTTCCGCCTTGGCGCCGACGTCGACGCCACGGGTCGGTTCATCCAGCAATAGCAGCCGCGGATTGCCGAGGATCTCCTTGGCAAGCACCACTTTCTGCTGGTTGCCACCCGACAGCGCGCCGACCGGGATGGCGGCATTGCGCGGTCGTATGTCGAATTGGCCGAACGAGCGCGCCACCGCGGCTGCTTCGCGTGCCATCGACATGAAGCCACGCGGCGAGATCCGTCGCAGCACTGACATGATCAGGTTGCGGCCGACGGCTGTGCGCAGCATCAGCCCGCTTCCTCGCCTGTCGTCGGTGACGAAGGCGACGCCGGCCCTGCGCGCAGCTCTGATGGACTCGAGGCGCACGGGGCGATCGTCGACCTCGACGGTGCCGGCCCAACGGCCGGCCAGGCCGGTGCCGTAGAGCGCGCTGAGCAACTCGGTACGGCCGGCACCCATGACGCCCGCCAGCCCGACAATTTCGCCCTCATGTACATCGAGCGAAACCTTTTGGGGAACCTGCCAGCCGGCGCTCGCTCGAACGGGATGGAAACGGGCGTCCTTGAGATGAAGGAGCCGGCGACCTGCCGCGCGTGTGCGTTTCGGGTAAAGTTCCTCCAGGGGCCGGCCGACGAGAAGGCTGACCAGTTCGGCCTGCGGTGCGTCTGGGGCTGTCGTCCCGGCCACCCGGCCGTCGCGCATCACCGTTACCCGGTCCGCGACTTTGGGAACCTCCTCAAGCCGATGCGAGATGTAGACGATGCCCACGCCGGTGGCGCTGAGCTTGCGCATGATGGTGAAGAGCCTGTCCACCTCGCTGACCGTCAGGGCCGCCGTCGGCTCGTCCATGATCAGGACACGCGATGCATAGGACAGAGCCTTGACGATTGCCACGACCTGACGATGCCCGATCGACAGTTCGCCGACGGGCCGTTCGACATCGATGTCCAACTCGATGGCGGTCAGCCGGGTGCGGGCTTCTTCGCGCATGCTTGCAACATCGAGAAAACCGCCGGGGTTGACCAACTCGCGGCCGAGGAAAAGATTGGCCGCAACATCGAGGCCAGGCACGAGATCGAGTTCCTGGAAGATCGTGGCGATGCCGGCGGCCTGGGCTTCGCGCGGATTGGCAAAATGCACTGGTGCGCCATCGATCGTGACCGTTCCTTCGTCAGGGGCGTGCACACCGGATAGGATGTTCATCAGTGTCGACTTGCCGGCGCCGTTCTCGCCCAGCAGCGCATGGATCTCGCCCGCCCGCAGTTCGAAATCGACGCCGCGCAAAGCATGAACACCACCGAAGCGTTTGACGACGCCATTCATGGTCAGGAGTGGCGAAGTCATGCCGGTCTCCCGCAGGATGCGCGCAGGCGCAGCGTCGGCTCAAGGCGAACCGTGCGTCGCTGGCCATCCGGAAGTCCAATCCGCTCAATCAGCAACGCGGCTGCCTGCCTGCCCAAATCGTCGCAGGGTTGTTCGACCAGCGTCAGTCGCGGCTCGAAGTAGTCGGCCCATTCGAAATCGTCGAAGCCGACCAGCGATATGTCCTTGGGGACAGCGAGCCCTCGCTCACGGACAGCGCGCATCACGCCGATCGTCGACAGATTGTTGCCGGTCACCAGGGCAGTCGGCGGCAGCGGCAGCGACAGCAGGGCATGGGCGGCGGCGCTCGCACTGGCGGTGGTCGCGTTTCCCGTCACGACGTAGTCTGGCACAAACTCCAGGCCGTTGGCCGCCAGTGCGGCGCGAAATCCATCGATGCGCTCCAACGTGGTGGCAAATCCCCGCTGTCCGGCAACGAAACCGATGTGGCGATGCCCGAAGGACACGACGTGATCGATCAGCGCGCGGATGGCCTTGAAATTCTCGACACCGACCTGATCAAAGCGATCGTCGGGCAGTCGGTCGATCAAGACGCAGGGCAGGGACCGTTCCGAGAGATATCGCAATACGGCTTGCGGCGCGGCAGAGGGCGCCAGGATGATCCCGTCGACGCGCCGCTGGTGCAGTGCCTGGACGACAGCCAGCTCCTTGTCCGGATCATCCTGCGTATCCGACAGGAACACCATGAGCCCAAGGCGCGCACACTCGGTCTCGACGGCGCAGATGATGTCGCTGAAATAGGGATTTGAAATCGCCGAAATCGCCAGGCCGACGCTGCTCGTCGAGGCTCGCTTCAGCGAGCGCGCGACATTGTTGGGCAGATAGCCGAGAGCAGCGATCGCCTCACTCACCGATCGGGCGGTGGCCGGGGAGACATAGCGGGTTCGATTGACGACGTGCGAAACGGTCGACACCGACACGCCTGCCCTGCGAGCGACCTCAACGATCGTCGTCATCGCGGAGCTGTCGTCCTCGACGTGGTGACGGGCAAGCGCACGCACGCTCCTCCTCGAAATCTTGCGTTTCCCAGTCTCACAATCTTTGAATCCGCCTGGGGCGGCCGTTGTGACTTTCCCAAAGCTAGTGCCATCGAAACGTTTGCGCAACCGGTTTTCTGTCTTGAGATGACTCGCTTGCCGCCGAAATCAGCCAGGACTTCCGTGCCGGCCATCGGCTGCGCCTGGACATCTCCTCGAGCAATTTTCCGAAGGTCGGTGTCATCCGAATACCAGCGCGCCGACCTGGACGGTAACCGACAGCGGGTGCGCAAAAGGCTTTTCTTGAAAGAGCACGGCCGTTGCGGCTGATCGTCGAGAGATTCGCATAAATGAAAGCGCGACCACTCCGATCACATGCCACCGCGATCTGCTGGCCGTGCGCGACAATTAGAGCAAGGCTTTGTACCGATCGCCGATCTTGTCGACTGTGAAATCCGCCGCCCTGCTTTTCAGGACGGCAGCAGGGGTGGGGTGGTCCAGCATTTCGGTCATCGCCTTCGCCAGGGCTGCGGCGTCTCCAACCGGGACCAGCGCACCGAAACGGCCGTCACCGAGAATCTCGCGCGGTCCATGCGGCGCATCGGTGGAGATTACGGGGACACCGGCAGCCATCGCCTCGACCAACACATTGCCAAAGCCTTCGCTGGTGGATGTAAGGACGAACAGATCGGCTGCGGCATAACAGGCTGCAGGATCGTTGACGTAGCCGGCAAAGAGCACGTCCGCGCCTATGCCGGTCTGTTCGGCATAGGCGTACAATTCGGCAGCCAGCGGGCCTTCGCCGAAGATGACAAGCCGGGCAGGGCGGCCGGCGCGCACGGCAGCGAAGGCCCGCAGCAAAGTCCGGTGATCCTTGACCGGCACCAGGCGCCCGGCGGTGGCGATGACCGGGCCATCGCCCATCGCTGCCAATTTTGCCTGCCAGGCATAGGAATTCCCCTGCGGTGCTTCAGCCGGCGGCAGCGGGTTGTTGATGACCACGACCTTGGACTTGGGAAAGCCGCGGGTGACAATGTCACGGCCGACACCCACCGAAACGGCGATGGCTTTGGTCGCGCGCGCTGCAACCAGCGCGGAAAGCCAGATCGCCATCCTCGCGCCGAGGCCGCTGGCAGGCAGCGAGGCAGCGGCGTGGAAGCTTGGAAAGAATTTTGCTCGGCTTCTGGCCAACATAAGCGCCAGCGCCATCACCAGATTGGCGAATTCCGGGGCGCTATAGACCGCATCGGGATCAAGGCGGCGGAACAAATTTGCGCTTCGCACGATGCCTTTCAGCGTCGCCGACTTGGCGTAACCCTCGCCGCGCAAGGGAAGGCCGAAGTCGACCAGATGCACGGCAGCGGAGCGCAGCGCGGCGTTAGGCCCTTCCGCGTTCCAGGTAAAAAGCGTGACCTCGTGGCCACGCGACGCCAGTTCATTTGCCATCAGGACGAATACACGCTCGGCGCCGCCGCCCCTCAGGCTGGCAATGTGGAAAACGATGCGCTTCGCCATGCCCCGCTTCAGGCTCGGCTGGCGGCAAGACCTGATCGGTTCGGCGGCCGGCGCATGTCGCGGACGATGCCCATGCCAATGGCCAGCAGCATGCCCAGGGCAAAGCCTGCGAACGCTCCCACGCCTGCCACCAGGGGAGTGCGCGGGGGCCATGAGCGCCCTGGTGGCGGCACCGCGGTCGAAATCACCTGTACGTTTGTGGTGTCGATCTGCTCGCGCTCGCTGATTTGGCGCGCACGCGACAGGAAGCTCTCATAGACCGCTCTCTTCGAGGCGGCATCGCGTTCAAGCTCACGCAGGGCGACTTCGGACTCGCTGTCGGTGAAAACGTTGCCCTTCAGATCGTTCATCCTGACGTTGAGAGAAGCCAATGAAGCCTTGGCCTTGTCAAGGTTGGCCTTTGCCGTGCCGACGGTGCGCGAGAACTCCGCCCGGAGTTGCGAGTTGACGGTCTCGAGTTCCGTCCTGAGCCTGACAATCGTCGGGTGGCGCGGACCGAAGGTCATGGACTGTGAATCGATCTGCTGCCGCAGGCTGTTTGACCTGTCGCGCAGCGCCGCGAGCGCTTCCGAAACCGTGGGGTCGGGATTGGCCCCATTGATGCCGGATGCAATCAAGGCGTCGTAACTTGACTGCGCAGCGATGACGCGCGATTGCGCATCGACGATTTCGCCGTTGAGCTGCGTCATCGTCTGCGAACTGACGAGCTGGCCATTGCTGGAGGACAGGTTGTGGCTGCGCCTGTAGCTCTCGACCTTCTCTTCGGCAGCCTGCACGTCGCTCTTGAGTTGGCCAAGGCGGCTGTCGAGGGCAGCCGCGGCACGGCTGGCACCGGCAGCTTCGGCCTTGGCGAGTTCTTCCTGGAAGGTTTTGACTATGGCCTGCGAGATCAGGATCGCCTTGGCGGTGGTTTCCGCAGATACCGAGAGGGTTGTGACAAACGAGGTTGGGTCCGCGGTGGCGTCTACCCGGTCCGCTAGGTTCTTCAAGGCGACAAGCCTCGGGTCGGGCTTGCTGCCACTCGCCACAGCGCCAGACGGGGGTGTGCTCCGGTCTGGATCGAAAAACTCTGGATCGTGAGTCAGATTCAGTTCGTCCACCACACGGGAAAGCACGTTGCCCGAGGTCAAGATGCGCTGCTTGCTGCGCGTGCTGAGCAGCTGGCTATCGACCTGGCCCGGTTGCGAGTAGAGGTCGTTTTCCACAACCTGCAAATTGGAAGGGTTGATGAGTACCTCCGTCGTGACGGTGTAACGCTGCTTGCTCAGCAATGCATAGGCGCCGCCGACAATGCCGCCGATTACCGCCAGCATGCACGCCAGAGCGAGGCCGGCCCGCAGCCAGACGAACAGGCGTCGAAAATCGAGCTCGAGGAAATCGCCGATCTTGTCCAGGGTCACCGTCGCGACGGGCTCGGGTGGTTGCGGCGTCACAGGTGCGGAGTTGTGCGCCGCGGCTGGGCCATGCTGTTGCAACATTGCCCTGCGCCGCGCGTTGGCGATTCGCTCGAATGCACTGTTGTTGGAAGCCGTCGCGGAGATGGGGGGTGTGCCGGAACCGGCAGACATGGTGACAACCCTAGTTAAATCATTACGCTTGGCCTGCTCTACAGAAACATCGTTAACATCTTATTTTCCAAGTTGCCCCATTTTACCGCTCACGCTGTCCGTCCGGCGGACGTTGAAGGGATCTCGTTGCCCGGAATGCCGTTTGAATACCTTCACCTGGATGGGCCATGAGCTATCCCGCTGCCGCATCGGAACGATTGTTGTCCAGTCGAGCGCGCCGTCAGAACGCGCTGTCGCTGCTGTTTTTCCTATGCGCGGCCTTCGCGCTCCTGCTTCGCTTTACGGTGTCACCGCAGGTGATGAACATGGTCGTAAACTATACGGCCCAGGGGGGCTCGTTCTACGAGAAGCTGCATTTCGGCACCTACGCGATCTTCCTGGTGCTTGCCGTCGTTCTTTTCAGCCGACCGTTTCTGCTGCAGGGCGACGAAATTGGAATATTCAAAGCGTTGATCCGCTATTCGGTGCTGATGTTCGCGCTGGTGCCCTATCTGTTCGTCACCGGCCGTGCGGGCTCCTCCGGGTTCATCATCGATACTTATCTGGTGGCGGGCGCCGCAGGCCTGTTGATGCTGGCCTTGAACGCGGAAGTGCGGCGGGCGTTGGGCGACGTCGTGCTTGGAATGGTGATCCTTAGCGCTGTGCTCGGCACGATCGAGGCGGTGACTCAACATCGATTTATGCCTTACGGTCTCAACGAACTGCAGTTCAGGCCAATCGGCCTATCGGCGCACCCACTGGCACTAGGCGCGCTCTGCGCCACAGCCATCGGATTCGTGCCGCTGACGCGCTGGCGCATATGGGTGCGGGTGGCATCGATTCTCGTGTTGCTCGTCGGTTGTGCTGCGTCAGGTGCCCGCGCCGCCCTGATGCTCGCTGCCGGAGAAACCCTCATTCTGCTGCTGTTCGTGCCTTGGCCGCGCCTGACTCTCAAGCACCAGCGGCAGGCCAAGTCCGTCGTGCTGCTGTTCGCCCTGGTGGGCGGCGCAGTGCTGGTGGCCATACTGTTTTCGGGCGGGCTGCTGAATCGATTCGGCAACACGATCTTTGACGAGAATTTCATGGCGCGGGTGACGATCTACCAGATATTCGGACTTGTTAGCTGGAAAGACATCCTGTTTGGCATGAACGTCGACGACCTCCTGGCGATCGTCAACGAGAAGCTGCATCTGCCCTTCATCGAGAGCGCGCCGGTGGTCATCATCATGCTCTTCGGCTTGCCGATAGCCGTGCTCTTTATAGTGCTGGTATTCTGGTTCATTTTTCGGCTGCTGCGCGCGGCGCCGCTGCCGGCATGGATCGGCACCATGACATTCCTGCTTGCTGCGCTGTCGAACAACGCGCTCTCGTCAAAAGCGCCGGATATCACGACTATCGTGGTGTTGCTGCTTGCCTATAGAAACGTGCCGTATAGAAACCAGCCGAAGAGCACATCCTCGACCGCTGTCGCATCCGAGCCGAAACTGGATCGGCTTGGATAAGCGCAGGCTCCAGACGCGTCAGCCGGCGCTATCCACAACCTCGACATTGCCTGCGCGATTGAGCGTGTGAATGCCCGCCCGCGCCCATGCCGGCCCCGGATCGATTGGGCGGGGCGGTGCAAACAGGACATCGAAGTCGTCAAGCCGATCCAGCCGCATCAACCCCAGGCCGCCGCCATAGGCTCTAGACCCGTTTTGCACCGGCAGCAGCAAAGCGTCCCCCTGGCGGATGAAAGCGCCGCCCGGCCGAGTGGCCGAGTGGTCGACGGCGACCGGATTGAGCGCATGCGCGACCCAGGGCCCGCGAAGCGCCGGGGCAGAATAGACGGCCATCGTGTCCGACGCGCTGCCGTGACCGAACCGCTCCGTCCCCAACAGCCAAAAGCGACCGTCGGATTCGAGCAGCGTGGCGTCGTTGAAATCCCTGTCCGTCATCAGCACCGTGTCGCGTACCCAGCGATCCGGAAACTGCATGGCACGGTAGAGTACCACTTCGCGCGCCGCAGCACTTTCCGCGATCATGAAAATCTCGCCAGAGCGAGCGAACACCTGCGGATATGACAGGTGATGCGCTTCCTCCAGCACCACCCTCGGTACGCCGAAAGTGCCGTCGGTGCCAAGTTCGGCGACGGAAATCACCCCGCGGCCCGTGGCGTAGGGAAATTCCTCGACAAACAGAAAATGGCGGCCGTCGCGATCGAGAACGAATGGATCGGCGTAGAATCGCTGCCCGTCATCGGCAAGCACGGTGAACGGCTTACCGTCGAGTTGTCCGGTCTCGGCGACGCCTGGCCCGTCGATCAGCCGGTAGGCAACCTGCCAATAGAAGGGGCGCCGGCCGCGTCGCAGTTTTTGCACGGCGCGGTCGACCAGCCCCCTGCCGAAAAAAGGCAGATAGTGCCTGATAAAGCCGCCTTTCTTCAGGGTCGGCGCCGGGCTCTCGGCGATCGGCACAAGTTTGCCCGCGGAAAAGCGGGCGACACATTGGGCAACCAGGGAGATCGCCCCGGCGAGCAGGTCGTTGCTGCTGCGGGACAGCCAGAGCCGATCGCTGACCATCGGCCGCGCCCTGGCGACCGCAACGCCGTCGAGGCGGGTGGTGAGTTCGGGCGATTGCCCGCTCGCCAGCATCTCGGTCATGCCCGCGGCAAAGCTGCTGTGGCCACAAAATTCGAGCGTCAGGACCGGCGTGTCCCGTCGTGCGGCGGTAGCGGTGAGATCGATTATAAGGTCGGTGGGGCCGGTATCGCCGGACGGCAACGGCTCGGAACGGCTTGCCATTGAGGGACCGAAGCGCCGGCCCTCGAGCGCCAGCACATTATCCATCCCGCGTGCATTGGGTGCAGGCGCCGGCGCGCGGCAACTCGAAACCGCGTGTCCAGCCGCACTCAACCGCGCCAGAAGCTCGTTTTCCCAGCGCCGGGATGCGTCGGCGTGGCCGATGATTAAAATATTAGTCAATCCAATATATTCTTTTTCAAGACTATCACTATAGACTACTTGTCAGCCCAACCTTTCACAAGAGTTAACCCGGGAGAACACGGCCTTGGTTGTTAATCATATATTAAGAATTGAGATCACGAAGGCGTTTTCCGGCGCTATTATGGCTCTTGCGGGCAATAGTCGGCATGTCCCGAGGGCTGCAGGCGACCAGGATCAGCGATGAACGTCCTTTCACGTCCAAAACTGCCGTCGAGGCAGAAACTGCTGATCGTGTTCGGCACGAGGCCGGAGGCGCTCAAATGCTTTCCGGTGGCGCGTGCCGCTCTTGCTCATCCAGGTTTTATCACCGAAATATGCATCACCGCCCAGCATCGCGAGATGGTCGACCAGGTTGTCGAGCTGACCGGCCTGCCGGTGCATCACGACCTCGACATCATGCAACCCGGCCAGTCGCTGTTCGACGTGACCTCGCGCGTGCTCCTGGGCATGGCCGAGGTGCTGGACAAGGCGAAGCCCGATATCGTCATGGTACAGGGCGACACCACCACCGCGATGGCCGCGGCTCTGGCTGCGTTCTACAAGCGCATTCCGGTCGCTCATGTCGAGGCAGGATTGCGCAGCCACAACATCAACTCGCCGTTTCCTGAAGAACTGAACCGCAAGATTGCCGGCGACATCGCCACCTGGCATTTTGCGCCGACCGTTCAGGCGCGCGACAACCTCATCGCCGAAGGAAAAGCCGAAAGCACCATCTTCGTGACCGGTAACACGGTGATCGACACGCTGTTGCATTTTTCAGGCGCGATCGATGCCGACAGGCTGATGAACGCGAAGCTCGCCGCCCGCTTCCCCTTCCTCGACCCTTCCAAGAAAATGATCCTCGTCACCGGCCATCGCCGCGAGAATTTCGACGGCGGCATCCAGCGCATCTGTACGGCATTGAAGGGATTGGCGGCGCGCGGAGACGTGCAGATCGTCTACCCTGTCCATCCAAACCCCAATGTGCGCTCGGTGGTCAACGCAGAGCTGGAAGGCGTGCCGAATATCTATCTGGTCGAGCCGCAGGACTATCTGCCGTTTCTGTACCTGCAGAAGCAGAGCTATCTGGTGCTTACCGATAGCGGCGGCGTGCAGGAAGAAGCGCCTTCGCTCGGCAAGCCGGTGCTGGTGATGCGCGAAAATACCGAGCGACCCGAGGGGATCGTGGCCGGCACCGCCCGTCTCGTCGGCACCGATGTCGAGAAAATCCTGTTCAACGCCAATCGTCTGCTCGACGATCCGGCCGCCTATCGCGGCATGGCGGAACGACACAACCCATATGGCGATGGCCGGGCCAGTAACCGGATTGTTGAGGAACTGCTGCATCATGGCTGAAATCAAAACCGTTTCCGTAATCGGCATGGGCTATATCGGCCTGCCGACCTGTGCGATTTTCGCCAGCCGCGGGCTCGACGTCATTGGCGTCGATGTCAACGGAGCGGTGGTCGAGAAGGTCAACCGCGGCGAAATCCACATCGTCGAACCGGACCTCGATGGCTTGATCCAGAAGGTCGTGGCGAACGGCAAGCTCAAGGCCTACAGCACGCCGCAGCCGGCGGACGCCTATATCATCGCCGTGCCGACCCCGATGACCCACGACCATAAGCCGGACGTGACCTACGTGCTCGCGGCGGCACGAAGCATCGCCGCGGTGCTGAAGCGAGGAGACCTTGTGGTGTTGGAATCGACATCGCCGGTCGGCACGACACGCATTATGAACGGGCTGCTTGCCGAGTTGCGGCCCGATCTCAAATTTCCTGTCCTGCATGGCGAAGACGCCGATGTGCTGGTTGCCTATTCGCCCGAGCGCGTGCTGCCGGGAAAGGTGCTGACCGAGCTGATCAACAATGATCGTTCGATCGGCGGATTGTCCCGCAAATCGTCGGAACGGACCGCGGTACTCTATTCAACCTTCGTCACCGGCGACCTGTTCATGACGACGGCCGAAAGTGCTGAGCTGGTGAAACTGACCGAGAACGCGTTCCGCGACGTCAACATCGCCTTCGCCAACGAGCTTGCAGCGGTGTGCCAGGATCTGTCGCTCAATGTCTGGGAGGTGATCGATCTCGCCAACCGTCACCCCCGCGTGAACATCCTCCAGCCGAGCCCGGGCGTTGGCGGTCACTGCATTGCGGTCGATCCATATTTTATCATCGACGCCGCACCCAACAGCACACGGCTGATGGCTTCGGCACGCCGGATCAATTCCGAGCGGCCGATGTCGGTGGTCAGGGATATCGAGGCCTTGCTCGATCCCTCCCGCAAGCAGACGATCGCCTGTCTTGGCCTCAGCTTCAAAGCCAATATCGACGATTTGCGCGAGAGCCCGGCCGTCGAGGTGGTGAAGCTTCTGTCCGATATCCCCAATGTGAAGATCATTGCGGCTGAACCCAACACAAATGCGCTGCCGCATGAGCTCGAGGGCAGAGGCATCGTGTTCACCGACGCACTTTCGGCCATCGACAAGTGCGATATCGTCGTCCTCCTGGTCGACCATCGGCAGTTCAATCTGGTCGACCCCGAAGCGCTCAAGGACAAGAAGCTTGTCGATACAAGGGGTCTGTGGACCTGGCGCAAGGCACGCAAGCCCGACGCCCGTATCGAAGGCAAGAAACCAGAGGTCGCTCAAGTGGCGCTTGCAAGGGAGCAGGCTGCATGAACGTGCACGACGCGGCTTGGGCGCAGCATTCCCTGTTGGCATCACGGCGCCGGGAGTTCCTTGGCGCACCGATCCATGCGCTGACCATGGCCGAGACGCTGGCCATCGCCGACGAGGCGATGACCCTGCGGCGGCCGCTGCATCATGTGGTCGTGAATGTCGCCAAGCTGGTGACCATGCGCCAGAATGCCGAACTGCGCGAGGACGTTGCAGGGGCGGACGTGGTCAACGTCGACGGCATCGGCGTGCTTTGGGGCGCACGTCTGTGCGGCGTCGCGCTGCCCGAGAGGGTGGCGGGCGTCGACATCATGATCAATCTGCTGAGCCTCTGCGCGAAGCGTGGGTTCAGGCCCTATCTACTGGGGGCCGAACAGCACGTTCTCGAAGCGGTTAGAACGAGACTTGCCAAGGACCATCCGAGCCTGGTCATAGCGGGGATGCGCAACGGCTATTTCAAGCCGGAGGACGAGGCCGGGATCGTCGCGGCGATCAACGCCTCGGGCGCCGACTGCCTGTTGGTGGCCATGCCGACACCGCGCAAGGAGCGATTTCTCAAGCGCTACCGCGACGAACTCGCCCCAAGCTTCGTGATGGGCGTGGGCGGCAGTTTCGACGTCTATGGCGGCAAGGTTGCCCGTGCGCCGAGGCTGATACAAGCGGCCGGCCTGGAGTGGCTGTTCCGTGTCGTCCAGGAGCCGCGACGCTTGTGGCGCCGCTACTACGACACCAACACTGCCTATGCAGGGCTGCTCTGCCGGGAGTTCTGGGAGCGTCGCTGGCGCCGAAACGCCGGTTTATAGATTCGCCTACGGCGTGTTCCAGGTGCGCGGCGCCTAATGCCCGGAACGCTGGCTTCGACCCCCTTTCGAACTTAGACCACAGGCTTAGGATCGCGAAGGCTGTTCCACGCCGGAGCGCTTTCCAACGCCGTATATTTCCCCGTTGCGATCTCCTGGCATATTTTCATTAGTGCTCCGCCAGCCGCGCGCGCAAGTGAGCCGCCCACGCTTATCCGCCGTACACCGGCCTCGGCAATCTGCTCGAATGTGAGGCCGGAAACACCTTGGCCAAGGACATGATTCACTGGTGCACTGACAGAGCTGCAAATCTGCTCGAGGGACGCCAGGTCCGGGACGCCCGGCGCATACAGCACCTCAGCGCCAAGAGCTTCGAAGGCCTTCAGGCGGCGAATTGCCTCGTCGAGACCATATACGCCTTTACCCATCCCATCGGCGCGGGCGGTGAGTACGACGTCGTATTTTCGAGCAGCTTCAACCGCCGCCGCTACACGTGCCACTGCCGTATCAAAATCGCGTATTGGCTGGCCGGGGTTTGGTTGTCGATCTTCGATCGAAAGTCCAGCCAATCCCGCTTCGGCGGCAAGCCGGACGGTTTCAGCCACGCCTTCTGGTGTGTCTTCATAACAATCTTCCAAATCGGCAGTGACTGGCATGATCGTCGAGGCTGCGATCTCGGCAGCGTATGCCAAGCTTTCGTCGCGGCCGACTTCCTTTGCCCCGTCCTTCTTGCCCTTCGAAAAGGCGTAGCCCGAAGATGTGGTCGCCAGCGCCCTAAAACCCAGACTAGCCATCATTCGCGCGCCGGCTACGTCCCAGGGGTTGGGGATCAGGAAGCAGCCGGATTTATGAAGAGCGCGAAATTGTTCAACCTTCTTGGATCGGGAGATCACGCTGCCCCTCAGATTTGGACGACAAAGCTGGACCTAACTAATCCTTGTTGATGCAGCTTTTCAATCGTCCGTCCCTGACCCAACTGCGATCTGCGGATTCGTCGGGTCTTTTGCGCTGGTGCGCGACAGCTGGCAGACCGCTCGTGCGCCTCCCTCTTATGGCCCGAACACGCGGAGAACGACTGTCCGATGCGCAAAGAGCCCATTTCCGCAAGCTGCGGCATGTATTTGCAAGCCTAGGAAAGGCCTGCTTACAGATCGCTTGCGAATTATGCGATCCGTAGCCGCGCCCGCAGCTGGGCGACGAATTGCATTGCTGCCACAGGGTGGAACAATGAGGTCAGCCCGAAGAAAACCGCAGCGCCGGCGGTGCCGCCAGCGACAAGCGAGAAGATTGCCGGCACGTCGCCGACCACCATGCTGGCAAGCTTGGCGGCCACCCCCGCGCTGAGCGAGATGACCACCGAAACGCCGATGTCGCGCCACGGCACCGGCACCGGCGTGAGCCGCTCGCTGATGATGATGCAGGTTATGGAGCCCACCACCGATCCGCCCGCCAGCGCCAAAGCGGCGCCGATCTCCGCCATCGGAGGGATCAACAGCAGGGACAATGCGATTGTCGCCACCGAGCCGAAGAGATTGGCGATGATCAGCAGCCACGGCCGCTTGTGTGCGTGCACCACGACGCCATAGACGAAGCTCGTGAGATTGGCACAAAGCACGCTGAAGGCAATGATCGGAAACAGCAGGCCGAAGCGGCCGTGATATTGCGAGGGCAGCATGAGCTCAGTGATATCGCTGCTGAGCGCGACCAGCATCGCTGCAATCGGCAGGCAAAGCCGCATCATCAATGCCATCAGCTGTGACAGCAGCCGACCCGATGCCGCGGGCCCGTCCTCGTCAAACCGGCTGACCACCTCGGGAAAGGCGCCCATGTTGATGGCGTTGGCGACCATGTCGATCGGTTGGCGGGCCAGTGCATAGGCGGCGGCGAAGATCGCCACAGCGCTGGCATCGTAATAGATCTTGAGGAACACACGCTCCGCGCTGTTGAGCCCGAAGCCTACCAGCGCCATGATGATCAGCGGCACACCGAGCGCGAAGAAGTCCCTGTGGGTGAAGCGCGGCGGACCGGCAACGACCCGCCGGGATGCCATGATTCCCGCCACGATGCCGGCAATTAAGGCGCCGAGGCTCGAGCCGAGCGATACCGTCAGAAAGGTATCCTGGAAGATAAGGATGGCGCCGATCGGCAGCGCGAGTTGCAGCAGGGCGCGCAAGGCTTCGAGCATCGAATAGACCGAATGACGCTGCTGCATCTGCAGCACCGTCAACGCGAAGCGGCTGATGGATCCCGCGACCAAATAGCCGCAGACCGCGATCGCGAACTCGACCCAGCGTTCCGGCACGACCACCGCCGACGCGCCTACCGATATGACCAGCGCCAGTGCCGTGGTGGCAAGCAACACCTGCCCGGCCAGCATCAGGCTGCCGCGGCTGACCTCGCCCTTGCCGCCAAGCCTGAGCAAGGCGATGCGCAGCCAGTTTGTGACGGCAATGTCGGTCATTTCGCCGACGGTCACCACCAGCGTGAGCAGGCCATACTCGGTCTGGTCGATCAGACGCGTCACCACGACCAGCAGGAGCAGCGCCGAAATTCGCGTCAGCAGGATCGCCGGAGCATAAATGAGCGTGGAACGGAGCAGCAAAGGCGTGTCCCTGGAAAATTCACCTTCGACTAGCCGCCGACTGGCGGAAAATCCAGCGCTATGACAGCGAAGGGTGAACAGATTCAGTTTGAACTAAAAGATTTGCCGTAAACCTTATCGCGAACGTTTGCTTTGCAGTTACCCGGTCTGTGTTATTTAGAGTACCATCATGTTGCAGCGCCTCATATCCGATCGAAAAATACATGTCCTGGTCGCGACGCCGTCGGGCGTTTCGGGGCAGGGCGGCATCGACCGCATCATGGGGGCGCTGAAGCAGGAGTTCGAACGGCAAGAAATCACCGACATCGATGTGCGCTTCCTTGCCAGTCGTGGCCCGGGGCATGTCGGACTTTCGATCTTCTATATGCTCGGCTTTTGCTTACGGATGCTTAAAGCGCGTCTGGCTGGACGCGCCGATGTCATTCATATCAACATCTCAGTTTCCGGCAGCACCTACCGCAAGATGGTGATCGCCGCCTGCGCACGGCTGCTGTCGATACCCTATGTCCTGCATTTGCACGGGGCGCAGTATCAGACATTCTGGAAAGACGATCGCGGGTTCATAAGCCGCCGTATCAAAGCTCTGTTCGAGCATGCAGATCGGGTGATCGTTTTGGGCAGGCTTTGGCGCGATTTCGTCGCCAGCCGGGCGCCGGGCGCTGCCGGCAATATCGTGATTGTGCCCAATGCGACCGAAGTCCCGTCGCTGGCGCATATCGGCGGCGGCGACCATGTGCATATCCTGTTCCTGGGTCGTATCGGCGACCGCAAGGGCGTACCGCAATTGTTGGACGCGCTGCACCGCATGAACGCTATCAATAACTGGCGCGCTACGATTGCCGGCGATGGCGAAGTGGCGGCGGCAGGGGCAAAATCGGCCGTGCTGGGGATTGCAGACCGGATCGCCCTTCCCGGTTGGGTGGGACCTGACGATGTCGCATCGCTGATCTCTTCGGCCGATATTCTGGTTCTTCCCTCCTTCGCCGAAAACCTGCCGATGTCGGTGATCGAAGGCATGGCAGCCGGTCTGGCGGTGGTGGCAACCCCGGTGGGTGCGGTCGAAGACATCATCACCGACGGGCAATCCGGGCTGCTGGTGCCGCCAGGCGAGGTTACCGCATTGACCGAGGCACTGAGCCGCCTCGTGGAGGACCCGGCATTGAGGGCAAGGCTTGGTGCTGGTGCCATAGCCGTGCATCGGGAACGGCTTGAGCTCGCCCCGTTTGTCGGCGCAATCTGCGATGTCTGGAGGTCGGCCGCGTCAAGCCATCAACCGGTCAAGCGCTGACGCCGATGATGGCGGCGGCGCTTCAAGCCTGAATTCGCGGTGGAATATCTCCAAATTCAACAGCGCCCATATCAGCTTTTCGTGGTCTGCGGCACGCGTGGTGTGTTCCGAGACGATTTGATCAAGCTGTTTCGGGCTCAAATAGCTGCGAATGACGGAGTGAGGCGAGCAAAGATGGTCATGCACGTAGTTCCTCATCGACCCCCGAAACCATTCGGCGATCGGCACCTTGAACCCGATCTTGCGGCGGTTGAGAATTTCCTCAGGAAGCATGTTGGCCATGCTCTTGCGCAAGATCAGCTTACCCTTACGCCAACCCACCTTGTAGCGATCGGGCAATTTGCTGACGAACGCAACCAGATCGCGATCGAGGAACGGCATTCTTCCTTCGATTGAACCGGCCATCATCATCCGGTCGCCTCGTTCCAGGAGATTGTCAGGCAACCACGATGTCTGATCGAAAAACAGCGCGCGGCGAAGATGGGACGCCGTCGCGTTTGAGGAAAACGGGAAGTTGTTACGTTCATTGCGGCAATTGGCCGGCGCACCGATGAGGCGACCGTGTTCCCGCGCTGTCATGGCACCAAACCAGGAGATCATCCGGGTGGCAAAGTCCCTTTCACCCGCGCTTCGGGCAAATGTATCGAACTTGGCCGACGCGCCAGGCATGGCGCGTATCAAAGGGGCGAAGAGGTTGTTGTGGAGCAAGGCTGGAACGAGGGACCGGTAGATTCCAGCCAGTGACTCTGCGCGATGTTTGGGATACCCGCCGAGAACCTCGTCTGCCCCTTCCCCTGTGAGCACCATCTTGACGTCCTGCGAGGCTCGCTCCGACATCAGGTAAATTGGAATGTCCGAACTTTGTGAAACAGGCGCCCCCAGATGGCGAATCAACTTCGGCAGGTGGTCAATCAGGTCGTCCGCTTCAATGACCAGTTCGCAATGATCAGTCTTGAAATGATCGGCGACGCGTCGGGCGAATGGAAGTTCACTATAGGCCGGTTCGCTGAAACCGACCGAAAATGTACGAATGGGTTTGTCGCTGTGCTTGGTCATCAGGGCGACGATTGCTGACGAGTCGAGGCCTCCGGAGAGAAAGGCGCCGAAAGGTGCATCGCTGCGCATTCTGATCTCGACGGAATGGTCGAGCAGTTCCAGAAATCGTCGCTTGGCGGTTTCGTCGTCGATGTCCTCGGTCAGGTCCGTTTGATCCGGAGGCGTATAATAGCGCGTTTCCCTCACAGTCCCTTGCGACCAAACGGCATAGCTTCCGGGGTTGAGTTTGCGGATCTGTTTAAAAAGCGTGCGCGGTCCAGGCACGTAACGCCAGCGCAGGTAGTCGTGCACAGCGTCCAGATCGAGTTGCTGCGCATTTGGCTGCGATGACAACAACGCGTTGATCTCTGAGGCAAAGGACAGCAATTTTTCGCTTTGCATGAGGTAAAGGGGCTTTTTGCCGAAGGGATCCCGGCCGAGGATCAATTCCTGCCTCTGAGCATCCCAGAGTGCAAAGGCGAACATGCCGCTCAGCCGGTCGAACACCGACAAGTGCCACTGATCGTAAGCTCTGAGCAGCACCTCGGTATCGGAGCGTGTTCGAAAATGATGGCCAAGACCGATCAGTTCCTGGCGCAGCTCGATATAGTTATATATCTCGCCGTTGAAAATTATTCTGAGACGACCGTCACCAATATGCATCGGCTGATTTGACTCGGGCGCTAAGTCAATAATCGCCAGGCGGCGATGGACCAATGCCAATTGTTCCTCGCCGGTATTCAAGTCCAATATCTCGGTGCCTTCGGCATCGGGACCGCGGTGCCGCAATGCGTTTGACATTCTGGCGGCCCGCTCTTGTGGATTCTCGGCCCTTCGCCCGATCCATCCGGCAATTCCACACATTGTTCCCCCTGAGCGCGCGTATTCCTCGCTCCATTACGCTAAATGTATTAAACACTTCGTGGCCAACACAACCCAACCGCGAGGAAAGCTGCCACGGGCCGTTCTCGATCAAGCCTGGCGGTCAGGGGTTGACGTTGCCGCCGGCTGCTCACCGGCGAAGAGGAGTGACGGCAATTATGGCAGGCCCAATGCCTGCAGCATCTCCGGGTCGGGTACGCCGGGGCCATCGGCCCGGATGAGGCTCATCCCATAGCGATTGGAGAACTCCCAGACAGACCATGGGATCGCGAAGCGTTCGGCCTCTCGGCGCACCGCCTTGAGATAGCGCGAACGGTCGGCCTCGAAGGCGCCGATGCGGCCGTCCGCGGACATGAGGATAACGCCGAATTCGCCCATGAAGAGCCGCCGGCTTGGAATGCCATGGCCTTCAGCCCAGTCGACGGCCTGACGAAAGCTCGCCTCGAGTTGGCTCTGGCCCCAGTTCTGCTCGAAATAACTCGCGATTGCATCGCGCGCGGTGGCCATGTTCATCACCTGCTCGACCCTGCTCAAGCCGGCAGCTTCCATCCGCGCCTTAAGGGTTTCGGTCACCACTTCGGGTGTACTGCTGTCAGCCGGCCAGGGAAGTCCCGAAGCAAAGCTGTTTGGGTCATCGGGCCGCTGGTGGGTGAAACTGTGCGGCTCGTACATATGGAAGCTGTAATAAATTTTTGGATCATCGAAGCCGGGGCCGAGATTGACCAGTCCGGCAATGCTGCCGCCACAGGCGCCGGTTGCAACGATGGTGAGGTCGTTGCTGACCGCTCGAATGTCGCGGATCGTGCCTGCCATGATGCGCTGCCAGTCATCGCTGCCGCTCGCATCGCAAGGATAGTATGCCGGCTCGTTGTAAGGTTCGAGGACGACCTTGTCGGTGCCGATCTTGACCAGCATGGCGGCGACCGCCACAACCATTTCACGATAGCGGGCAACGCCGTCGCTATCGGCGCCGCCATAGATAATCTCCATGCTGTAGGCCGGAACCTGGGTGACGCCATGCAGATCGAAAACCACCTTGAGGCCGGTCGACGTGATCCGCTCGACGGCGGCGGCAAGTATGTCCAGCGCCTGCTGCCGCTTGGCGCCCTCGCTGGCAAGCAGAGGACCGGGATCGACGCTCAGCCGGACGAAGTCGAGGCCCATCGATCGGATGTGGGCAAACACCTCCCCGGCCGGCCAATCGGTGAGCGGCCTGCTTCCCGCAAGCCATTCCTGCTCGCTGCGATAGGGCGGCCAAACGTAGGTTCCGTCTTTCTCCACCGGCGACCAGTTCAGCCACTCATGCACGCCAACGCCGCGCTTGAGAGAGATCGGCGCTGCCTCGGCCGCCATAACCAAGGCGAGCACCCAGGCAACAACACACATCGCTTTTCTCATCGCTCTCTCCGCATGGTCGCCGGAGATATTAACCGCAACGAACGGGAAAAAAGATTGCCGGCGCGCAGCTTTTCGGCGGCATGGTATACAAGGACCGAAACCCGGACGGAGCCTGCATGAGAATCGGCTGGTACATCAACCGATTGCGCAGCATGGGACCGGCCGAGGTGTTGCACCGGCTGGGCGAGCAACGTCGAAGGATCGCATCGCGCCGTCGCGATGACGGGTGGGAGCGCTATCCATCGCCGCAGTTGCACCCGGTGCTGCCTGGATTTCGCGATGCTGCGCTGGCCGCGACCGACGCTCAACGTGAAGCCATAGCGGCGGCCGCGCAAGAGACGCTTCTGGGCCGGTTTTCGGCACTCGGGCGGACATGGCCAAAGCGCGAGCCCGATCTTTTGTTTCCTGCCGAGCTTTGGCGTCTCGATCCAGTGACCGGCAGGCTTTGGCCTGGCCCCGAGGCTCATACTTTCGACATCGATTTTCGCCATGGCGGCGACCTTGGCGATATAAAATATGTCTGGGAGATCAACCGGCTGCAGCAATTGCCGGTACTGGCCGCGCACCTGCTCCTCAGCGAGGACAATCGGTCCCGGATTTCCATCGAGGCGGCGATCGGCAGTTGGCATTCCGCGAATCCGCCGTTCCGAGGCATTGGCTGGGCTTCCGGCATCGAAGTAGCGCTGCGAGCCATCAGCCTGATCGTCACCCTGGACCTCGTCGGCGACCGGCTTGACCCGGCGACACTGCGGAAAGCTGGTGAAATACTCGCGGCAAGCGCCTATTGGCTGCCGCGGTTTCCATCGCGATATTCCTCCGCCAACAACCATCTCGTCGCAGAATTGGCCGGCGAATATCTGGTTGGCCTGGCGCTTGGGGCCGAATCCGAAATTGCCCGTAGCGCCCTCCTGAATGAGGCACACAAGCAGATACTTGCCGATGGCGCCGGTGCCGAGCAAACGCCGACCTATGCAGCCTTCACCGCCGAACTCATCTTGCTGTGCGCCGCCGCGGCACGCCAGGCAGGAACGCCGTTTCCCTCGGCTGTCGAAGCGCGTCTGGGGGCCTTCGCGAATTTCGTGGGCTGGCTGCCTAAGAAAGCTGCCCGCTTCGGCGACGACGATGAGGGCCGCGCGCTGAAGCTGGGGGACGAGCCGGACTACATCCGGTCCGTCGCGGCCGCCATCCATGGCTTGCTGGGAATGCCGGACAATGCGCCGGAACCTGACGATTTTCGCTCGCTTTTCTTTGGTGCGCCGTCGGGCCCGGCGCCAGCGGTGCATGGCTTGCAGACATTCGCGCAAGGCGGGCTCTCCGTCTGGCGCGGAGCAATGAATGGCCGCAGCGTCGAACTGACGTTCGACCATGGACCGCTCGGCTATCTCTCGATAGCGGCGCACGGCCATGCCGACGCGCTGTCGCTCACCCTGTGCATCGACGGCGAGCCGGTGCTGGTCGATCCTGGCACCTGGCTCTACGGTTCGGGAGGCGTCTGGCGTGACTGGTTCCGCTCCACGC
Source organism: Mesorhizobium sp. M0060 (assembly GCF_040323155.1). Taxonomy (NCBI): domain Bacteria; kingdom Pseudomonadati; phylum Pseudomonadota; class Alphaproteobacteria; order Hyphomicrobiales; family Phyllobacteriaceae; genus Mesorhizobium; species Mesorhizobium sp. M0060. Next base: position 135,088 of record NZ_JAMYUP010000008.1, read on the forward strand.
CGGCGCACAACACGCTGAATGTCGAGGGTAAGAGCCAAAGCACTATCGCTGGGAATTTCAACTGGTCGCACAAGGCCGTCGCGGCGCTGGTGGAGAGCGAGCCGGGAACGCACTGGAGGCTGAGCGCCCGGCATGACGGCTATAAAAGCCGCTTCGGCGTTGTGCATCAGCGCACTTTGGCGCACCAGGCCGATGGCATCCTCATCACCGACCAACTGCTCGGCGACAGGCGAGAGTCCGAGATCGTCTTCCAACTGGCGGCCGGCCTCCATGCCGACCGGCACGAAAACACGGTTACGGTGTTGCGCGGCGACGAGCCGCTGTTGGCCATCCGCTTTCCTGATGCTGCGCTCGACATCCGCGCCGGCGGTGACATGCCGGGGCAGGGCGGTTGGGTTTCACTGCGTTTTGGCACCAGGCAGCAAGCCGAACGCCTCGCCTGGCATGGTCAAGTGGGCGAGGCCGGAATCGATATCCATCTTGACCCAATTCACCCGCCGCAACGGCAAAGACCGGCGCCAACGTAGAGTTGCCGAGCGAGTTCCGGCCGCATTCGACATTAATTACGTTTGGACATTTAGCGGTTTCGTTACCGTTGATCTGCTAGTCTCGCGCCATCCAGCCTGCTTTGCCTGCTGCGCCCGCAACAGCCACTGGTTGCAGGCGACGCAGCGGGTTTGGCGAGAATTTCATGCTTTGCAATTCGCCGATTGCCTTCTTACGACCCCGGACTGCCTTCTTCCGACTCAGGAGCCGCTGCAACGATGTTTTCCGAATTTGTCAGAGCGATTGTGGAAAAGCTTTCGAACGTCAATCTGACCACGCTCGGCCTGCTTTTCCTCACCGCACTGGGCAGCGCTGTGATCGCCTACTGGCGAACTGCCGAACAGAAATCGCTCAGGGACTTTTTCGACTTTGCCTTCCCGCCGGAAGTCATCCTGCACCCGTCGGCGCGAGCCGACGCCCTGTTCTGGATCACGAAACGGGCGATAATGCCTTTCCTGCTCATTCCTGCCGGCGTCACCTTCGTTGTCGCGGTCGGCTATGGCACACGCGAGGCAATCGGCTGGATCTTTAATATCCACGCGCCGCTTCTCGGCGGCCCGGCCGGACCGGTGACGATTGTCATCTTCACCGCAACCATGCTGGTCGCTTACGATATTTCATACTACCTCTACCACGTCGCCCAGCACCGCTTCCCGTTCTTGTGGGAATTGCACAAGGTGCATCATTCGGCCGAGGTGATGGTCGGGATCACCAAGGACCGGGTGCATCCGCTGGACGATCTGATGAACCGTATGTGGGACGGCGTCATCCCGGGCATCTGCTTCGGCATCTGGAGCCTGATCGCACTCGATCCGGTAGAGGTCGCTATCTTCGGCATCAACGTCTACGTCATCCGCAACATCCTGATGATGGACTTTGTCCGCCACACACATCTCAAGATCTCGTTCGGCCCGTTGAACAACATCATCCTGTGTCCGCACTGGCACCAGGTGCATCACAGCATCGACCCTCGTCACTATGACAAGAATTTCGGCCTGCTTTTTTCGTTCTGGGATCGTCTGTTCGGAACGCAATTTGTCCCGGAGCTGGATGAAGACCTGAAATTTGGTCTGATAGACCGCGATGTACGCGATTATCAATCGCTGTTTGGGCTCTACATCATGCCGCTCAAGAAAATGGCAAGGCATGTCATGCGACTGTTTCACAGGCGGCCCAATGGGGTCGCCCAGCCACAGGACAGTTCCCCTTCATGAACACCGTTGTTTCCATCGACGCTGTGGGCGCGGAGCGCCTGGAAATCGTCCGTTCGGCGGATCGCCTGGCCACGGTCGAAGCCGCTTGGACGGAGCTTTGGCATCGCACCGATGGGCTCATCTTTCAAAGCCATGCCTGGATTTCGGCGTGGTGGAATACCGTACAACGCCGTGACCAGCGCGCGTTGCGGATCGGCCTGATCTGGAAGGGCGAGAAACTCGTTGCCGTCGTTCCGCTGGCGATCGGTAGACGCAGGGGGCTGCGGTTTCTCGAATGGGCGGCCGGCAGCTATACCGACTATGGGGACATTCTCGTTGCCCCGGAATGCTCGTTGTCGGCGTTGCAGGAGCTATGGACCCAACTTTGCGATGCCGGTGGCTTCGATCTTGCCTTGATCAGTCGTCTTTCGCCGGATGCGGCGGCCCGCAAAATTTTCACGCCGGGAGCTTCCAGCGGCATCAGGCTTCGTCCCTTTCACCGAACGGAAGTCAGCTATCGCGTTGCCGGACAATGGGAAAGCGGAGCGGTATGGTTTGCGGACCAGTCGAAAAAGACGCGCCAGAACTATCGGCGCGGCATCAAAACGCTGGAAGAAACCGGAGAGGTGAAATTTCGCCTGCTTGCGCCCGACGAGCCGCTGCAACCGGTACTGGAGCGCCTCGCGACCCTGAAGCGCAAATGGCTGACGGAGCGCATGCGTGAGTCCGATCTCTTCGAGGAGGGCGTGCCGGTACTCGCCGCGCTCGTCGATGCGCTGGCGCGCGCCGGCGTGCTGCATATCTTCATCCTGGAATGCAATGGCGTGATGGTCGCGGTGTCGATCAACTTCGTCCAGCGCGGCGTGATGATGGCTTTCGTGACCACCTTCGATCCGGATTTCAGCCGGGCGTCGCCGGGTGTGATCCTGTTGATGGATTACGTACAGTGGTCGATCGATCACGGCTTGAGCATGGTCGATTTCCTCTGTGGCGCAGAGTCGTTCAAACACAAATTCTCAACGCAGGCGGTTACCCTGGACTCCGTCATCGGGACGCGCACGGCACAGGGCGCGATTGCATCTCTTGCCGATCGTATCCGTCAGACGGTCAGGCATATGCGCGAGCGCTCATTGGCACCGCCTGAGGGTCACGGTACGCCCGCTCAAGCCGAAGCAGCCCTGGATTAGCGGACTTATTCGGTTCTTGGAGCGGCAAGCCGGCTAGTCCATGTGGAAGACATTACGCAGCGGCACCACAACGGGCTCGTTGTTGGCGTCGTACTCCATCAGATCGGCCATGAAATCCCACCAGCGCCGGTTGACTTCAGTCTGCGGCAGCCGATCCATGGTGTGATCTTCGGTGCGAACAAGCGTGCCGAACAGATGGTTTGTTTCCTCGTCGAGCCAGATCGAATAGTCGGATACGCCAGCATCGCGCAGCGCCTGTGTGAGCTCCGGCCAGATCTCGTCGTGCCGCTTCTTGTATTCGGCTGCCTGACCGGGATTGAGGTTCATGCGGAAGGCGATGCGCTCGGGCATGGTAACGCTCCTTGAACGAAGGCTTGGTCGGTTTCAGCGTTGCGAACGAATGCGCAGTTGGTCAAGGCCAACGGCGAGCAGCAGCACCGCACCCTTGGTTACGTCCTGCCAGAAGCTCGATACGTTGAGCAAGGTCAGGCCGTTATTGTGCCCAGGATCATCACCGCCAGCAGAGTTCCCCGTACCGAGTCGCGTCCGCCGAAAAGGCTGGTACCTACGGACCGGCCTGCGCAACTGACCCCGGCCGCGCCAGGCTCAAAGAAAGCGCGGTATCGGACCGTTCTGCGGCGTGGTGCGGTCGCCAAGGTCGAGGAAGATCTCGTCGATGTAGCACCATCCCCAGCCTTCCGGCGGATCGTAGCCTTCGATGACAGGATGGCCGGTTGCCCGAAAATGCTTGGTGGCATGACGGTTGGGCGAGTCGTCGCAGCAGCCGACATGACCGCATGTGCGGCAAAGCCGCAAATGCACCCACTGCGTACCGCTCTTCAGGCATTCCTCGCAGCCGAGCGCGCTCGGTGTGACGTCGCGAATGTCTCCGGCATGCTTGCATTCCTCTGCCATCATACGCTCCTGACCAGTTGAGGTGCCACGGCGAGACTGCCGTTTTGCGCGAGATATGCATGCAGCGCCGCAACCACCTGGGCGCCTTCGCCGACGGCAGCGGCGACGCGCTTGATCGAGCCGGAGCGCACGTCGCCGATGGCGAACACGCCGCTGCGGTTCGTCTCCAGCGCACCACGTTCCTGGCCAATTTCCGGCCCGGTGCGAACGAAGCCCTTCGCGTCCAACGCCAAGCCGCATTGCGCCAGCCAGTTGGTGTTCGGATCGGCGCCGATGAACAGGAAGAGGTGGCGGACCGGACGTGTTGTCTCCGTGTCGCGGTTGCGCCAGCGCACATTGCCAAGATTGCCGTCGTCGCCGTCCAGCCCCGTGATTTGCGTCTCAGCCAGCACCTCGATGTTCGGCTGTGCCCTGACGCGCTCCACTAGATAACGCGACATGCTCGCATCGAGGCTCCCGCCGCGCGCCAGTAGCCATACCTTCCTCACATGCGCCGCCAGATAGACAGCGGCCTGCCCAGCCGAATTGCCGGCGCCGACCAAGGCTACCTCTTGCCCGGCGCAAAGCCGCGCTTCGATCGGCGAAGCCCAATAATGCACGGACGTTCCCTCGAATTGCGCAAGGTTGGCCATATCGAGGCGGCGATAGCGCGCTCCGCTGGCTATCACCACCGACCGCGCCCGCACGGTCTCCCCGTCGCCGACGGCGAGCGTGTAATGGGCGCCGGACGTGTCGCTTGCACTGCCCAGCAGCTTCGCCTCGTCCGGTATCACCATCTCGACGCCGAATTTCTGCGCCTGATTGTAAGCGCGCGCCATCAGCGCCATCCCCGAAATGCCGGTGGGGAAACCGAGATAGTTCTCGATGCGCGAGGAGGCACCCGCCTGTCCGCCAAAGGCACGGCAATCGAGCACGATCGTCGACAGCCCTTCGGAAGCCGCATAGACGGCAGCTGCGAGGCCGGCCGGTCCGGCGCCGACAATGGCCACGTCGTACAGCTTGTCGGCGTCGATGGGCCGTACCAGCCCGATGCAGCGGGCAAGCTCGTTCTCTCCGGGATTGAGCAGCAGCTTGCCGTTCGGACAGAGCACGATCGGCAAATGGTGGATATCGACATGGAAGCGTTCGATCAGGGTCCTGGCGCAGGGATCGGTAGCGGAATCGAGAACCCGGTGCGGCTGACCGCTGCGGGCCAGAAAACCTTGCAGCCGCAATACGTCGCCGCTGTCGACCGGTCCGATAATGATCGGTCCGGCTGTGCCACTCTCGAGCAGGCCGACACGGCGCAGGATCAGCGCCCGCATGATGCGCTCGCCGAGGTTTGCCTCCTGCACCATCAGGTCGCGCAGCCTTTGCGAGGGGATGACGAGCGCCTCGACCGGCTCGACCGCCTGCACATCCACCAGCGAGGGCCGGGCTGACAGCTGCGCCAACTCGCCGACGAAATTGCCCGCACCATGCGTGACGATCGTTTCGCGCCGGCCGAAGCTGCCGCCCTGGATAATGTCCACCTTGCCGGACAGGACCACGATCAGGCCGGGTGCCAGCTCGCCGGCTTTGACGATCTGTTCGCCTGCAGCATAGGATACGGCTTCGCCGAAACGGCCCATGCGGTCCAGGTCGGCCTCAGCCAGCGCGGGAAACATCTGATCGCGACGGGCAATGGAGATCGGATTGGCGGATTTAGACATGGTTCGAACCTAACGCCGGCATCCACCGGTTTGAAGCGGTTTTTGTGGCTCACGGGCCGGTACAAACCGAGCCCGCTGTCGGCAAATTGTGCCCTTCGCTTCGGGATTCCACGACGGCGGCCCGTGCGGCGGTATCGCGACGTGCCTCACACTCCGTTGCATCTCCTTGATTTGTTTGATTTGCGTATCCCGGCAAACCCAGCTCATGCTGCTTCGGCCGGCGCCTGCCTAAGCCGGCCAGGCCCGGCGCGCCGTCCTGTGTCAAACTCTCGGCCGCCGGGCAGCTGAGCAGCAGGAAACGGACCGGGTCCGAGCACTCCGCAAATTTGCCTGCAGCCGGTTCTTCGGCGAGGTGCCAAAGCTCGACAAAGCCAACTTCTCTGCTCAGGCGGCTACCTGAAGCACGATCTTGCCGCGCGTATGCTGCCTCTCAAGCCGTTCCTCGGCCTTGGCGACTTCCTCGAGAGGATAGATTGCCTGCACGAATGGCCTGACCTTCCCGGCGTCGATGAGGCGGCTGATCTCGGCAAGCTGCGCTGCGTTCGGCTTGGTCATATAGGAAACGCCGCTGGCCCGATGCAGGCGGGCCTTTTCCGCCGACGGTTCAGAAAGGGTTGAGACGAGCGTCCCACCGGGCTTGAGCACGTCCCAGGAGCGGTCCTGCGTTTCGCCCGCTATCAGGTCGAAGACCAGGTCGACGTCTTCGACGACCTCCTCGAAACGCTGGTTCTTGTAGTCGACCGCCTGGTCGGCGCCAAGCGCGCGGACGAAATCGAAATCTTGCGCGGACACCGTCGTCGCGACGAAGGCACCCGCAGCCTTTGCAAACTGCACCGCCAGATGGCCGACGCCGCCGGCGCCGCCATGGATGAGGATCCGCTGCCCGGATTTGAGGCCGCCGTGGACGAAAAGGCCCTGCCACGCGGCAAGGCCCGCAAGCGGCACGGCAGCGGCTTCGACGTGGCTTAGACGTTGCGGCTTCGCCGCCGCCTCCGTCGCCTTGACGACGACATATTCGGCGTTGCCGCCGCGGTCGTGGCCGAGCATGGCATAAAGCGGATCGCCCTTCTTCAGCGTATAGGCCCGCGTGCCGCACAGTTCCACCACGCCGGATACGTCGCGGCCGAGCGTGACGGGCAGATCTGCGCCTGACGAGCCTTCGCGAACCTTGTAGTCGACTGGATTGACGCTTGCCGCGCAGACCTTGAGCGTGACCTCATCGTCGCGCGGCTGAGGCAACGGAACGTCGTCCAGCGAAAGAACCTCCGGCCCACCAAAATCGTGGATACGGACTGCCTTCATGGTAATCATGACTTGCTCCTCGTCGGTTTGCCGTCCAGTTCAGCCTCTGAACAGTTTCGCCGGCAGGCCGGTGTCCATCCGGTCTTCCGGGGCGGCAGCTCGGTCACGGGCCATAGGCCGGAAGATGCCGCCCGGTTCGGCCGATGGTGCGCCGTCAGTGTATCGTTTGCGAATGCTCGCCGCCGGGTTGCGATATGCCGCTTAGCGCTTCACCTGCTGTCGCCGTCTCGCTGTTAGTGGCGAGGTCGCCCAGCGAAACGATGCCGACCAGGCGCTTGTCGCGATTAAGCACCGGCAACCGGCGCACTTTCAGGTCAGCCATGTGGCGCAGAACATCCTCCGCGTCTTCGTCATCGAAGCAATACCTGACCTCGGTACTCATCACTTCCCGCACCTTGGCGTCAGGTGTCTTGCCTTGGGCGACGCCGCGGATTGCGATGTCGCGATCGGTTATCATGCCGACGAGCCGGTCGTTCTCGCCCACCGGCATCGCGCCGGCATCGAGGCGCGCCATCATTTCTGCCGCATCGCGCAGGGTTTGCTGCGGATTGGCGATCTCGACGTCCTTTGTCATGCAGTTGCCAACTTTCACTTTAACCTCCTTTGGTTGCAGGGTCCGCCGCCGAATTGCATGATGGAAGGGTGAATGAGCGCCAGCGCAAAACGTTCCATGGCAAGACCCGTTTCGAGCGCTTCGCCGAGATCACCCTGCCATCCTCCACCCCGACCGCCCTTCAGGCGGTCGGCCCGGGAAAGGTCGGTTCCGAAGGAATTTCGGACGGGGTGCCGGGAGGAATCCCAATCGGCTCCTGGTCCGGCGACGGAACAGGATCAGGCGAAGGCGGCGGTACGCCTGGAGGTTCACCCGGCGGAGTCTCCGGCGGGGTGGGCGGCCGAGCTGGCTCCGGATTGGGATTGTCCGGCAGCGGATTCGGGTCGTTCGGATCGGGATTGTTCATCGATCACTCCCTGAAGTCTGTTCTTACCCGAGAGTTACGGCTTGATCTCCGCGGCGAGCGCCGATCATGGCGTTGCCAGCGGCGGCGAACAGGCACTCCTGTCTTAAACCAAGGGGAAGCAAAAGCGTTCCCGCACCCGACGCCAAGCGCGGCGCCAAAGCTATCGGGGCGGTCCCATGCTGGCGTACATTCCGTTGGTGCGGAATTGCGTCGGGTTGATGCCGTAGAGGCGGCGGAAGACCTTCGAAAAATAATTGGCATCCTCAAAGCCGCACATGATGGCGACCTCCTTCACCGGCAGGAAATCGGCTTTCGTCAGCAACTTCGCCGCGCGCTGCAGTCGCTGCTGCAGCACGAATTCGGCAGGTGGAAGACCCTCACTCTCGGCGAAGCAGCGCGAGAAATGCGCACGGCTCAGCCCGCTGATTTCGGCCAGATCGGCAACACGGAGCGGCCTGTCGAGATTGGCCTTGACGTGGTCGATGACCGGTTGCATGGCGCTCTTTTCGTCGGTGACGGCATGCGAGCCGAAGACATCGTCGTAGAGCGCCATGGCTGCTTCATAGGCGACGGCCGAGGCGGCTCCAGGCGAGACCGCTCCCGTGATCAGGCGCACGCTGCAATCGGCGAGATGATCGATCGTCGATGGCTGCAGCCGTAGCACCGGACCGACGGCGGCAAGGATCGACTTGTGGATGCGCAGCGCCTCCTCGCCGTTCATTGATATCCAGAAATATTCCCAGCGGTCCCCCTTGGCCAGCCAGTAACGATGGTTGTGCGGCACGAGAACCAGCAACGTATCGCCCTTTTGCAGGCGGTAGTTGCGGTTCTCATAGCGCAATTGGCCGGTACCGCTGATCGTATGCTGGAGTACCGTAAACGGCGTCTGGCCGCGCTTGCGCCCATCCCAGTCGTAGACCTCGTTTTCGCGCACTTCATAGCCGGTGCTTGTCGGCATGGTGTGCAGGCGCTGGCGGCCGCGCGGCAGCGATACCGTCCTGCCCGCCGGCCCGGTGTCGATCAAGTTCCGCAGCACAAAATTACCCCTGAAAGCATAATCCTTCTCTGGTCCCTTGCTGAATTAGGCGCATAATCCCCTGAGAAAAGCAAAAGAAACTGCGGTCAAAGAGCGGACGGGAGGAAGTGCCGGATTCCAGCCTGCATGCCAGGGCAGGTGGGCCAGGCCTCTTTTCACCGCCTTTGCCCTTACATTCGATCAGGTCGAGGTGAGACTGATGAGTTTCAAGATCGCTATCATCGGTGCGGGAAGCGTCGGGTTCACCAAGAAGCTGTTCACAGACATTCTATGCGTTCCTGAATTCAGGGATGTCGAATTCGCGCTGACCGATCTCAGCGAGCACAACCTCCAGATGATCAAGTCGATCCTCGACAGGGTCGTCGAATTCAACAGGCTGCCGACCAAGGTTACGGCAACGACCGACCGTCGTGCTGCCCTCGAGGGTGCCCGCTACGTCATCAGCTGCGTTCGCGTCGGCGGTCTCGAAGCCTATGCCGACGACATACGCATTCCGTTGAAATATGGCATCGACCAGTGTGTCGGCGACACAATCTGCGCCGGCGGCATTCTTTACGGCCAGCGCAATATCCCGGTAATCCTCGATTTCTGCAAGGATATCCTCGAAGTCGCCGAGCCCGGCGCGAAATTCCTGAACTACGCCAACCCGATGGCCATGAACACCTGGGCGGCGATCGAATACGGCAAGGTCGATACTGTCGGCCTCTGCCACGGTGTCCAGCACGGCGCCGACCAGATCGCCGAGGTGCTCGGCGCCAAGTCGCGCACCGAGCTCGACTACATCTGCTCCGGCATCAATCACCAGACCTGGTTCATCGACCTGCGTCTCAACGGCCGCAAGATCGGCAACGACGAGCTGGTAGCCGCCTTCGAGGCGCATCCGGTCTATTCGCAGCAGGAAAAGCTGCGCATCGACGTCCTGAAGCGCTTCGGCGTCTATTCGACCGAAAGCAACGGCCATCTTTCCGAATACCTGCCCTGGTACCGCAAGCGGCCGGACGAAATCACCCGCTGGATCGACATGTCCGACTGGATCCACGGCGAGACCGGCGGCTACCTTCGTTATTCGACCGAAACGCGCAACTGGTTCGAAACCGAGTTCCCGCAATTTCTGGAATCCGCCGCGAGGCCGATCGACCCCGCGAAGCGCTCCAACGAGCACGCCAGCCACATTCTCGAGGCGCTGGAGACGAATCGCGTTTATCGCGGCCATTTCAACGTCAAGAACAATGGCATCATCACCAACCTGCCGCAGGATGCGATCATCGAGTCGCCCGGCTTCGTCGACCGCTTCGGCATCAACATGGCCGCCGGCATCGCGCTGCCGGAGGCCTGCGCCGCCACATGCATTTCCTCGATCAACGTCCAGCGCATGTCGGTCCACGCTGCGATCTCCGGCGATATCGACCTGCTGAAGCTCGCCGTCCTGCACGACCCGCTGGTCGGCGCCGTTTCGACGCCGGAAGAGGTTTGGCAGATGGTGGACGAGATGGTTGTCGCCCAGGCCCGCTGGCTGCCGCAATATGCCGGCGCGGTGCCGGCTGCGAAGGAGCGGCTTTCGAAATCCAGGGTCAAGACCCGCGAATGGGCCGGTGCGGCACGACGCGACGTCCGTTCGATCGAGGAGTTGCGTGCCGAAAAAGCGGCTCTCAAGCAGGCCGTCTGAATTTCATCAAGCGGATGGCGGCCAATTTTCGGAGGATTCAGCGCCGCACCGTCTGCATATCGTTCGAGGAGAAACGGAGCGGCGTCAACGCGCTTCTGAACAACAGGGAGGAGAGACGATGAGGAATTTTCGAGATATTGGCATTCTCGCCGGGCTGGCGCTTAGCGTCTCGGCCTCGGCGCTGAGCGCATATGCATCCGAGCCGACCGTGCCGCCCGTGCCCGCGCAATTTCCCGCCGAGGGAAAGATCAAATACGTCGCGCGCGACTCCATCCTGGAGTTCAAGGCACTTCCAGAATACCACGAACCCGATTGGGTCACCGACAAATACGTCAAGGCAGGCAAGCTGCCGCCGGTCAAGGACCGGCTGCCGAAGGAGCCGCTGGTCTTCAAGACGGGCAACATGCCGGACGGCGTCGGCGTCTACGGCGATACGATGCGCCATGTCATCGGCGGCCGACCGGAGGGCTGGAACTACGGCGCGGGCCAGACGCAAGGCTGGGGCGGCATCGACATCGGCCTTTCCGAGTGCCTGACGCGCACCGCGCCGCTTTTCCAGGTCGAGGCCAAGGACACGGAGCCGTTGCCGAACCTCGCCAGGAGCTGGGACTGGTCGAAGGACGGACACACGCTGACGATGCATCTGGTCGAGGGCGCCAAATGGTCTGACGGTGTTCCGTTCAACGCCGATGACGTCATGTTCTACTGGGACGACGAGGTCATGGATCCGAACGTTTCGCCTCTCAACGGCGCGACCCAGGAAACCTTCGGCGTCGGCACGACGCTGAAGAAGGTCGATGACTACACTGTCGAGTGGACGTTCAAGGACGCCTTTCCGAAGCAATACCTCTACGCCATGGCTTACGGCACGTTCTGCCCCGGCCCCTCGCATATCCTCAAGCCGCAACATCCGAAATATTCGAAGAACACCTACGAGCAGTTCAAGAATGCCTTCCCGCCGGAGTATATGAATCTGCCGGTGATGGGCGCCTGGGTGCCGGTCGACTACCGTCCGGACGACATCATCGTCATGCGCCGCAATCCCTACTACTGGAAGGTCGACGAGAAGGGCAATCAGCTGCCTTATCTCAACGAATTGCACTACAAGCTGTCGACCTGGGCCGACCGCGACGTTCAGGCGGTGGCAGGGTCGGCTGACATCTCCAACCTGGAGCAGCCCGAAAACTTCGTTGCTTCGCTGAAACGTGCGGCGCAGCCGGACGCGCCGGCACGACTTGCCTTCGGCCCACGCCTGATCGGCTATAATCTGCGGATGAATTTCTCCGCCAATGGCTGGGGCAATCCCGACGAGCGCGGGCAGGCGGTTCGCGAGCTGAACCGCAACGAGGACTTCCGCAAGGGCGTCACCATGGCGCTCGACCGCAAGGCGCTCGGCGACTCGCTGGTCAAGGGCCCGTTCACCGCCATCTATCCGGGCGGCTTCTCCTCGGGCACGAGCTTCTATGACCGCAACTCGACCGTATACTACCCCTTCGATCTCGAAGGCGCCAAAGCGGAACTCGCCAAGGCAGGTCTGAAGGACACCGACGGCGACGGCTTCGTCAATTTTCCGGCCGGCACCGCCGGCGGCAAGAACGTCGAGATCGTGATGCTCGTCAACAACGACTACACAACCGACAAAAGCCTGGCGGAGGGCGTCGTCGGCCAGATGGAGAGGCTAGGTCTTCGCGTTGTCCTGAACGGCTTGAACGGCATCCAGCGCGACGCGTCTATGTATTCCGGCCGTTTCGACTGGATGGTCAGGCGCAATGATCAGGAGCTCACCTCGGTCGTGCAGAACACCGAGCAACTCGCGCCCGTCGGCCCACGCACCAGCTGGAATCACCGTGCTCCGGAAAATGGCCAAGTCGATCTGATGCCGTTCGAGAAGGACCTTGTCGACATCGTCAACAAGTTCGTCTCGACGCAGGCCAATGACCAGCGCGCCAGCCTGATGAAGCAATTCCAGAAGATCTCGACGGAACACGTCTACACCGTCGGGCTGACCGAATATCCCGGCGCGCTGATCATCAACAAACGCTTCTCCAACATCCCGCAGGGAACGCCGATCTTCATGTTCAACTGGGCCGAGGACTCGATCGTCCGCGAGCGGGTCTGGGTGGCCGCCGACAAGCAGCAGAAATATGAACTCTTTCCCGAGCAGCTTCCCGGAAAACCCGGGGACAAGGGTCCGACGAACTGAGTTTCCTCCCCTGACTTGAAAATTCCCGGCCGCGCTGCGGGCGTGGCCGGGACAAAGCCAGGGGGTGAGGCATAATTGAAAACCTGAGCGAGGAGAGAAACGGCCGATGCTGCGATTTCTGCTTATGCGCATAGCATCCGCAATACCGGTTCTCGCCATTTTGAGCCTGGTCACCTTTGCTATCATCCAGGCACCGCCGGGCGACTATGCCGACTACATCCGCTCACAGCTCATCAACCAGGGCGGAGCCTCCTTTGCCGAGGCCGATGCCCAGGCGAAGGCTTATAGCGTGGAGCATGGCCTCGATAAGCCGGTTCCGCTGCAATACCTGAACTGGATCGCCGGCATCGTCACCCGCGGCGATTTCGGCTACAGCCTCTATTACAACAAGCCCGTCGCCGACGTGGTGGGCGAGCGGCTGCCGCGCACATTGCTGCTTGCGCTTGTCTGCCACCTCTTGGCTTCTGTGCTGGGCATCGGCTTCGGCATCTGGGCGGCGACCCGGCAGTACAGCTGGATCGATAGCACGCTGTCGGCGATATCGTTCCTCGGAATGACGGTGCCGCGCTTCCTCATGGCGCTGATCATCGTCTATCTGCTGGTCTTCCAGTTCAACGTGTCCGAGATCGGCAGCTTCTTTTCGCCGCAATATGGCGGCGCGCCGTGGTCCTGGGCGAAGTTCTTCGATCTCGTCACGCACGTCTGGCCGGTTGTCGCGATCGCCACCTTCGGCGGGCTCGCCTACAACATGCGCGTGATGCGCGGCAATTTGCTCGACACGCTGAACGCGCAATATGTCGAAACCGCTCGCGCCAAAGGTCTCAGCGGTGGTGCGGTCGTGATGCGCCATGCGGTGCCCAATGCGCTGCATCCGCTGGTCATGTATCAGGGCGTGGTGCTGCCTTACATGCTGACCGGCGAGATCGAGACGGCGATCATCTTTGCCCTGCCGACCGTTGGCCCGGCGATCGTCGGCTCGATGGCGGTCGGCGACGTCTATGTCACGGCGACCTTCATGATGGTGCTGTCGGCGACGCTGATCGTCGGCAACATCATCGCCGACATGCTGCTCGTCATGCTCGATCCGCGTGTGCGTCAATATGCAGGGGCCTGAGATGCTTGCTTTCGAGCCCTCGCTGCCGCCGCTTGCCGAGGAACCGGCCAAGATCAAGGCGCGCGGCAATGAGAGCCACATCGCGCTCGTCTGGCGCCGCCTGAAACGGTCCTGGACCGGCATGGCCGGGCTCATCCTGATCGCGCTTCTGGTGCTGCTGGCCGTGTTTGCCGACTTTTTCGCGCCGATGGATCCCAAGGTGACCGATGTCGGCTTTGCCCCGCCGCAGATGATGAGCTTCCATGACAAGGACGGCAATTTCGTCTTCCAGCCACGCGTCTATGCCTTGGCGGATTCGGAAGACCTCGACCCGGTCACCTTCCAACCCGTCGTCGGGCCGGACTACGACCATCCGCGGCTGCTCGGCTTCTTCGTCAAGGGAGCGGAGTACAGACTGCTTGGCCTGCTTCCCGCGAACCGGCACTTCTTCGGCTCGACCGACGGCCAGCCCGTGCACTTCCTTGGCACCGACAAATTCGGCCGCGATGTGCTGGCTCGAGCCATCTATGGTTCGCGCATCTCGTTGATGATTGCATTGACCGTGGTCTTCATCGTCACCGTGATCGGCACGACCGTCGGCATGGTGTCGGGCTATTTCGGCGGCACATTCGATGTCTGGGTCCAGCGCTTCGTCGAACTGGTGCTCGCATTTCCGCAATTGCCGCTTTACCTGGCGCTGACCTCGCTCGTTCCGGTGACGGCACCAACCAATGTCTTCCTGGCTTTCGTGATCGTCGTCATGTCGGCACTCGGCTGGGCGCAGATGTCGCGCGAAGTGCGCGGCAAGACCCTGGCGCTGGCGCGGATCGACTACGTCCGTGCCGCAATGGCGGTCGGCGCCACGGACGGCCGCATCATCATGCAGCATATTTTTCCGAACGTGATGAGCCACGTGATCGTTGCCGTCACATTGGCGATTCCCAGTGTCGTCCTGCTCGAATCCTTCCTCGGTTTTCTCGGGTTCGCCGTGAAACCGCCGCTAATCTCCTGGGGCCTGATGCTGCAAGACACTGCGACCTATTCGGTCATCGGCACCTATCCCTGGATCCTCTCGCCCGTCGGCTTCGTGCTTATCACCGTCTTCGCGTTCAACGCGCTTGGCGATGGACTGCGCGATGCGGTCGATCCGTATTGACGTGACATGATGCAACACGCGCTCGTTAATTCCTTCGCACCGCCTGTCCGGCTCGACCATGACGGGCGTTCGGAAAACCCGGTCATCGATGCCCGCAACATCGCCGTCGATTTCAAGGTCGAGGACGGCATGGTCGAGGCCGTCAAGGACATCTCCTTCCAGCTCTATCGCGGCGAGACGATCGCCATCGTCGGCGAATCCGGATCGGGCAAGTCGGTGACGGCGCGCACCGTCATGGGCCTATTGTCGAAGCGCGCGGTCGTGTCGCCGAAATCGACCGTCGAATACAATGGGTCGAACATCCTGAAATTTTCCGAGCGTGCCCGGCGCAAACTGCGCGGCGACCGCATCTCGATGATCTTCCAGGAGCCGATGAGTTCGCTCAACCCGATCTACACGATCGGCAGCCAGATCGTCGAGGCAATACGGGTGCATCGCAAGATGAGCCGCAGGCAGGCCGAAGCAAGAGCGCTCGAACTGCTGCAGCAGGTGCAAATTCCTGAGCCGCAGGCGCGGCTGAAGCAGTATCCGCACCAGCTTTCCGGCGGTCAGCGCCAGCGTGTGATGATCGCTATGGCGCTGGCCAACGATCCGGATGTGCTGATCGCCGATGAGCCGACGACGGCACTCGACGTGACGGTTCAGGCGCAGATCCTCAATCTCATCCGCAACCTGCAGAAGAAACTGCGGATGGCAGTGATCCTGATCACGCACGACCTGACCGTGGTGCGGCAGTTCTCGGACTATGTCTATGTCATGCAGCATGGGAGAATGTGCGAGCACAATGTGACGGAGAGGCTGTTCGCCGATCCGCAGCATGCCTACACACGCCATCTGCTTGCCTCCGAACCGCGCGGCCAGGCAAATCCGTTGCCGGAAGGCGCCGACGTCATTCTTGAAGCCAAGGATGTCCGCGTCTCCTTCATGCTGCGGCATGGCACGTTCATGAAGCCGGACCTGCGCGAGCTTGTCGCCGTCGACAGCCTCAGCCTGACCCTTCGGCGGCACGAGACACTGGGCCTCGTCGGCGAATCCGGATCGGGCAAGACGACGTTCGGCGAAGCGTTGCTCAGGCTCAACACCACGGATAGCGGCGAGATCTATTTCGATGGGCAGCCGATCCATGGCCATTCGCGGGCGCAGATGCGGCCGTTGCGGTCGCGCATGCAGGTCGTCTTCCAGGATCCGTTTTCGTCGCTCAATCCGCGCATGACGATCGGCCAGATCATCGAGGAAGGGCTGGTCGTCAACCGCATCGGCGCCACGAAGAACGATCGGATCGAGCGGGTGCGCGAGGCACTGATCAGCGCCGGCATGCCCGGCGATATCCTGTCGCGCTTCCCGCACGAGTTTTCCGGCGGCCAGCGCCAGCGTATTGCGATTGCCCGCGCTGTCGCGCTCGAACCGGAATTCATCGTGCTCGATGAACCGACATCGGCGCTGGATCTCTCAGTCCAGGCGCAGATCATAGAATTGCTGCGCAAGCTGCAGCGGGAACGGGGCCTGAGCTACATCTTCATCTCGCACGATCTCAAGGTCGTGCGGGCGCTGTGCCACCGCGTCATCGTCATGCAGCACGGCAAGATCGTGGAAGAGGGACCCGTCGGCGAAGTCCTGTCCAATCCCAAAACCGCTTACACCGAACGGCTGGTCAAAGCCGCGTTCGAGGTAGCCTGATTGCATATTCCGGAGGTTGTCGTGGCAAGAAATCCCAAGGTCGCTTTCATCGGAGCTGGCTCGACCGTGTTCATGAGGAACATCGTCGGCGACATATTGCAGCGTCCGGCTTTATCCGGCGCGACGATCGCGCTGATGGACATCAATCCGCAGAGGCTCGAAGAAAGCGCAATCGTCGTCGGCAAGCTGATCTCGACGCTCGGCGTAAAGGCAAAGGCCGAAACCTATTCGGATCAGCGCAAGGCGCTGGCGGGCGCCGATTTTGTCGTCGTCGCCTTCCAGATCGGCGGCTACGAGCCCTGCACGGTCACCGACTTCGAAATCCCGAAGAAATACGGGCTGCGCCAGACCATCGCCGATACGCTCGGCGTCGGCGGCATCATGCGGGGTTTGAGAACCGTACCGCATCTCTGGAACATCTGCGAAGACATGCTCGCGGTCTGCCCGCAGGCGATCATGCTGCAATATGTAAACCCGATGGCGATCAACACCTGGGCGATCGCGGAAAAATACCCAGACATCAAGCAGGTCGGGCTTTGCCATTCGGTGCAAGGCACGGCGATGGAGCTGGCGCATGATCTCGACCTTCCCTACGAGGAGATTCGCTACCGCTCGGCCGGCATCAACCACATGGCCTTCTATCTCAGCTTCGAGCATCGCCAGCCGGATGGCTCCTACCGCAACCTCTATCCGGATCTGCTGCGCGCCTACAGCGAAGGGCGGGCGCCGAAGCCGGGATGGAACCCGCGCTGCCCGAACAAGGTCCGCTACGAGATGCTGAAGCGCCTCGGTTATTTCGTCACCGAGAGTTCGGAGCATTTCGCGGAATACACGCCCTATTTCATCAAGGAAGGGCGCGAGGATCTGATCGAGAAATTCGGTATCCCGCTGGACGAATACCCGAAGCGCTGCATCGAGCAGATCGAACGCTGGAAAGGGCAAGCGGAAGCCTATCGCTCGGCTGACAAGATCGAGGTCGAGCAGTCGAAGGAATATGCCTCCTCGATCATGAACTCGGTCTGGACCGGGGAACCTTCGGTGATCTACGGCAACGTCCGCAACAATGGCTGCATTATGTCATTGCCGTATAATTGTGCGGCCGAGGTGCCATGCCTCGTCGACGCCTCCGGCATTCAGCCCACCTTCATCGGCGACCTGCCGGTGCAACTCACCGCATTGATCCGCACCAATATCAACGTGCAGGAACTGACGGTTCAGGCGCTGATGACCGAGAACCGCGAGCACATCTATCACGCGGCGATGATGGACCCGCATACGGCGGCTGAACTCGACCTCGACCAGATATGGTCGCTGGTCGATGATTTGCTGGTTGCGCATAGCGATTGGCTGCCGGCCTGGGCGCGCGGAGCGCGCAGCGTTCGGGCGGCCTGAGGCGCCAATTCCACTTGGCTGTTCATTGTCGAGCAGGAGCAGGGCTGCCCAGTTCATCGCTCTATGCTGACCATAGAGCCTGCTTTGAAAGCGGCGCGGCGTTGCCGGCCGATGTTTCGAAATCAAAGAGCTTCTGCGTCACGAGTGCAGCCGCTCCTCTTGCCCAGGAATTGTCCTCCCAGTCCAGCAGCATTGGCGGCGCTTGGCGAAAGGTGTTTTTTCCGAGCGTCACCCGCATCGGGCCAAACAGCGCATCGCCAAACGACACCGCTTCACCGCCGACGACAATGACCTCCGGGTCGGTGATGTTGACAAGATTAGCGAGATGCCGGCCGATCCCATGTCCGGCTTCTTCGAGAATGGCGACGGCTCGCGGTTCGCGGCTTGCCAAGGCTGCCATAAGGGTGGCTTTGCTATCCGCTTCGCCGTGCCCGGTGGCTTCGCGCCAGGTGCGCAGGATCGCCGGCTCGGCGTAATAGGCCATCAGGCAGCCGCGTTTTCCGCACTCGCAAAGGCGGCCGTTTTCCTCATAGGAGGTGTGGCCGAACTTGCCGGCGGCACCGTTCGCGCCGCGATAGAGTTTGCCTTCGAACACGAGCGCGCAGCCTATCCCGACGCCGATCGCCAGCACCGCCATGTTGCGGTGCTGGCGTCCGAGGCCGAAGAGTTGCTGGGCAATGGCATAGGCGTTGGTGTCGTCCTCAAGCCACACGGGGACGTCCACTCGTTCGGCCAGCATCGGGCCAAGGGGGACGTTGTCCCAGTTGTAGCGATTGCTGCGGACACACACGGCCTTCTGGTTGTCTATGACGCCAGGCATTGAAACGCCGATCCCGGCAAGCTTGGCGCCGGGCCGATCGACAATCGAAATCAGCTCCGGCACCGCCTTGGCCAAGGTCTTTATGATATGGTCTGGATCGCTGTCCGAGAGCTTGACGCGCATGGAGCCCAGCGGATTGGTCGCAAGATCGGTGACCACGCATTCGACCGACCCGACCATCAGCTTGAAGCCTATGGCGAGGCCGTTGGCATAGTTGATATCCACCGGGATAGGGCGGCGCCCGGCCGAGCCCACGACTGTCTTGCCCTCGATCAACAGGCCTTCCTCGATGAGGTCCGCCACGACGAAGGTAACGGCCGCCGGACTGAGGCCGGTAACGGACGCTATGTCGGCCCGGCTGCGCGCACCCTCCTGCCGCAAGAGATTGAGGATCAGTCTGCGGTTCATCGCCCGGGTCGTGCTCGGGTCACCCTTGAGCTTCACAAATTTGCTTTCTTAATTTTGTAAATTAATTATTGCCTCTCGATCAAACATATGCATAACTTTGCCCAACTGTTCAACACCCGAACCGGGGTCAGCGAAATTAATCCGGTTCATACCCCGGCAACGTCATCGCGCTCTGAAGGAGCGGGCAAGCATGTTGTCTTGCCCGGGAGATGAGTTGTCGGGTTCGCAAAGCGCCGTTGAGGAGAACGACCGCGCCTGCCGGAGTGCCGGCCGAGAATTGACAAAAGGGAGGAGTGACAATGACGTTCAAGTGGATTGAAAAGCCGTCGACGCGGCGCAATTTCCTGAAGGGAGCCGGCGGCATTTCTGCCGCAGCGCTTGCGGACTTCCCGATGCCGGCACTCAGCCAGTCGAGCGAAGTCACCATCATTTCAGACGAAAACAATGCCGATGCGCTGCAGATTCTGCGGCGCATCGCGGCCGATTTCGAGAAGCAGTCCGGCACTAAGGTTGTGATCAACAACATGGATCACGAGGCCCACAAGACCGCGATCCGCAACTACCTTGTGGCCGGCGCGCCGGATGTCTGCTTCTGGTTCTCCGGAAACCGCATGCGTGCCTTCGTCAACCGCGGCCTGTTCGACGACATTTCGGATCTGTTCGAGAAGGAAAAGTACAAGGACGTGCTGGGTGCTACCACCGGTGCCGTCACGGTCGACGGCAAGCAGTATGGACTGCCGACCGGCGGCACGATGTGGGGCATGTTCTATCGCAAGGACGTCTTTGCCGAGCACGGACTTACGGTACCGGCGACCTGGGACGAATTCCTGGCTTACGGCCAGAAGTCCAAGGCCGCAGGCCTAATCCCCGTCAGCATCGGCACCAAGGAACTCTGGCCGGCGGCCGGATGGTTCGACCAGATGAACCTGCGTATCAATGGTCTCGACAAGCACTTTGCCTTGATGAACGGCAAGATGGCCTATACCGACCCGGCGCTGAAGCCTGTTTTCGACCACTGGGAAGAGCTGATCAAGCAGGGTTTCTTCACGCCGGATCAAACGTCGTTCGGCTGGCAGGAGGCCGGCGCCTTCCTCGCCCAGAAGAAGGCCGGCATGATGAACCTCGGCGCCTTCGTGAAGGCTACTTTCCCTGAGCAGGATCTCGAGCAGCTGACATTCGCCCCTTTCCCGAAAATTGACGGCGCCCTCGACCGCTACGAAGAATTCTCGGTCAATTCGGTCCACATCCCGGCCAACGCCAAGAACAAGGCGGGTGCCCGCGAGTTCCTCGCCTTCTTCTACCAGCCGGAAAATTTCGGCCTCTATCTGGAACCTGGCGGCAACGTTCCGCCGCGCAACGACCTTCCAGCCAGCAAGGACCCGCTGGTCAACGCGGCTGTGGAAAGCCTGAAGACGGTGGCCGGCACGTCGCAATATTACGACCGCGATACCGATCCCGACATGGCCCAGGCGGGTCTGGTCGGTTTCCAGGAATTCATGGCCAAGCCGGAGCGCCGGGATGCCATTCTTCAGCGTCTCGAGGGAACTCGTCGCCGGATCTTCAAGATCTAGCGCTCCCAGCGGAGGGGAGCGGGGTTCGTGCCCCCGCTCCCCGATGCTTCCGGTGAATGAGGTCTCCCAAAATGACGAAGCTTTGGCGCCGCCATCGCTGGTGGCTGACACCGACACTTCTGATACTGCCAGCCGCTGTGCTGTTTTCCGTCGTCATTCTGGCCTCTGCGGTCGAGAGCCTATGGATCAGTCTGCACGAATGGGACGGCTTCAGCCCGATGGTCTGGATCGGCCTTGGCAACTACCGCGAATTGTTCGCCGATCCACAGTTCTATGTTTCGCTGAAGAACAATCTGATCTGGTTGGTGATGTTCATGCTGGCGCCGCCGCTCGGCCTCGCCATCGCGCTGCTCGTCAACCAGAAAATCCGCGGCATGCGCCTCCTCAAATCGCTGTTCTTCATTCCGTTGGTGCTGGCTTCGGTTGCCGTCGGCGTTGTCTTCACCTGGGTCTATACGCCGGAATTCGGGCTTCTCGCCCTGATCTTCCGTACCTTCGGCGCGACCGCCCCGGCAGTGCTGTCGGATGAAAATTTCGTCACCTTCGCCGTCGTGATCGCAGCGTTATGGCCGCAGATCGCCTTCTGCATGGTGCTCTATCTCGCCGGCCTCAACAATCTCAGCGAAGACCTGATCGGCGCCGGGCGGGTCGACGGCGCCAGGGGCTGGAACATGCTGCGCCACATCGTGTTGCCGCAGCTGACGCAGGTCACCTTTATCGCCATCGCCGTCACCGTCGTCGGCGCACTGCGTTCCTTCGACATGGTCTCGGTGATGACCAGCGGCGGCCCCTTCGGTTCGTCCGAGGTGCTTGCCTACCAGATGTTCGAGCAATCGATCTTTTCCTACCGCTTCGGCTATGGCGCGGCCATTGCCTCGGTGCTGTTCGTGATCATGGCAGCCTTCATCGCCTGGTACCTGACGCGGATGATCCGTGCCGATGAAAGGGGCGGCTGATGTTTCCTCGCCCGATTCCCGAAACTGCTATTTGGCAGCGTCGCCTCTATGTCGTGCTGGTGATCGGCATCCTGATTGTCTGGTTGGCACCGCTTTTTGCCATCATTCTCACCTCGTTCCGCTCTACGCAGGATGTCATGGGCGGCAATCTGTGGGGCTGGCCGACGCAATTCGGCCTGGTCGACAACTATACAGCGGTCTTCACCCAGACGCCGATGGCCCGCTACTTCCTTAACAGCCTGACCATCACCATCCCCTCGGTGATCGGCGTTCTCATCTTGAGCACGCTCGCCGGCTTCGTGCTCGCCCGCTACCGATTTCGCGGCAACATGCTCGTCTTCGCCCTGTTCGTCGGCGGAAACTTCCTGCCGCACCAGATCATGATGATCCCGGTTCGCGATCTCATGGTGCGGCTCAATCTCTATGACACGATGGCGGCCCTGATCATCTTCCACATCGCCTTCCAGACCGGGTTTGCGACACTGTTCATGCGCAACTTCATTGCTGCCCTGCCGGGAGAACTGTTTCAGGCCGCCAGGGCGGAAGGTGCGACACCGTTTCAGACATTAGTACATGTCGTGGTCCCGCTGGTGCGGCCGGCTCTCGCGGCGCTGGCCATCCTGCTCTTCACCTTCATCTGGAACGATTATTTCTGGGCGGTGGTGCTCACCATCAGCGATACCGTCAAGCCGGTCACCGCCGGCCTCGCCAATCTGCGCGGCGAATGGGTCTCGGCCTGGAACCTGATCTCGGCTGGAACCATCGTCGTGGCTTTGCCACCGGTCGTCATGTTCTTCCTCATGCAGAAGCACTTCATCACCGGCCTCACCATGGGAGCGGTCAAGGGATGAACAGCCATGGCTTTAGGGCATCGCCCGATCTGAAACCGATTTCGCAAGCAGGGCTCCATGACCAGTCTTGAACTCCGGCAGATACAAAAGAACTATGGAACCTATCACGCGCTGCGCCGCATCGATCTCAGTGTCGAACAGGGCGAGTTCATCGTCACCGTCGGGCCCTCCGGCTGTGGCAAGTCAACGCTGTTGAAGATCATTGCCGGGCTTGAAACCGTCTCGTCCGGTGAAATTCTCATCAACGGCCGCGATGTCACCTGCACCGAGCCGGGTGAGCGCGGCATTGCCATGGTCTTCCAGTCCTATGCGCTTTATCCGCATATGACGGTCGCCGAGAACATGGGTTTCGGGCTGCGCATGGCGCATCGCCCCAAGGCCGAGATCGACGCCGCCGTGCTGCGAGCCGCCAAGATCCTTCGCATCACCGACCAACTCGACAAGCGGCCGAAACAGCTTTCCGGCGGCCAGCGTCAGCGTGTCGCCATCGGCCGCGCCATCACCCGCTCGCCCGACGTGTTCCTGTTCGACGAACCACTTTCCAATCTCGACGCCGCGCTGCGCACGCAGATGCGCGTCGAGCTTTCCGATCTTCACGCCAGGCTCGGCGCCACCATGGTCTATGTCACGCACGATCAGACCGAGGCGATGACAATGGCGAGCCGTATCGTCGTGCTCAATCGCGGCTCGGTCGAGCAGGTGGGCGCTCCGCTCGAACTCTACCGCAATCCGGCCAATCTTTTCGTCGCGGGCTTCCTCGGCGCACCCCGGATGAATTTTTTCGAAGTGACCGTCGCCGCTGTCTCCAGCGGCGGCGCCACGCTGTCGACCGCCGGTCTCTCTCCCTTGACTGTCGAACTGACGGAAGCGGCATCCGTACAAGTCGGCGACAGGGTGACGATGGGGATCCGGCCGGAGAGCATCAGTTTGGTCACGAAAGAGACAGCGAGCTTTGCAGGACGGGTGCGGCTGGTCGAGCATCTCGGCCGCGAGACCATCCTCTATGCCGACGCCGGCCCGCTGCAATGCGTCAGTTCCGAAAGCGGCAGCGGCAACGTCACCGTCCAGATCGGCCATGCGAGCGCCGTCTCTGCCGATGCGAGCGTCGGCTTCAAGGTCGAGCCGCGTGACGTCTATCTCTTTTCCTCTGTCGATGAGCGGGCCATCAGCGCCCGCAAACCCACCATCGCCGACTGATCTGCAGGAGCATCCTTCGTGAACAAGACTTCAAACGGCCGCCCCCTATCGGTCTGGCGCACGATCCAGACCGACCGTTTTCTGGTCGGCGTGCCGCATTACCCCGAGCATGTGGACGAGAGTTACTGGGACAATGACGCCAGGCGCATGGCCGAGGCCGGCTTCAACGTCGCCCGCCTCGGCGAATTCGCCTGGCACATTTTCGAACCGCGTGAAGGCACCTTCGATTTCGACCTGTTCGACCGGGCAATCGAGGGCCTCGCGCGTCACGGCGTCAAGACGATCTTGTGCACGCCGACCGCCACCCCGCCGCGCTGGCTGACCGCAAAGCACCCGGAAATCCTGCGACTTGATGGAAATGGCCGGTCGATGAGCCACGGCTCGCGCCAGTATGCCGACACCAGCAGCCCGGTGTTTCGCGACTATAGCCGCAAGATCACCAAGGCGATGGCGGACCACTACCGCGACAATGCAAATGTCATTGGCTGGCAGACCGACAACGAACTCAACACCAGCATGCCGGAATCCTATTCGCCGTCGGCATTGAAGGAATTCCAGGCTTATCTGCGAGAAACTTACAAGACGATAGAAAGGCTGAACTTCGTCTGGGGTGGCGACTTCTGGGCAACGGCTTACGGCGATTTCAGCGAAATTGTCTTCCCGCTGGAATTCTCACCGTCCTTTCCGGGTCCCGGTCACCTCCAGGACTACCACCGTTTTCTCGCCTTCTCGACGGCACGGTTCCAGCACGACCAGGTCGAGATCCTGAGAGCCGCGAATGCCGGTTGGTTCATCTTCCACAATCTTGGCGGATTGCGCGACATCGACTTTCGCGGCCAATTCTCCACCGATCTCGACTTCGTCGGCTACGACATCTATCCGTTCCTCTATGACGAGTTCTTTCGCCTCGGCAATCACGCCAAGATCCAGGCGCTGCATCTCGACATCTGCCGGGGATTTTCCGGCAACTACATAGTGCCGGAACAACAGTCGGGTTTTGGCGCCCAGCCGGGCTTCTGCACGCTGACGCCGGAGCCGGGCGAAATGCGACGCATGGCGATGTCGTCGGTTGCGCGTGGCGCCGATGGCATCATGTTCTTCCGCTGGCGTCCCGCGCATTTCGGCGCCGAGATATACTGGATGGGCATCATCGACCACGATGATGTCGCTCGCCAGCGCTATGACGAAGCCAGGCAGTTCGCCACCGAGATGACGGCGCTGAAAGACAAGATCCTGGGCACCTATGTGCGGATGGATGTCGGCATCGCCGGCTCGGACTTCGATAATCAGGAAGCCCACAAGACCTTCCCCATCGGCCTGCCGAGTCCGCAGGACGACGCAACCTTACTGCATCAGTATTGCTATGACCGCGGCATCGCCTGCGGCTTCATCCACCCGGAAGACGATCTGTCGAAGCTCAGGGTGTTCTACGTGCCGCACTGGGTGATCTGGAAGGACCGCTGGACCGAGCGGCTGCAAGTCTTTGCCGAAAATGGTGGCACCGTCATCATCGGCGCGCGCACCGGAACCCGCGACGAAAACAACCACGTCATCCGCGAAACGGCGCCAGGTCGGTCGTTGTCGAAGCTGACCGGCGTTCGCGTCGAGGATTTCGGACGTTTGGCGGCACCTGGGGCCAACGGCCTGTTCAACACCATGTCGCGCTCCGGGGGGCTCGTCATTCCCCCCGACAGACCGGCCGAATCCAGCCGCCGTATCCGTCGTTTTTCCGTCGGCAATCACGAGTTCGATGCCGGTTATTTCTATGAGAACCTCGCAGTCGAACCGGATGTCGAAATTATCGGGGTTTGGTCGAACCGCTACGCGGAGGGAATGCCTGCAATTACCTCCCGCGCGGTCGGCAAGGGCCGTGTGCTCTATGTCGGCACCTACTTGACTCCGGAACTGACAGCTCAGCTCGCGACCCGCACTTTCGCGGACGCGAATGTGGAGCCTCTGGTTCCGGATCTGCCGGACGGCGTCGAGGTCACGATGCGCGAGAATGACGAGCGCCGGCTGCTGTTCGTGCAAAACATCAAGGACACGCCGGTTGCGGTAACTGGCGTTCCCGCGGGCGGCAACCTGCTCGACGGCGAAAGGCCTGTCTCCGGAGTGCTGACGCTGGACGGCTATGGTTGCGCTATCATCGAATTGATCTGAGCATTGTCGCGGACGTAGCAATTCGACCGGCATCGGCAGCACGCCGGCCGGGATCGATCCATATCGAACCGGGCGCTTTGGACCGCGCTAGACACGGTTCGACGCGCTGCTGTTGCTCGCATCCGATGCCGGCGGCTACACTGCTGGTTTGACCATCGGAGCCGATGGCCCCCGTTTCATCCTTGTGAGCGCCATGAATTTCGACATTCCCGTCCGCACCGAGGCCTTTCGCAGCCGGATCGCCGACTTCATCGAGCGCGAAATCCTGCCGCTCGAAGCAGACAAGGCTTCCTATGATGGCCATGGCAACATCGCGCTGCCGCTGCTCGAAACGCTGCGGGGCAAGGCGAAAGCGGCCGGCCTGTGGTGCCTGCAGCTGAAAGCCGAGACCGGCGGGGCCGGGCTTTCCAAGATGGATATGGCCGTCTGCTACGAAGAGATGAACCGCTCGATCTTCGGTCCGGTCGTGTTCAATTCCGCGGCCCCCGACGACGGCAACATGATGGTGCTGGAAAGGCTGGGGACGCCGGAGCAGAAACAAAGATGGCTGAAGCCGATCGTCGAGGGCAAGGTGCGCTCGGCATTCGCAATGACGGAACCGCATCCGGGCGGCGGCTCGGATCCGTCGATGATCGTGACCAGAGCCGAGCGGCGCGGCGACAAATATGTCGTCAAAGGCCGCAAATGGTTCATCACCGGGGCGGAAGAGGCGAGCCATTTCATCCTCGTTGCGCGCACCTCGGACGATCCGCGTCGCGGGCTTTCGGCCTTGCTGTTTCACAAGGACCAGCCGGGCTGGCGGATCCTGCGGCGTATCGAGATCATGGGACCGGAAGAACATGGCGGCCATTGCGAGCTGGAATTCGACGGCCTGGAAGTCCCGGTCGAGGACGTGCTTGCCGGCGAAGGCAGCGGCCTCAGGGTTACCCAAGTCCGGCTCGGTCCGGCGCGGCTCACCCATTGCATGCGTTGGCTCGGACTTGCCAAGCGCTGTATCGAGATCGCGCGCGCCTATGCCGCCGAGCGCACCGGTTTCGGGCAGCTTCTGGCCGACAGGGAGAGCATCCAGCTGATGCTCGGCGACCTTGCCATGCGCATCGAGATCGGCCGCTTGCTGGTGATGAAGGCGGCCTGGGAACTCGATCGCGGCGGCTTTGCCCGCAAGGAGGTTTCGATGGCCAAGATCCAGGTCGCCAATGTGCTGCACGATGCCGCCGACGTGGCGATCCAGATCAATGGCGCCCGCGGCTATTCGAAAGACACGGTGCTTGAATGGATCTACCGCTATGCCCGCCAGGCTCGCCTGGTCGACGGCGCCGACGAGGTCCACAAGATGGTACTCAACCGCTTCCTCAACGAGGAAGGTGCAGGCTTCTGGCGCTGGCATGTCGAAGCCGGCACGCAAGACGAAACAGGTCGCGGCGAGAACGGCTGAGCCGGCATGAGAACGGATTTCGATCCAACGCGCCTGGAGGATTTTCTGAGAGCGCATTTTGGCGATGGTCAGATGGCGCTTGAGCGGATCGTCGGCGGCCAATCCAACCCGACCTACTTCGTCGACTACGGCGGCCGCCGCATGGTGCTGCGCAAGAAACCTTCGGGACCGATCCTGCGCGGCGCTCATGCCATCGATCGCGAATACCGGGTGATCGAAGCGCTAGCGGCGACAGACGTGCCGGTGCCGCGGCCGGTGCTCTTTCATGACGGCGACGAGCCGCTCGGCACGCCGTTCTATCTGATGCAGCGGCTCGACGGCAGGGTGTTCCACGATGGCGCGTTGCCGGGACTGGCGCGGGACGAGCGGCGCGGCATCTATTTCGGCATGGCCGAGGCGCTGGCAAAACTGCACGCCGTCCGGCCGGAAGAGATCGGGCTGGGCGACTATGGCCGTCCCGGGAACTATTTTGAACGGCAGATCGCGCGCTGGACCAGGCAGTTGCGGGAATCGCCGAGCGACCGCATCGCCGCGCTCGAAGCCGTAGCCGAATGGCTGCCGCGAAATCTTCCCCCAGACGACGGCCGCGTCTCGATCGCGCATGGCGACTTCCGTCTCGGCAATCTCATCTTTCATCCCGAGCGGCCCGAGGTAATCGGCATACTCGACTGGGAATTGTCGACGCTCGGCCATCCGCTTGCCGATCTCGGCTTCTGCTCGATGCCCTGGCACTCCTCAGCAGATGAATATGGCGGCATCCTCGGTCTCGATCAGGCAGCGCTCGGGATTCCGACACAGCGCGAATTCCTCGATCACTACTTCGCCCACGCCGTTCCCACGGCGCCGCTGCAGCGCTTCCATCTGGTGTTTGCCATGTTCCGCTTTGCCGTGATTTTCGTCGGCATTGCCGACCGGGTGCTGGCCGGCAGCGCGGTTGCGACCAATGCGGCAGATGTGGCGCCTCTCGCCCGCCGTTTTGCTGCACGCGCCATGGAAGTCATCGACGGCGCGCGGCCGTGGTGGCGCGAGGCTGGCAATCAGCCGAGCGAGTTGCAGCGATAACGCGGTTTAGTTCATGCGAACTTCCGGTTCCGCGAGCAGTGGAATCTCTAGGCCACGCCGCAAGCCGGTCGCCACGACCGACACCCTGAATTTTCCGGCGAGTGCCTTGTCGAAGATGGCGCCGACGATGATGTCGGCATCGCTGTCGACCTCCTCGCGGATGCGGGTAGCCGCCTCGTCGACCTCGAACAGCGTCATGTCCATGCCGCCCGATATCGAGACAAGGACGCCCTTGGCGCCCATCATCGAAGCTTCGTCGAGCAGCGGGTTGGCGATTGCCGCTTCCGCCGCCTTCTTGGCGCGGCCTTCTCCGGCGGCCTCGCCGGTCCCCATCATGGCGCGGCCCATGTCGCGCATCACCGACTTTACATCGGCGAAGTCGAGATTGATCAGGCCTTCCTTGACGATCAGATCGGTGATGCAGCCGACACCCGCATAGAGGACCCGGTCGGCCATGGCGAAGGCGTCGGCGAACGTGGTTCTGGCGTCGGCGATCCTGAACAGGTTCTGGTTGGGAATGACGATGACGGTATCGGCGCTTTCGCGCAGGCGCTCGATGCCCTCATCGGCAGCGTACATGCGGCGCCTGCCTTCGAAGACGAATGGCTTGGTGACAACGGCGACAGTCAGTATTCCGGCGGCCCGCGCTGCCTGCGCTATGACCGGCGCGGCACCTGTTCCGGTTCCACCTCCCATGCCGGCGGTCACGAAGCACATATGCGTTCCAGCAAGGTGGTCCATGATCTCGTCGATGGATTCCACGGCCGCGGCACGGCCGACCTCGGGCAGGGAGCCGGCGCCCAGACCTTCGGTGATATGAGCGCCCAACTGGATCAGCCTCGTTGCCTTCGACATGGCAAGGGCCTGGGCATCGGTGTTGGCGACGATGAACTCCGCGCCCTGCAGGCCTTCGGCGATCATGTTGTTGACGGCGTTGCCGCCGCCGCCGCCGACCCCAACGACGGTGATCTTGGGCCTCATCTCCGAGATTACCGGCTTCGTCGCGGTGTTCATTGCCGTTCTCCCTGGATACGCCGAGTGGTCGCTGGAAGCTTGTCCCGGGCGCACTGCGAAAACTTTGAACCGGGCAGTGCGAATCAGGACAGCCCAGAATGCAGGGAATCAGAGCGCGGAGCGGGCTGCAAGTGCGCGATGTGCCTCATAGGCGACTTGCGCCTGAAAGTTCACGCAATGCGTCTTGATACTCGTTAATGCAGATCGTTGCCGTATGGCGCGTGTCGCCGGCACGCGCTACAACTTCGGCGCGAGGCGCTGCGCGACATGATCGGCAATCGCCAGGCAGGAGGTCAGGCCGGGGCTTTCGATGCCGAACAAATTGACCAGGCTATCCACGCCGTGCACCGCCACGTCCTGAATGACGAAGTCGGCATTGGCTTCGCCCGGACCGGACAGCTTTGGCCGGATACCGCTATAGGCGGGCTGCAGGCTGTCATCGGCCAGATCCGGCCAGTATTTGCGGATCTCGCTATAGAACCGCTCGCCACGAGCTGGATCGACGCGATAGTCGAGTTGATCGGTCCATTCGACGTCCGGCCCGAAGCGGGTGACGCCATCGAGGTCGAGCGTCAGATGAACACCGAGCCCGCCGGGTTCGGGCACCGGATAGACCAACCGCGAAAAAGGCGCCTGGCCAGCCACGGAAAAATAGTTGCCCTTGGCGTAACGCAGCCTTGGCACGAATTGCTGATCTAGCCCTTCAAGCGAGCGGGCAAGTGCGGTGGCGCCAAGCCCGGCGGCATTGACGAAGCGCGTGGTGGCGATCTCGAAGCGCTCGCCGCCGGTAGCGTCCACCGTGTCGAGCACGACGCGGCCCGCTTCGATGCGTCCGGAGGCGACGCGGGTGTTGAGGCTGAGTCCCGCCCCGTGCGCTTCGGCATCAGCCAGCAAGGCGAGCATCAGAGCGTGGCTGTCGATGATCCCGGTGGCGGGCGACAGCAGCGCCGCCGTGCACTTAAGGCTGGGCTCCAGCGCATGCGCCTCGGCTTCGCGCAAGCGCACCAGGTCGCCGGCGCCGCAAGCGCGTGCATTGGCCCGGATTGAGGCGAGCACCGGCTCCTGTTCGGCATTCGTGGCGACGATGAGCTTGCCGCAGCGCGAATGCGGAATCGCCCGCTCGTCGCAGTAGCGATAGAGCTTTTCCCGGCCGGCCACGCAGAACCGGGTCTTCAGCGATCCAACTGGATAGTGGATGCCGGCATGGATGACCTCGGAATTGCGCGAACTCGTTCCGGTGCCGATGGCGCTCTCGGCTTCCAGGACCAGCGTGTCGATGCCGCGCTGCGCCATCTCTCGCGCGATCGCCAGGCCAACAACGCCGGCGCCGGCGACAATGCAGTCGACATGGTCCACGGTTAGGTCAAGCCGAAGTTCTGCATGCGTCCATCCATCCGCTGGCCCTGTCGAAAGCGCTTGACACTATACCGTTCGAGAAAGATGCATCAAACGGCATAACGCACGGGGACCTGCTGAGCCGGACCGGCGGCAGGACTGTTCCGCGTGCAGCACAGGAGCCGTCATGGACGCAAGACCGAATTCACCCGAAGCCCGCGACATAAGCTTTCACATGCATGGCTATACGAATGCGCGCAAGCATCAGGAGTCGGGGCCGCTCGTCATCGAGAAGGGCGACGGCATCTATGTCGAGGACCGTGCCGGCAACCGCTATATCGAGGCGATGGCGGGGCTCTGGAGCGTTGCGGTCGGTTTTTCGGAGAAGCGGCTGGTCGATGCGGCAGTACGGCAAATGTCGAAGCTGCCTTACTATCACGATTTCGGCTCCAAATCGCATTCGCCGCTGATCGATCTCGCCGAGAGACTGGTGCAGATGGCGCCGGTGCCGATGAGCAAGGCGTATTTCACCAATTCCGGCTCCGAGGCCAACGATACGGCCATGAAGATGATCTGGTACCGGTCGAATGCGCTCGGCCAGCCGGCGCGCAAGAAGATCATCAGCCGCAAGAAGGGCTATCACGGCGTCACCATCGCCTCGGCAAGCCTGACCGGACTGCCCAACAACCACACTTCCTTTGACCTGCCGATTGCCAATGTGCTGCACACCTCGACGCCGCACCATTGGCGCGAGGCGCTGCCGGGTGAAAGCGAAGAGCTGTTTTCGACGCGGCTTGCCGACGAGCTGGAAAAGCTGATCCTCGCCGAAGGACCGGAAACCATCGCCGCCTTCTTCGGCGAACCAATCATGGGTGCTGGCGGCGTCATTGTTCCGCCTTCCGGCTACTGGGAGAAGATCCAGGCGGTGCTGTCGAAATACGATATCCTGCTCGTCGCCGACGAGGTGATCTGCGGCTTTGGCAGAACAGGTGAGATGTTCGGCTCGCAGACCTTCGGCATCAGGCCCGACATCATGGTGCTGTCGAAGCAGATTTCTTCGTCCTATTTGCCGATCTCGGCCTTGCTGATCAACGAGAAGGTATTCGAGCCGATCGCCGACGAAAGCAATCGTATCGGCACCTTCGGCCACGGCTTCACCGGCGGCGGTCATCCCGTTGCGGCAGCGGTCGCGCTCGAGAACCTGAAGCTGATCGAGGAGCGCGACCTTGTCGGCAACGCGCGCACGGTCGGTGCGCATATGCAGAAGCGGCTGCGCACGCTCGCGTCGCACCCGCTTGTCGGCGAGGTGCGTGGTGTCGGCCTGGTCGCAGCGGTCGAACTGGTCGGCGACAAGGCGAGCAAGGCGCCGGGGACGGCCGGGGCGCTGGGCGGGCTCGTCAACGCCTTCATGCAGCAGAACGGCGTCATCTCGCGCAACATGGGCGACGCGCTGGCTTTCTGCCCGCCGCTGATCATCACCGAGCCGCAGGTCGACCAAATGATCGACGCATTTGAACGATCGCTCGAGGCCGCCGCCAAGCAGGTCCGATCACAGAGCTGATCAGGTCAACGGCTATTCAGCGATCTCTACCGAATCCGGCACGACAACCAGCTTGCCGACGAAGTCCTTGGCGATGAAATCCGCTTGGGCGCGATGGAAATCGGAGAGCTTGTAGACGCCGCCGACCAGCGGCCGGATCTTTTGCTCCTCGATGTAGCGCACGATGCGGCGGAAGTCCGCCCGCGTTCCCTGGCTGGACCCATGCAGCTGCAACTGCTTGAGGTACATCGTGCGCAGATCGAGCTGCACGACCGGGCCGGCAATCGCGCCGGCCGTTGTGTAGCGGCCTTCGGGCCTCAAGATGCGCAGCAGGTCGTTGAAGATCGCGCCGCCGACGAGGTCGGCGACGACGTCGATCGGCTGGCCGCCGGTCGCCTGGTTGACTGCGGCCGGCAGATCGGCAACGCCACGGGTGATCACCGCCTCGGCGCCGATGTCTCGCACGGCCTGTTCCTTCCCCTTGCCGACGACCGCATAGGGAATGGCGCCGCGCGCCCGCGCCAGTTGCACGATGCCGGAGCCGACGCCGCCCGAGGCGCCGGTGACCAGCACCCGCTCGCCGGCTTTCAATGCGGCGCGTTCCAGCATCTGTTCACCGGTGAGATAGGCGCAGCAGAAGGTGGCGAGTTCGACGTCGCTCAGATCGGTGTCGACGAAATGGGCGTTCTCCGTCGGCACGGTTTGGTATTCGGCATAGCCGCCGTCACGGCCGTGGCCCATATAGTCGATGTCGGCGAGTGAATCGTCGTCGCGGTTGTAGATAGAGAAGTCGACCATCACCCGCTCGCCGATGCGAGCCGGCGAAACGCCGTCGCCGACGGCAACGATGTTGCCGACCGTGTCGGTACCCTGGATGCGTGGGAAAGTCAGCGTGTTGCCCTGACGACGCCAGGTCGACACCGCGGCGGCATCTTCCTCCGTGCCATAGGCGCCCTGGCGCACCCAGACGTCGGTGTTGTTCATGCCGCAAGCGGTGACCTTGACCAGCACTTCGCCCGGGGCGGGCGAGGGTACTTTGACGTCGGTGCGGTAGACGAGCTTTTCCGGTCCGCCATGGCCGGTCAGCAGCACGGCGGCCATGGTGGCGGGGAGGGTTTTGGTCATGGCATTCATGTCGGTTCTTCAGATGTTTGCAAACACGCTCTTCACCGCGTCGGCCGTCTTCGACACGACGATATCGGCCTCTTCCCGCGTCAGGCAGAGCGGCGGCGCGAAACCGAGAATGTCGCCCTGCGGCATGGCCCGGCCGATGACGCCGCTTGCCGCAAGGGCGGTTGCGATCTGCGGTCCGATCTTTTGCGAGGCGTCGAAGAACACGCGGTCGTCCTTGTCGGCTACGAACTCGATTGCCGCCAGCATGCCGTCGCCGCGCACCTCGCCGACATTTTTGTGACCACCGACGGCTTTCGTCAGCTCGGCGCGGAAATAGGCGCCGGTCTCGCCGGCGTTCCGCACCAGGTCCATCTCGTCGATCAGTTCCAGGTTGGCGACGCCGGCGGCCACGCAGATCGGATGCGCCGAATAGGTCCAGCCATGGCCGAGCGAGCCGAGCTTGTCTGAACCCTGCACCAGCACCTGCCAGACCTTGTCGGAGACGATGACGCCCGACAGCGGCGCATAGGCCGAGGTCAAGCCCTTGGCGATCGTGATCAGGTCGGGCCTGATGCCGTAATGGTCGGAGCCGAACATAGTGCCAAGCCGGCCAAAGCCGGTGACGACCTCGTCGGCGACCAGCAGCACGTCGTATTTCTTCAGCACCGCCTGGATCTTTTCCCAGTAGCCGGCCGGCGGCGGCACGATGCCGCCGGTGCCGAGGATCGGCTCGCCGATGAAGGCGGCGACCGTTTCCGGCCCTTCGGCGAGGATCATCTCCTCGAGCTTGTCGGCGCAGTATTGCGAAAACTGCTCTTCGCTCAGCGAGCGGTCGGCGCGGCGGAAATGGTAAGGTGCCTCGGTGTGCAGGACCGGCGCACGCGGCAGGTCGAAGGCGTTGTGGAACAGGTCGAGGCCGGTCAGCGATCCGGTCATGATGCCGGAGCCGTGATAGCCGCGCCAGCGCGAGATGATCTTCTTCTTCTCCGGCCGGCCAAGCACGTTGTTGTAGTACCAGATCAGCTTGATGTTGGTTTCGTTGGCGTCGGAACCGGAGAGGCCGAAATAAACCCTCGACATGCCTTGCGGGGCGCGGTCGATGATCATCTTGGAAAGCGTGATCGACGCCTCGGTGCCGTGCCCGACATAGGCGTGATAATAGGCGAGGTTCTTGGCCTGCGCGGCGATGGCGTCAGCGATCTTCTGGCGGCCATAGCCGACATTGACGCAATAGAGGCCGGCGAAAGCATCGATGCTCTTGCGCCCATTACTGTCCCAGATGGTGACGCCTTCGCCACCGGCGATCACGCGGGTCGGTGATTCACCCCGCGCGTGGGTGCCCATATGGGTCGAGGGATGGAAGAAGTGATCGCGATCCCAGGCGGCGAGTTCGTTGGACTGGTCGAGCATTTTTTTACTCCTAAGGAAAAGGTCGGGCGCGTCACGCCACGTCGAGGCAGAGATATTTGAGATCGGTAAAGGCTTCGAGCCCGTGACGCGAGCCCTCGCGGCCGATGCCGGACTGCTTGACGCCGCCGAAGGGGATCGGCGCGCCGGTGATCTTGACGCGGTTGATGGCGACCATGCCGTAGTCGAGCGCGCGGCCCATGCGCAATTGGCGGCCGCCATTCTCAGTCACGACATAGGCGACGAGGCCGTATTCGGTGGCATTGGCGCGGGCGGCGACTTCGTCTTCGCCGTCGAAAGGCGTCACCGCGGCGACCGGACCAAAGGTTTCCTCACGCATGATCAGGGCGTCGTCTCCAACGTCGGCAAGCAGGGTCGGCTGATAGAACAGCGGCCCGGT
Organism: Mesorhizobium sp. M0060; assembly: GCF_040323155.1. Classification (NCBI taxonomy): domain Bacteria; kingdom Pseudomonadati; phylum Pseudomonadota; class Alphaproteobacteria; order Hyphomicrobiales; family Phyllobacteriaceae; genus Mesorhizobium; species Mesorhizobium sp. M0060. Next base: position 170,373 of record NZ_JAMYUP010000008.1, read on the forward strand.
AGAATGGCGCTTGCCGCCTGTCAGGCAGCGCGCGCCTTTGGCAAGCGCATCGGCGACCTGCTCCTCAACCTTCTTGACGGCGCGTTCGTGCATCAAGGGTCCGATGTCGGTTTCATCAACCAGGCCATTGCCTGTCCGCAGCGCCTCGATGCGTTTGGCGAAAGCGGCACAGAACCGATCATATATCGGGCGCTGGACATAGATGCGGTTGGCGGCGAGACAGTCCTGGCCGGAAGTGGCGAATTTGGCGTCAATGGCTATGGTCACAGCCTTGTCGAGGTCGGCATCGGCAAAGACGATCAGCGGCGCATGGCCGCCAAGCTCCATCACCAGACGCTTCATCGTCGGCGCACTCTGCGCGGCAATCAGCCTGCCGATCTCGGTCGAGCCGGTGAAGCTCATGGCGCGGACGCGCGGGTCTTCGCACATCCGCCCGACGATGCTCGAAGCCTTGCCGGTGAGGACGTTGAACACGCCTGACGGAAGGCCGGCACGTTCGCCGAGTTCGGCCAGCGCCAGTGCCGAGAGCGGCGTTTCCGAGGAAGGATGCGCGACGATGGTGCAGCCCGCTGCAAGCGCGGCCGCCGCCTTGCGGGTCAGCATGGCCGCGGGAAAATTCCACGGCGTGACGACGCCGACGACGCCGAGCGGTTCGCGCCGCACCATCATCTCGGCGCCCGGCAAATGGCTGGTGACGCTTTCGGCGTTGAGGCGTTTGGCCTCCTCGGCATACCACTCGACGAAGGAAGCGGCGTAGTCGATTTCGCCTAGTGATTCCTTCAGCGGCTTGCCCTGTTCGAGCGTCATCAGCAGGGCTAGGTCATTTTTGGCGGCGACAATCAGATCGAACCATTTGCGCAATATTTTCGACCGTTCCTGCGGCAGCAATGAGCGCCAGGCGGGAAAGGCGCGCGATGCCGCATCAATCGCCGATGTCGTCTGCCGGACGTCGAGCGCGGCAACGAAAGCGACGGTGGATCCGGTGGCCGGATCGGTCACCTCGAAACTCTCAGCGGTCTCGCTCGCCGTCCAGTGGCCATCGACATAGGCGAGCTCACGCAGCAGCCGTCGGTCGGCGAGGCGATCAAGCGCTTCATGGCGCTGCGAGCGGGCAAAATGTGCGGACATCATCGGCTCCCGGTTCGGGTGATGCCGCAAGACTAGCTCTGCGCCGCAAACAGAGAGGCTGTTTCGGCGCCTGCACGTAGAGAGATTGTCTCTATCGCCCTGCCCAGCCAGACGATCTCTCCGGTATCAGGAGGACGCTTCGGTATCAGGAAGACGCCGGCAGCAGATCGGCGACCGGCAGGGCACTCTCCTCCTTCACCGTCTTGGTGACGATGTAGGTGAAATAGCGGTCGATGCCGATCTCGCGTTCGAGCAGAGTGTCGACCAACCGCTGATAGGCGTCGATGTCGCGCGCCATCACCTTCAGCAGGTAGTCGACACCGCCGCCGACAGACCAGCAGGCGACGATCTCGGGAACATCGCGGATGACCCGCTCGAAACGGTCGAAATCGGCCTGGCGGTGGCTGGCCAGCGTCACTTCCATCAGCACGGTGGCGACTGGAGCAATGGCACGCATGGCGATCCTGGCGTGATAGCCGGAGACAATGCCGGCCTTTTCCAGCTTGCGCAGCCGCGTCCAGCAAGGCGTCGGCGACAGGCCGACTTTCTCGGCCAGCGCCAGCTTGGTGATGCGGCCGTCGCGCTGGATAGCGTCGAGGATTTTCAGATCGATCGGATCGAGTTTCGCTGCAGCCATGATCGTCCACTTCTAGTTCCGGACACCATGACGGCGCATTATTTCGATTGTCAATTGCACTGATTTCGATCTCTAATAAGTCATGACATTTTGGCGACCAGATCCCGCTCTTATCCGGCGGCCGGCCTATCAATCGCTCGCCGACCAGTTCGCGCGCGCCATCCATGACGGGCGCCTGGCCAATGGCGTGCGGTTGCCGACGCACCGGCAGCTGGCCGACGATCTGAAACTTTCCGTGCAGACGGTCAGCCGTGCCTACGAGGAGCTGATCCGCCGCGGGCTGGTGTCCGGCGAGGTCGGCCGCGGCAGCTTCGTGCAGACGCAGCGCCGGGAGCCGGAGCCACCCTATCTGCCGGAGCGGCTGGGCGAGCTCATCGACCTCTCCATCCTGAAGCCGGTCTGCGAACCGATGCATCTGGAGCGGCTGAGGCAGGCGCTGGGCTGGCTCGCCGAAAACCTGCCGTCGAGCTCGGCGCTGTCGTTCAGGCCGAACATGGTGTTCCCGCGCCACCGCGTGGTGGGTGTCGAATGGCTGCGGCTCTGCGGCCTCGACGTGTCGTCGCAGAACATCAGCCTGACCAACGGCGCCACGGCCGGGATGACGGTGGCGCTGATGAGCGTAGCGCCGCCCGGTTCGACGGTCGCCACCGAAGCGATCGGCCATCACACGCTGATCCCGCTCGCCCGCTATCTCGGCTTCAACCTCGAGGGTTTGCCGATCGACGACAATGGCCTGATCCCGGAAGCGCTGGACGAGGCCTGCCGGCTTTCCGACATCCGCGCGGTGTTCGTGCAGCCCTCGGTAATCAACCCGACGGCGACGCTGATGGACGCCGCCCGGCGCGAACAGATTGCCGCCGTGGCGCGCAGGCATGACATCGCCATTATCGAAAACGACGTTCTCGGCCCGCTGGTCGAGGACCGGCCGCCGCCCGTCGCAGCGTTTGCGCCCGAGCGCACGCTCTACGTCACCAGCTTCACCAAGATCGTGGTGCCCGGCCTGCGCATCGGCTATCTCGCGGCGCCCGATCGTTATGTCGCTGCCGTCGCCAACCGCCACCTGGTCTCGAACTGGATGGCGACGCCGATGGTGGCGGAGATCGCCACCAAATGGGTGACTGACGGCACCGCGATGGAACTCGTCCGATGGCAGCGGCTGGCTTTGCGGCGGCGTCTGGCCATCGCCGCCGAGGTGCTTGCCGGAGTGGATTATCGGGCCCATCGCGACGGGCTGCATGTCTGGCTGCAGCTGCCCGATGACCGGGGCGAGGAAAGCTTTGTTTCCCAGGCTCGCCTGCAGGGCGTGGCGATCGCGCCCGGCACGTCCTTTCGCATTTCGCAGATGCCCTGGCATCCTGCCGTACGGATTTCGCTGGGCTCGACCACAGAGGGGGAACTGCGTGCCGGTCTCGGCGTTGTCACCAAGCTTCTGCTCGGCGATCCCGAGCATCTTCTGCTCGCGATCTAGGCAGCAACTGTCGGGGAATTCTGCGGAGTCCAAAATATTGTCATGATATTATTTTCTTGATTGACATGATTTGCCGCGATCCGCATCGTTAAGGCATAGCTTCTCCAGCACGGGAAATTCATTGTCGGCGCCCATCATCAAGATCGACGGCATTTCGAAAAGCTTCGGCACCTTCAAGGTGCTGGACGGCCTCTCGATGCAAGTCATGCCCGGCGAGAAGCTGGCGCTGATCGGCCCGTCGGGTTCGGGCAAAACGACGATCCTGCGCATCCTGATGACGCTCGAGCGCATTGACAGCGGCCACATCCAGGTCGACGGCGAGCAGCTGTACCACATGGAGCGTAACGGCCGGCTGTTGACGGCGGATGAGCGGCATTTGGCAAAGATGCGCCAGAAGATCGGCATGGTCTTCCAATTGTTCAATCTGTTTCCGCACAAATGCGTCATCGACAATGTGACGCTGGCACCGATGCTGACCAAAGGCATGCCGCGGGCCGCCGCCGAGAAGCGGGCGATGGAACTGCTCGACATGGTCGGCATGGTCGACAAGGCCAAAGCGATGCCGGCGCAGCTTTCCGGCGGACAGAAGCAGCGCGTCGCGATTGCCCGGGCGCTGGCGCTCTCGCCGAAGATCATGCTGTTCGACGAGGTCACCTCGGCGCTCGACCCGGAACTTGTCGACGAGGTGCTCAACGTCATGCGCAAGCTCGCCGCCGAGACCGACATGACCATGCTGCTGGTCACCCACGAGATGGGTTTCGCCCATGACTTCGCTGACCGGGTGCTGTTCTTCGATCGCGGCAGAATAGTCGAGGAGGGCAAGCCCGATGAGATTTTCCGCCATCCCAAACAGGAGCGCACGCAAGGCTTCCTGAAGAAGATCATTGCGGCCGGACATCGGGTCTGACCGCCATGCGAGGCGGCGACGCCTCAAGCAAACCAAGAAGACAGACAAACAAGGAGTTGGGAACAATGAAGAAATTTGCCATTTTGGCCGGCGTCGCCGGTATTGCACTGACGGCGGTGTTGGCCGCCTCGACGGCCGGCTCGGCCGATGACAGCAAGCTCGAGCAGCTCAAGGCGCAAGGCTTTGCCCGCGTCGCCATCGCCAACGAGCCGCCCTATACGGCGGTCGCTGCCGACGGCAAGGTTTCGGGTGCGGCGCCCGACGTTGCCCGTGAAATCTTCAAACGCCTTGGCGTCAACGATATCGTCGCCTCGATCTCGGAATATGGCGCGATGATCCCCGGCCTGCAGGCCGGCCGCTTCGACGTCGTCACCGCCGGCCTGTTCATGAAGCCGGAACGTTGCGCGGCGGTCGTGTATTCGGAGCCGGTGCTGTGCGACGCCGAGGCGATGCTGGTGAAGAAGGGCAACCCGAAGGGCTTCAAGAGCTATGAGGATGTCGCCAAGGACGCGAGCGCGACGATCGGCGCGCCGGGCGGCGGCACCGAAGAGAAGCTGGCGCTCACCGCCGGCGTGCCGCGCGAGCGCGTCATCGTTGTGCCGGACGGCCAGAGCGGCCTGAAGATGCTGCAGGACGGCCGCATCGATGCCTATTCGCTGCCGGTGCTGTCGATCAACGACCTGGTCAAGAAGGCCAATGATCCGAACCTCGAAGTCGTCGCGCCGGTGGTCGGCGCACCGGTCTATTGCGACGGCGCGGCATTCAAGAAGGGCGACGAGGCGCTGCGCGACGCCTATGACGTCGAACTGGCGAAGCTGAAGAAGTCCGGCGAGTTCGCCAAGATCATCGAGCCCTATGGCTTCTCGGCGGCGGCGGCGATGTCGACGACGCGCGACAAGCTCTGCTCGGCGAAGTAACCACCTCTTCCTTCTCCCTGTTCGCGGGGAGAAGGTGGCCCCAAGGGCCGAATGAGGGGCGACGCCAGCTTCTGACAAGTTGGCTCTGCCCCTCATCTGCCTGCCGGCATCTTCTCCCGTAGACGGGGAGAAGGACGCTGAAGCGAACGCCTTGCCAAATATTCAATGCGGAGCTTTTTCGATCCAATGACCCAATGGTCCGGCTATTTCGGCCTGATATTGCAAGGAGCGCTTGTCACCATCGAGCTGACGCTGATGGGGTCGGTGCTGGCCTTGATCATGGCCTTTCTTGCCGGACTGGGGCGGCTGTCGCGGTTTTTCGTGCTGCGCGCGCTGGCGACCGCCTATATCGAGTTCTTTCGCGGCACCTCGATCTTCGTGCAGCTGTTCTGGGCCTATTTCGTGCTGCCTTTGGCCGGCATTTCACTGACGCCGCTGCAGGCCGGCGTGCTGGCGCTGGGCCTCAATGTCGGCGCCTATGCAGCGGAAGTGGTACGTGGCGCCATCAAGTCGATCGGCCGCGAACAATATGAGGCCTGCACTGCGCTCAATCTCGGCCGCTGGCAAGGCATGCGCCATATCATCCTGCCGCAGGCGCTTTTGGTGATGCTGCCGACCTTCGGCAACAACGCCATTGAATTGCTCAAGGCCACCGCCGTCGTCTCGCTGATCTCGCTTGCCGACCTGACCTTCCAGGCGCAGGTGGTGCGCTCGCAGACCGGCAACACGCTGGTGCCGTTCAGCACCATCCTCGTCATCTATTTCGCCCTGGCGCTGCTCATCTCATGGGGCGTGCGGTCGCTGGAACGCCGCATGGCGCGTGGCCTGGACGGGGTGCGCGTCTGATGGATCGGGCCTCATAATGGAATGGGATTGGGATTTTGTCCGGCAGATCCTGCCGACGCTGATCGAGGGGGTGAAGATCACCATCCTGGCGACGCTGCTCGGCTCGGTGCTGGCGGCCGTCGTGGGGCTGGGCATCGCGTTGGCGCGCCGTTCGCCGAACAGGGCTCTGTCGCGCACCGTCGGTTTCCTTGCCGAGTTCATCCGTGGCACGCCGCTGTTGGTGCAGCTCTATTTCATCTTCTACGTGCTGCCGGATTTCGGCGTGCTGTTGCCGCCGCTGGTGGCGGGCGTGATCGGCCTCGGGCTGCATTACGGCACCTACACGGCCGAGGTCTACCGCGCCGGCATCGATAATGTGCCGCGCGGCCAATGGGAAGCGGCCAAGGCCTGCAATCTGAACGCCACGCAGACGTGGACGCACATCATCATTCCCCAGGCGATTCCGCCGATGATCCCGGCGCTTGCCAATTATTTCATTGCCATGTTCAAGGAGACGCCGCTGCTGTCGGCGATCACCGTGCTGGAACTGATGAACCAGGCCAAGAGCGTCGCCAACACCTATTATCGCTATATCGAACCGATCACGTTGGTCGGCGCCTTCTTCCTCGTCATCAGCCTGTTCTCGGTGGTGCTGCTGCGCTGGCTGGAACACCGCTATGGGCGGATCGAAAGATGATTGCTGCACCCGATATCCGCCTGCGCTCGGCCCGGCCGGCGCTCGATGCGCGTCCGCTGGAAAAGCGGGTCGGGCTGATCATCCTTGCCACCGACCATACGAGCGAACCGGATTTTCGCCGCATGGTGGCAAGCGACCGCATCGGCGTCTATGTCGCGCGTATTCCCTACGCCAACCCGACGACGCCCGAGAATTTGCGCAAGATGCAGCCGTCACTGACGGCGGGCGCGGGCCTCATCCTTCCCGACGAGCCGCTCGACGCGATCTGCTATTCCTGCACCTCGGCCTCCGTCGTGATTGGCGATGCCGAAATCGAGGCGGCGGTGCAGGCCGCGAAACCCGGCGCGCCGGTGGTCACGCCGCCGATGGCGGCGGTGCGCGGCCTGAAGGCGCTGGGCGCCAGGACAATCAGCATTCTCACCCCTTATACGGTCGAGACCAGCCGGCCGATGGCGGCCTATTTCGCGGCGCACGGTTTCGAGATCGCCAGCTTCACTTGCCTTGGCTTCGAGGACGACCGTGAGATGGCGCGGATATCGCCGAAGTCCTTGGTCGATCTGGCCCGCGAAGCGACTGATGCGCAAGCCGACGCGCTGTTCGTCTCCTGCACGGCGCTACGGTCGGCGGCAGCAGTGGTCGGCATGGAGGAAGCCATCGGCCGCCCCGTCGTCACCAGCAACCAGGCGACGGCCTGGAATTGCCTGCGGCTTTGCGGCGACGACGAGCCGCGGGCCGAATTCGGCCGCCTGATGACGCTGCCGTTGAACTGATTGATGAGCCATGACCGCTTCCCAGATAAGCCTCTCCGATATCCACGCCGCGCGCGAGCGCATCGCAGGCAAAGTCGAGCGTACGCTGACCGTCACTTCCCGAAGTCTTTCCTATCACTTGGGCGCGCCTGTTTATCTCAAGCTCGAACATCGGCAGACCACCGGCGCCTTCAAGTTGCGCGGTGCCTCGAATGCTATCGCTTCGCTGACACAAGGGGAGAAGGCGCGCGGTGTAGTCGCCGCCTCGACCGGCAATCACGGCCGGGCGCTTGCCTATGCCGCTCAACTGCAAGGCATCCACGCGACGATCTGCATGTCGCGGCTCGTGCCTGAGAACAAGCTCGAGGAGATCCGTCGGCTTGGCGCCGAGATCCGCATCGTCGGCAACAGCCAGGACGAGGCGCAGCAGGAAGTCGAACGGCTGGTCGCGGAAGAGGGGCTGATCATGCTGCCGCCTTTCGACCATCCTGCGATCGTCGCCGGGCAAGGGACACTTGGGCTGGAGATCATGGAACAAGTTGCGGACGCCGCTTTGGTGTTGGTGCCGCTGTCAGGCGGCGGGCTGGCGGCTGGCGTCGCTGCTGCCGTGAAGGGCGTCAGCCCGGCAACGAAGGTCGTCGGCGTTTCGATGGCGCGCGGTGCTGCGATGAAGGCAAGCCTCGATGCCGGGCATCCGGTGTTGGTCGAGGAACTTCCGACGTTGGCCGATTCACTCGGCGGCGGCATCGGCCTCGACAACCGGCTGACCTTCTCGATGTGTCGCGACCTGCTTGACGGCGTGATCCTGCTCAGCGAGGACGAGATCGCCGCCGGCATTCGTCATGCTTATGAGCAGGAGCGCGAGGTCGTCGAGGGCGCCGGCGCGGTCGGCATCGCGGCCGTGCTTGCCGGCAAGGTCAAAGCGAACGGCGCGACGGTGCTCGTTCTGTCCGGCCGCAATATTGACATGACACTGCACCGCAAGATCATCTGCGGCGAAGCAATTGCGGAGCACGCAGCATGAGCCGGATGACGATCCTCACCGAAGCTGAATTGCGCAAGATCGTGAAGCTCGATCTCGATGCCGTCGCCTGCGTCGAGAACGCATTTCGTGCACTCGCCACCTTGCCGGTGGCGATGCCGCCGATCCTACGGCTGGACATTCCAGAGCATCGTGGCGAGGTCGACGTCAAGACCGCCTATGTGCCGGGCATCGATGGTTTTGCGATCAAGATCAGTCCCGGCTTTTTCGACAATCCGAAGCTCGGCCTGCCCAGCGTCAACGGCATGATGGTGCTGCTGTCGGCGAAAACCGGTCTGGTCGAGGCGCTGCTGCTCGACAATGGCTATCTCACCGACATCCGCACCGCCGCCGCCGGTGCGGTCGCCGCCAAGCATCTGTCGCGGCCGGACTCCTCCGTCGCTGCGGTCTTCGGCGCCGGTGTTCAGGCCGGACTGCAGCTCGAGGCGCTGATGCTGGTGCGGCCGATCACCGAGGCCCGCATCTGGGCAAGGGATGCCGCCAAGGCCGAAGCGGCGGCAGATACGCTGCGCGAAAGGCTGGGCATTATCGTTCACGCCGAGCCCGACGCGGCAAAGGCAGCGGCCGATGCCGACATTATCGTCACCACGACGCCGTCGACCGAGCCGCTGATCAAGGCCGGCTTCGTCTCCGCCGGCCAGCACATCACCGCGATGGGGTCGGATGCCGAGCACAAGAACGAGATCGCGCCGGCGATCCTGCGCATGGCCGATCTCTACGTCGCCGACAGCGCCAAGCAGACGCGGCGCCTGGGCGAACTGCACCATGCCATCGCGGCGGGCGTGATGGCGGCCGATGCCGAGATCACCGAGCTCGGCCACATCATCGCCGGCGAAAGGCATGGCCGGCGTTCGGACAGCGACATCACCATCGCCGACCTGACCGGCACCGGCGTGCAGGACACGGCGATCGCCACGTTCGCCCGCGACCGTGCGCGGGCGGCCAAGAGCGGTACGATTTTCGAAAGCTGATGCTGGCCGCAAGGCCCAACAAACGAGGACCAAGAACAATGCAGCCGAATTTGAAATTCTCGCGCGGCGAATATGCGGACCGCCTCGCCAAGACGCGGAAGGCCATGGAGGCCAAGGGCGTCGATCTGCTGATCGTCAGCGATCCGTCCAACATGGCCTGGCTGACCGGCTATGACGGCTGGTCGTTCTATGTGCACCAGGCCGTTATCGTGCCGCCGTCGGGCGAGCCGGTGTGGTACGGGCGCGGCCAGGACGCCAACGGCGCCAAGCGCACCGCCTATCTCGCGCACGACAACATCGTCGGCTATGCCGACCACTATGTGCAGTCGACCGAGCGCCACCCGATGGATTTTCTGTCCAGCGTGCTCGCCGACCGCGGCTGGGGCAAGCTCAGCATCGGCGTCGAGATGGACAATTACTGGTTCTCGGCCGCTGCCTTCGCGTCGTTGCAGAAGCATTTACCCAACGCCCGCTTCGTCGACGCCACGGCACTGGTCAACTGGCAGCGCGCGGTGAAGAGCCCGACCGAAATCGACTATATGCGCAAAGCCGCCCGCATCGTCGAAGCGATGCACCAGCGCATCGTCGACAAGATCGAAGTCGGCATGCGCAAATGCGACCTGGTCGCCGAGATCTATGACGCCGGCACGCGCGGCGTCGATGGCATCGGCGGCGACTATCCGGCGATCGTGCCGCTGCTGCCGTCGGGCGCCGATGCGTCGGCGCCGCATCTGACTTGGGACGACAGGCCGATGAAATCGGGCGAAGGCACCTTCTTCGAGATTGCCGGCTGCTACAACCGTTACCATTGTCCGCTTTCCCGGACAGTGTTCCTTGGTAAACCGACGCTGGAATTCCTCGACGCCGAGAAGGCGACCCTGGAAGGCATGGAAGCGGGGCTTGCCGCCGCCAAACCCGGCAACACATGCGAGGACATCGCCAACGCGTTCTTCGTGGTGCTGAAGAGATACGGCATCGTCAAGGACAACCGCACCGGCTACCCGATCGGGCTTTCCTATCCGCCGGATTGGGGCGAACGCACCATGAGCCTGCGCCCCGGCGACCGTACCGAGCTCAAGCCCGGCATGACCTTCCATTTCATGACCGGCCTGTGGCTGGAGACGATGGGACTGGAGATCACCGAGTGCATCCTGATCACCGAAACGGGGGTCGAGTGCCTGGCCAATGTGCCGCGCAAGCTGGTGGTGAAGAATTGAGCCCGATGTCCAGCCTTCGCCCATCACCGATCACGCCGACCGTCGATTTCGAGCGCGACGGCGTGCAGCACGGTTTCCTGCGCCTGCCTTACAGCCGTGACGATTCGGCTTGGGGATCGGTGATGATCCCGGTCTGCGTCATCCGCAACGGCAACGGGCCGAGCGCATTGCTCACCGGCGGCAATCATGGCGACGAGTATGAGGGGCCGCTGGCGCTTTATGACCTCGCCCGCATGCTCGATCCGAGGCAAGTCAGCGGCACGGTCATCATCGTGCCGGCGATGAACTATCCGGCGTTCCGCGCCGGCACGCGCACCTCGCCTATCGACAAGGGCAATCTCAACCGCAGCTTTCCCGGCCGGCCCGACGGCACGGTGACCGAGAAGATCGCCGACTATTTCCAGCGCGAATTGCTGCCCCGTACAGACATCGCGCTCGATTTCCACTCCGGCGGCAAGACGCTCGATTTCGTGCCGTTCTGCGCCGCCCATATCCGGCCCGACAAGGCGCTGGAAGAGAAGGGGTTCGCGGCGGTAGAAGCGTTCTCCGCGCCTTGGTCGATGAAGATGCTGGAGATCGATGCAGTCGGCATGTTCGACACTGCCGCCGAGGAGATGGGCAAGCTGTTCATCACCACTGAGCTCGGCGGCGGTGGTACTTCCCGCGCGGAAACGGTGCGCATCGCCCGGCGCGGCGTGCTCAATGTGCTGCGCCATGCCGGCATCGTCGCCGGCGAGGTCGAAACGCGCCCGACCCGCTGGCTGGACATGCCGTCCGGCGATTGCTTTTTGTTCGCCGAGGACGACGGGATGATCGAGACGATGATCGATCTCGGCGAGCCGGTGGCAGAGAACCAGGTGCTGGCGCGGGTCCATTCCATAGGCCGCACCGGCGGCGCTCCGCAGGAGATCCGGGCCAAAATGTCCGGTCTATTGGCGGCTCGGCATTTCCCCGGATTGGTCAAGGCTGGCGACTGTGCTGCTGTGGTGGCGGTGCTGGTCTCTTGAGGGCTAGAGCGGGATGCGTTCAAATTTGAAGCGGGCATCCCTATCTGTTTGTTTTAGCCGCATTTCTGCGACGCCAAGTGATTCGCTTGGCTGCAAAATGCTCTAGAAGGCCGATGTCGGAACCGGCTCGGCCTTGCCCTTGGGGCGATCACCGATGGCAAAGACGGCGCTCGCCTCGCTGACGATTGAGACATGATCCTTGGCGGCTGTTCCGGCGGCCGCACTGTCGCCGCGCATGATTGCAGTAACGATGGCATCATGCTCCTGCCAGGACTGGGCCAGCCGGCCGGGCAGCATGAATTGCGCGCGCCGGAACGGCGCCAGGCGGCCGCGGGTCATGACTGTCAGTTCATAAATGTGCTTGCTGTGGGCGCCGCGATAGAGCCGGGTGTGGAACTCGGTGTTGAAAAGCTCATACTCTTCTTCGGCACCGAGCTGCACAAAGCGCGCCGAGGCCTGATGCTCTGCCTCGAGCGTGCGGCGCTCGCCGGCCGTCATGCGTTCGGCCGAAAAGCGCGCGCAGATCGCCTCAAGCTCGGCCATGCTCTCGAACATCGAGGCGAGATGCTCCTGCGTCACCACGGCGACAGTGGCGCCGCGGTTGGGCCGTCTTTCTACCAAGCCCATGGCGCTGAGCCGGCTGAGCGCCTCCCTGATCGGGGTACGTGAGACGTCGAAGCGGGCGGCGAGCGAGGCTTCGTCGAGCTTTTCGCCGGGGCGCAGGAAACCGGTCACGATCCGGTCACTGATCGCCCTCACCATCTGATCGACGGTCGTGCCCGACCTGATCAAATTGCGCTTTCCCGACACGTCTCCTCCGTCCAGTCTTTTCGCATGCAGCCGTGGGCCAGGCGGCTCATCGGCCGTTTCGACTCCGCCGCAACTCTGTATGCCTGTATTTTAGCCTGCATGTCAAACTGGTTATTTTAAAGGCAAAAAGTGTATGCAATTGCTCCGGCTTTGAGCAGGCCATGGTGATGTCTTCATTGATATCATTGATGAAATTCCGTTTATCAAACTGGCATGCTGATTGCATACACTTCTTCATTGAGGTGTTAACCGGCCCCCAAAGGCCCCACAGAGGGAGCATTCACATGACCGAGAGATTCATGCTTAGCCGCCGCGACCTGCTCAAGACTTCCGCCGCCGGAGCGGCGCTCGGCCTTGCGTCCGCATCGTTTCCGATCAGCAGGGCTTTTGCTGCGACGGCCACCGTCGGCTTCATCTATGTCGGGCCAAAGGACGATTACGGCTATAACCAGGCGCATGCCGAAGGCGCCGTCACGCTGAAGGGAATGGAGGGCATCTCCGTCGTCGAGGAGGAGAACGTGCCGGAGACGGTCGACGTCCAGAAGACGATGGAATCGATGATCAACCTCGACGGCGCGTCGCTGATCTTCCCGACCTCATTCGGCTATTTCGATCCACACATGCTCGCCATGTGTGCGAAATTCCCGGACGTGCAGTTCCGCCATTGCGGCGGCATGTGGAATAAGGACAAGCATCCGATGAATGCGGGTTCCTATTTCGGCTATATCGGCATGGGCCAGTATCTCAACGGCGTCGTCGCCGGTCACACCAGCAAGACCAAGAAGCTCGGCTTCGTCGCGGCAAAGCCGATCCCGCAGGTGTTGCTCAACATCAATTCCTTCCTGCTCGGCGCGCGCTCGGTCGACCCGACCATCGCTTGCCAGGTGATCTTCACCGGCGAGTGGTCGCTGGCGGTCAAGGAGGCGGAGGCCACCAATGCGCTGGTCGACCAAGGTGCCGACGTCATCACCTGCCATGTCGACAGCCCCAAGGTGGTGGTCGAGACGGCGGCCGGACGTGGCGCCTTCATCTGCGGCTATCATGCCAACCAGAGCCCGCTGGCGCCGGAAAAATACCTGACCGGCGCGGAATGGAACTGGGCCAAGGTCTACAAGATGTTCGTCGACGATCTGGTGGCCGGCACGCCGCTGCCCAATTTCACGCGCGGCGGCCTTGCCGACGGCTTCGTCAAGATGAGCCCGCTCGGCCCCGCCGTCGGCGATGCCGCCCGCAAGCAGTTCGACGGCACGCTTGCCGAAATGATGAAAGGCGGGTTTTCCGTCATCAAGGGTCCGTTGAAGAGCAACAAGGGCGTTGTTGTCGCGACCGAAGACCAGACCTTCGCCGAGACCGCGATCGAGCTCGAAAGCATGGACTACCTCGTCGAGGGCGTCGTCGGTTCGACCGCCTGAACCGGATCGGAGACGGGGCCATGGCAGACACGGTCAGCACTGCGGGCGCACCGGCGCTGTTTGGCGCCAAGAATTATCCGGCGGCGCTCGAATGGGTGGCGCGGCGGGCGGAAGCCTTCGTCATACCGCTCGCGGCACTGATCGTCGGCATGGCGCTGTTCAGCCTGTTCATTGCGCTGGTCGGCAAGTCGCCGGTGCAGCTCTATGAAACGATGTGGCGCGGCGGCTTCGGCTCGTGGTTCTCGATCCAGAATTCGCTGTCGCGGGCAGCGCCGCTTTTGCTGGCAGCGCTTTGCGTTGCGCTGCCGACCCGGCTCGGCCTCGTCGTCATCGGCGGCGAAGGCGCGATCGTGCTGGGCGGCGTTGCCGCCGCCGCCATCGGCGTCGCAGTGAATGGCGCGCCGGCTTTTCTGGTCATCCTGCTGATGGGCGTGGCGGGCATGGTCGCCGGCGGCATCTGGATCGGCGCCGTCGGCGCGCTCCGCCACTACCGCGCCGTCAACGAAACCATCTCCAGCCTGCTGATGGCCTATATCGCCATCGCGCTGATGAATCATCTGGTCGAAGGACCGCTGCGCGATCCAGCCTCGCTCAACAAACCCTCGACTGAGCCGCTGGCGGATGCCTACCGCATCGGCAACATTCCAGGCATGGACGTGCACTGGGGCCTCGTCGTCGGCATCGTCGCCTGCGTCCTGTCCTGGCTGTTGATCGAAAAGACTCGCTGGGGGTTTGCCGCTCGCATTGCCGGCGGCAATGTCAGGGCGGCCCAGGTGCAAGGGCTTGCCGTCGGACCGCTGATCGTCGGCTTCACCGGGCTGGCCGGCGGCTTTGCCGGGTTAGCCGGCATGCTGGAAGTCGGCGCCGTGCAAGGCAGCGCCAACGCCTCGCTCGCCGCCGGCTACGGCTATACCGGCATCCTCGTCGCCTTCCTCGCCCGCCACAATCCGCTCGCCATCATCCCGGTCGCCGTCCTGCTCGGCGGCGTCGGCGCTTCCGGCGGGCTGATCCAGCGCCGCATGGACTTGCCCGATGCCACCGTGCTGGTGCTGCAAGGCATGCTCTTCGTCGTCATCCTGTTCAGCGAAACTTTTTACGGCCGCTTCAAGGTCTTCAATCCGGATCTGTGGAAGAGGCCCGATCTCTTGAAGGGGGCTACGTCATGAAGGGGACTGGCTGATGGAGGCGACCGAGATCGGTCTGTGGGGCGTGCCGCTCGCCATTCTTGGCGGCGCCATCCGCGTCTCGACGCCGTTCATCTTCGTGTCGCTGGGCGAAGCCATCACCGAGCGCTCCGGCCGCATCAATCTCGGCCTCGAAGGCACGCTTGTCTTCGGCGCAATGACCGCCTATGCGGTAGCGGTGATGACCGGCTCGCCATGGCTCGGCCTGCTGGCTGCCGCAGGTGCCGGTCTTTGCTTCGGCCTGTTCCATGGCTGGATCTGCAAATTCCGCGGCGTGAACGACATCGCCATCGGCATAGCGCTGATGCTGTTCGGCTCCGGTCTCGCCTTCTTCTTCGGCAAGCCGTTCATCCAGCCCTCGGCGCCCAACCTGCCGGCCATCGCCTTCGGTGGCTGGTCGAACATTCCGCAGGTGCAGGCCGCGCTCAACGTCAACGTCCTGTTCCTGATCGGCGCGGCACTTGCGCTGTTCCTGTGGTGGGCCTTCCGCAACACCCGCGCCGGCCTGATCGTGCGCGTCGTCGGCGACAGCTCCGATGCGGCGCGCGCCATGGGCCTCAATCCGAACACTGTGCGCCTGCTTGCGACAGGCATCGGCGGCGCGCTCGCCGGCATCGGCGGCGCTTATCTGTCGCTCTATTATCCCGGCAGCTGGACCGAACGCATCTCGTCGGGGCAGGGGCTGATGGCGGTGGCGCTGGTCATCTTCGCGCGCTGGAACCCGCTTGGCTGCTTTGCCGCGGCGCTTTTGTTCGGCGGCGCCGGGGCGCTCGGCCCCGCATTGCAATCGGTGGGGGTCACGCAGGGCTACTATCTCTTCTACGCCGCACCTTACATCCTCACGCTCATCATCATGATCGCCACCTCGTCGCCGAGCCGCTCGCTTGCCGGCGCGCCAGGCGAGTTGTCGATCACCAAATGACTGGAGTTTTTGCGATGAACGCCAGAGCCGAGATCACCCAGCGCTACATCGACGCCGACCCCTATCCGTGGCCCTATAATGGCGAGCTGCGGCCGGACAATACGGCGTTGATCATCATCGACATGCAAACCGATTTCTGCGGGCCGGGCGGCTATGTCGATCATATGGGCTACGATCTTTCGCTGGTGCGGGCGCCGATCGAGCCGATCAAGTCGGTGCTCGCAGCCATGCGGGCCAAGGGCTACACCATCATTCACACGCGCGAAGGCCACCGGCCCGATCTCGCCGACCTGCCGGCCAATAAGCGCTGGCGCTCACGCCGTATCAATGCCGGCATCGGCGACCCCGGACCTTGCGGGCGCATCCTGGTGCGCGGCGAACCGGGCTGGGATATCATCCACGACCTCTATCCGGTCGTGGGCGAACCGATCATCGACAAGCCGGGCAAGGGCTCGTTCTGTGCTACCGACCTGGAGCTGATCCTCCGCCAGCGTGGCATCGAAAACATCGTGCTGACCGGCATCACCACCGATGTCTGCGTTCACACGACGATGCGCGAGGCCAACGATCGCGGTTTCGAATGCGTGATGCTGGAGGATTGCTGCGGCGCGACCGACTATGGCAACCATCTCGCTGCAATCAAGATGATCAAGATGCAGGGCGGCGTGTTCGGCGCAGTATCGAACTCGGCGTCCTTCGTCGCGCAACTGCCGTGAGGAGACGATTTTGAGCGGAACCCCCGGCAAGAAAGCCGTCGGCGTCGAGACCATCGGCATGGCCATGCGCTTCGGCGCCTTCACCGCGCTGGACGACGTCTCGATCAAGGTGCCGGCGGGATCGTTCCATGCGCTGCTCGGCGAAAACGGCGCCGGCAAGTCGACGCTGGTCAAATGCATGATGGGTTTTTACCACCCGACCTCCGGCGACATGCTGGTCGATGGCCGCGAGGTCGCGATCGCCAGCCCGAAGGATGCGTCAGCGCTCGGCCTGGGCATGGTCTACCAGCACTTTACCCTGGTCCCGTCGCTGACCGGTGCGGAAAACCTGGTCATTTCGCGCGAGAAGGTGCCCGGCGTCATCGACTGGCGCAAGGAGCGCGCCGCACTTGCGCAATTCATGCAGCGGATGCCGTTCAAGCTGCCGCTCGATGTCAAGGTGGCGGAACTTGCCGCCGGTGAGAAGCAGAAGCTCGAAATCATCAAGCAGCTCTATCTCGGCCGCAGTTTCCTGGTGCTCGACGAGCCGACCTCCGTGCTCACTCCCGGCGAGGCGCAGGAGGTGCTTGGCCTAGTGCGCGACATGACAAGGAGCGGCGACCTTACGGTGCTGATGATCTCGCATAAATTTCATGAGGTGACGGCGTTTGCCGACGACATCACGGTGCTGCGCAAAGGCAAGCTGACCGGAACGGGGAAGGTCTCGGAACTCTCCCACAAGCAGATGGCGGCGATGATGATCGGCGACCAGCCGATTGCAGCGCTCGACAGTCGTGCTCCGGTGCCGGCCGGAGCCCGGCAGGTTCTGACGGTGAAATCGCTGAAGGCGCCCGACCGAACGGGGCTGAAAACCATCGACATCGGCGAACTCGATGTGAAGTCCGGCGAGATCGTCGGCATTGCCGGCATCTCCGGCAACGGCCAGAAGGAGTTTCTCGAGGTCCTTGCCGGACAGCGGGCACGCAATGCCGGCGACGTTCTGGTGAAGGGCTCGCCCTATGGCGCCAGCCGCAGCGAGGCACGCACGCTCAATGTCCGCTTCATTCCGGAGGAACCGTTGCGCAACGCTTGCGCGCCGCGGATGACGGTGGCGGAAAACATGGCTTTCCGCACCTTCGACCTGAACGAAGCCGGCAAGCCGATCAACTGGATCAGGATGAGTGCCATCAGGGACTACGCGGCCCGCCTGGTCGAACAGTTCAAGGTCAAGACGGCCTCGCTCGCTTCGCCGATTTCGTCGCTGTCAGGCGGCAATGTGCAGCGCGCCGTGCTGGCGCGCGAGCTGACAGGCGACGTTGATCTTCTGATCGTCTCCAATCCGTGCTTCGGCCTCGACTTCTCCGCCGTCGCCGAGATCCGCGCCCGCATCATGAAGGCGCGCAACGCCGGTGCCGCCGTGCTTTTGATGTCGGAGGACCTCGACGAGCTGCTCGAACTCTCCGACCGCATCTTCGTCATGTCCGACGGCGCGCTGGTCTACGAGACGCCGATCGCGCAGGCGAGTGTGCAGACGATCGGCGAGCACATGGCGGGACATCATTGATGGCGGAGATCGACGCGCTGCCGTTTCCGTTTGTCTTCAAGCCTGAGGCGATGGCGCTGGTCGTCATCGACATGCAGCGCGACTTTGCCGAACCCGGCGGCTTCGGCGCCAGCCTCGGCAACGACGTCAGCCGGGTGGTGGCGATCGTGCCGACGGTGAAGAGACTGATCGAGGGATTTCGCGCCGCCGGCCTGCCGGTCATCCACACGATGGAGTGCCACAAGGCAGACCTTTCGGATCTGCCTCCGGCTAAGCGCAATCGCGGCAATCCGTCGATCAGAATCGGCGACACTGGGCCGATGGGCCGTGTGCTGATCGTCGGCGAGCCAGGAACGGCGATCCTCGATGAACTTGCCCCATTGCCTGGCGAGATCGTCATCGAAAAACCGGGCAAGGGGGCGTTCTATGCGACCAGCTTCGGCGATGACCTGAAACGGCTCGGCGCGCAGCAATTGGTCTTTGCCGGGGTGACGACGGAGGTCTGCGTGCAGACGACGATGCGCGAGGCCAACGACCGCGGCTATGAATGCCTGCTCGCCGAGGATGCGACCGAGAGCTATTTTCCGGAGTTCAAGGCGGCTGCCTTGGCCATGATCAGGGCGCAGGGCGCCATCGTCGGCTGGACGGCGACAACGGACCAGGTGCTCGAGGGACTTTCCAATGCCTAACATTGCATACCAGGCTCTCATCCAAGGGGGCTGGCGTGATCTGCCATTCGAGCATTTTCGCGAAGGCATCACAGTGCATTGGCTGCTCAAGGGCAGTCCGGTCGAGCCGTCGGTCGCGATCCTGAATTACCGGGCGGGCGCCGGCGTGCCGCGTCACCGCCATGCCGGGCTGGAAACCATCATCGTACTGGAAGGCACGCAGAGCGACGAGAATGGCGATTATGCCTCGGGCAGCGTGATCCTGAACCCGGTCGGAACCGAACACTCGGTGTGGACGAAGGATGGCTGCGTCGTGCTCATCCAGTGGAACCTGCCGGTAGTCATTCTGGGCGAGGCCAAATGAACGACATCCGCTTCGACATAGGCAGCTTGCACGCCGCCTATCAGGCCGGCGTCGGCATCGGCGAGATGGTCGATACGCTCCATGCGCGGCTCGCGGCGGCCGATGACCCCGGCATCTTCATCCATCTGGCGAGCAGAGCGGAGATGCTTGCCGAAGCAGAAAAGCTCGGCCCGTTCGATCCGGTGGCAAAGCCGCTATGGGGCGTACCGTTCGCGGTCAAGGACAACATCGATGTCGCCGGCATGCCGACCACGGCGGCATGCGCCGAATTTGCCTACTTGCCGGTGAAAGACGCTACCGTCGTGGCGCGGCTCAAGGCCGCCGGCGCGCTGGTCGTCGGCAAGACCAATCTCGACCAGTTCGCCACTGGCCTGGTCGGCGTGCGCACGCCCTATCCGATCCCGAGGAACGCGATCGATCCAAAACTGGTGCCGGGCGGCTCCTCGTGCGGCTCGGCCGTGGCGACGGCGCGTGGCATCGTCTCGTTCGCGCTCGGCACCGATACCGCCGGCTCCGGCCGCATACCCGCCGGTCTCAACAACATCGTCGGGCTGAAGCCGAGCGTCGGCGCGATTTCTGCCGCCGGCGTCGTGCCGGCTTGCCGGACACTCGACTGCGTCTCGGTGTTCGCGCTCACTGTCGACGACGCCTACAGCGTGTTCGAGGCCGCGGCGGCAAAGGACGACGCCGATCCTTATTCGCGCGACCTCTGCATTCAGGCTCTTGCCGCGCGCCCGCCGGTGCTGACGGTTGGCGTGCCGGCGAAGGCCGACCGGATATTCTTTGACGACGGAGCGATGCAGGATGGCTTCGAGGCCGCTCTTGCCTCGCTCGAGAAGCTGGGCTGCAGGCTGGTCGAAATCCCTTTTGGCGATTTCTACGCCACTGCCAATCTGCTCTACGAAGGCGCCTGGGTGGCCGAGCGTTACGCCGCGATCAGGGACTTCATGGAAGTCAACGAGGTAGCGATGCATCCGGTGACGCGGCAGATCATTGGCGGCGCACGAAAACTTTCCGCAGCGGACGCCTTCAAGGGGCTCTATGCCTTGCAAGCCTTCAAGGCCAAGCTTGCGCTGGTCATCGCCTCAGTCGACCTTTTCTGTGTGCCGACCGCGCCGACCCACTACACAGTCGAAGCGGTGTTGGCCGATCCGATCGTCACCAACAGCCGGCTCGGCACCTACACCAACTTCGTCAATCTGCTCGACATGTGCGGCATCGCCGTGCCGACCGGAACACGCAGCGACGGTTTGCCGATGAGCGTTACCTTGCTTGCCGCGGCTGGCAAGGACCACCTGACGGCGTCGCTTGCCCGCGACATCCATGTGGCAAGCGGTCTTTCGCTGGGCGCTACCGGCTGGCCGCAGCCGTTGCGTGGCGATGCGCGAGCGGACGTGGATGAAGGCACGATCGAACTGGCCGTGGTCGGCGCCCATCTGTCGGGGATGGCGCTGAACGGCCAGTTGCAGCGGCTCGGCGCAATGTTCGCCCGGGCTGCAAGAACGGCGCCGCTCTACCGGCTTTACGCGCTTGCCGGCCAGTCGGTGTCGAGACCAGGTCTCGAGCGGACCTGCAACGGTGAGGGGACTGCGATCGAGGTCGAAGTCTGGCGGCTATCGCCGCAAGCCTTCGGCCGCTTCGTCGCCGCGATCCCGCCGCCGCTCGGCATCGGAACGCTTGTGCTTGACGACGGAACTTCGCCGAAAGGCTTCCTCGTCGAAAGTGCCGGCCTTACCGATGCAGAGGAGATTTCGCATTTTGGCGGCTGGCGCAATTTCGTGGCGGATCAGCAACTGCGGAGCTGACGAGAAAGAATGCCGGTCGACGCTGGATCGCCGTCCGCCGGCTGGCGTTCAGCCGGCCATCACTCGACCTTTTGCCGGAATTTCGAATGGCAGCTCGAGCAATCCTGCAAGATGAGATGCAGGAGGTGCTCCGCCGGCAATTTGGCGGGGTCGGCTTCCGCCGGCCCCGGCCGCTTGCCAAGCAGGCTGCCACCGCCCATCGCCAGGCCGGAACCCATTCTCATGTCGTCGGTGATACGCGGCGGCGCCTGCTCGGCGTCGGAGGCCAGGGCGCTGGCCAGCGTCCCGATGTGGCGAGCCAGCCCTTCGAACTCCGCGCGGGCGGGGTCGATATCCGGCTTGGCGCCTGAAGGCGCGCCCAATGTCGCGCTGGGGAATTCGGCAATCAGGGAAGGGCCGGTGCGGGCGCGGATGGTCTCGGCCGCCGCCTTGAACGCCGCGGCGTCATAGGCCCGCTTGCCGTCGAACATCCCGGCGATCGCCTTTGCCGCCGCGGCCATTTCCTTCATCGAGGCCTGGCGAGCCTCGATGACCGCATCACGGCCCGAATGGCCGGCGGCGAGCACGACAGAGACGCAGGCAAGCGACAGCACTGTTGCAGCAGCTGCGAGCCTCACTGGGCCATGCCTTGTCCCGCCAGCTCGTCGATGATCGGGCAATCCGGCCGCTCGTCGCCGTGGCAGTGACTGACCAGATGGTGGAGTAAGCCGCGCAATCCGACCAGTTCGGCGATCTTCCTGTCGACCTCCACCAGCTTGGCTTTCGCGATCGCTTTCACGTCGGCGCTGTCACGTTCCCTGTCTTGGTACAGCGAGAGCAACTGGCGGCATTCGTCGACCGAAAACCCCAGGCTTCGCGAGCGCTGCACGAAGCGCAGCCGGTGAATATCGGCCGTCGAGTAATCGCGATAGCCATTGTCTGTCCGGGCCGGATGCAAGAGCCCGATGTCCTCGTAATAACGGATCGTCTTGGCCGGCAGGCCGGATTTTTCGGATGCGATGCCGATGTTCATGGTGGAAAATCTCCTTTGTCGAAGCAATAGACCTTCCAGTAGATGGAAGGTCAACCTGATGTGGCGATTTTGGATGCCCGACGCAACCGCCCGCAGGCTCCAACCGTTTGCCTGCCAACAGCGCATACTGAACCTTCGGGAAGAAATCAGTTTTCGGAAACGTTTATCGAACAGCGCTCAAAACCCGGTGTTCGACACCGGGTACCGATGAGAAGACCCTCCGGCGGCACGTTACATCGTGCATACGCCGAGGAGACAGAATATGCCCGTCAAGGCCTATATCAACCGGATCGCGACAGCGGTGCCGGAGCACGAGGTTCATCAATTCTACCTGCGTTTCGCGGCCTCCATGCTCGCGGCCGATCGCCGGAGACTCTTCGAACGCATGGCCGATCTTGCCGGCATCGAGCACCGCTATTCCTGCTTTGCGCCGGCGTCCGACCCCGAAGGACCAAATGCCGACCTGGCCGGGACCTTCATCCGGGGTGCGTTTCCCGGAACGGCCATGAGAATGGCGATGTTCGACGATGCCGCACCTGTTCTGGCGCAAAAGGGCATCGACGGGTTGCAGCTTGGCGACGACGCTTCCCGCATCACCCATCTTATCGTCACCACCTGCACCGGTTTTTCGGCGCCGGGCATCGATCTGGAGCTGGTTGCGCGTTGCGGGCTGCCCGACAGTGTCGAACGCACGATGATCGGGTTCATGGGTTGCTACGCGGCGATCAACGGCCTCAAACTGGCCCGCCACATCGTTCGCTCCGACCCGCAGGCCAAGGTCCTGCTGGTCAATATCGAGCTCTGCACGATGCATCTGCGTGAAACCACCGAACTGGAAAAGCTGCTGTCGTTCTGCCTTTGGGGCGATGGCTGCGCGGCCGCGCTCATCACCGCCGAGCCGGCCGGCATCGAGCTCGATAGCTTTCACTGTATGGTGGCGAGGGAACGGCGGGATCTGATGCGCTGGAATATTCGCGACCACGGCTTCGAAATGGTTCTTTCCGGCCAGGTCCCGGCAGCGATTCATGAAGCGTTACGCAACAACCAGGCCGCCATCCTCGGCGGCCGACCGACCGAGGCGATCGACCTTTGGGCCGTACACCCGGGTGGACGTTCGGTGCTCGACGCCGTCGAAAGGGCCTTGAAACTGGAGCCCACCGCGCTGGAACCATCGCGCGAGGTGTTACGCCAATACGGCAACATGTCGTCGGCGACCGTCATGTTCGTGATGAAGGAGATGCTGAAGGCGCCACCCGGCCTGGTCGGCTGCGGCATGTCGTTCGGTCCCGGGCTGACGGCCGAAACCATGCTCTTTCGAACGGTGTCATGAGCGGCCTGGAGCGCCGGCAGCTTGCGCCGGAAATCCTTGACGGACTTGCGGCCGAAGATCCGCGAGCGCTGACCGCGCGCCGCGACCTTCGTCGCATCAATATGCTGATGTTTCAGGTGCCGATAATGACGTCGTTGCTCAGGAGGTTTGTTCCAAAGCCGCCACGCCGCGTTCTGGAGATCGGCGCCGGCGATGGCTCCTTCATGCTGGCGGTAGCGCGGCGCATGGCCAGGCATTGGCCTGACGTCGAATTGGTGATGCTCGACCGCGTCGACCTCATCACGCCGCAATTGCGCGATGATTTTGACAGGCTGGGATGGACGGTCGAAGGCGTCACTGCCGATGTCTTCGACTGGGCAAGAAAGAATGAGGGCACGCGGTTCGATGCGATCACTGTCAATCTGTTTCTGCATCATCTGGACGATGCCGAACTCGTGCGCCTGTTTTCGTTGATTAGGCCGAAAGCCCCGTTGCTGCTGGCGACAGAGCCGCTGCGGGCGAAACTGGCGCTGGCCGCGACCCGTCTTCTCCCGGCAATCGGCGCCAACGACGTCACACGAAACGACGCGGCGCAAAGCGTGCGTGCCGGCTTTCGCGGCAGCGAGCTTTCCGGGCTCTGGCTTACCGCCAACGGCAAACCGGTCGAGGAACGGCGCGCCGGCCTGTTTTCCCACATTTTCGTTGGCGCCAGCTCCGGCAACGACCCATGACGCGATTATCGACCCATGATGCGATCATCATCGGCGCCGGCCCGGCGGGGACCTCCGTCGCGCTCACGCTGGTCCGGCGTGGATGGGGCGTGGCCATTGTGGAAAAGAGCGCGTTCCCGCGCCGCAAGGTCTGCGGCGAATACATGTCGGCAAGCAATCTTGCGCTTCTGGACCAGCTCGAGATCGGCGATGCCTGGCGTGCCAATGCCGGCCCCGAAATCCGCCGTGTCGGCTTCTTTTCCGGCGAGACCTGCGTCGAGGCAGAAATGCCTCGTGCAAAAGATGGGCGCTCTATAAGATCTGCAAAAGATGGCGTCGGCCGGGCGCTCGGCCGGGACATTCTCGATTCCCTGCTTTTGCAGGCCGCGCGATCGGCGGGTGTCGAAATCTTTCAGCCCTGCCGCGCCGTCGCCATCGACCGGGATGGCGAGATGCAAAGGGTACGAATTCAAGCCGGAGACGAAACGACGACGTTGCGAGCGCCGGTGATTGTCGCCGCGCACGGCTCTTGGGAACCGGGACCATTGCCCAGCCAGCTCGGAAAGACCAATCGCCCGTCGGACCTGCTCGGCTTCAAGGCGCATTTCACCGGGTCGTCCCTGGCGCCGGATTTGATGCCTCTGCTGGCCTTCCCTGGCGGCTACGGCGGCATGGTTTCGGCGGATCATGGCCGGTTGTCGATCTCGTGCTGCATTCGGCGCGATATGCTCGCGCGGCTGCGTAAACAACATGGCCCCAAACACCGGAGCCATGTGTCGGCCGCCGATGCGGTCTCCCGCCACCTGCTGGACTCATGCCGGGGCGTGAGGGACGCCCTGGATTCGGCTCTCCTCGACGGTCCGTGGCTTGCCGCAGGGCCGATCCGGCCGGGAATTCGCTCCTGCTACGAACGGGACATCTTCCGCGTCGGCAATGCAGCCGGAGAGTCTCATCCTGTTATCGCCGAGGGCATCTCGATGGCGCTTCAGTCTGGCTGGATGCTGGCTTGCGAACTCGCATCCACTCCAGGTGGCCAAGCAGCGCGCGAGGCTGCCGCCAGACGCTATGAGGCGGCCTGGAAAAGACTGTTTTCGACCCGGGTCTACGCTGCCGCTGCTATCGCCGGAATTGCCCTTCGCCCCGGCAGCGCCACCTTGATGGCGGCGATCGTCCGGAATTTCCCGCAAGCACTGACATTGGGCGCGCAACTGAGCGGCAAGACAAGGCCGGTTCCCGGCTTCGTCTGACGAGTAGTGCGGCGCATTGGGCACGCCGAACACTGGCTGTCGGAACAGTTAGGGCCACCGCGCGTTGGGCGCGAATGCAAGTTCGGGTTGCGACAGGGATGGACCTTTCATGGGTGGCGTGGATCATCTTTGCCGCGTTGCTGATTGTTGCCGGCCGGCCGGTTCCTTCTGCCGTCGACCCGGTTCCTTCTGCCGCCGACCAACTGATCGCATCGCCCGTGCAGCATCTCTCGACCTCGAATGAGTCCGTAGCGGCGGGCGAACCCGCCGCTACCGGCGGGCACTTTGACGACGCAACCTGTCCCGCTCACCATGCCGTCCAGTGTTGCGGATCGGCGTGTTGCGGATCGGCCTGTCATGCCGTCCTCATCGATGAAACGGCATTAAGCGCGTCGAGCGCTCCGGCAAGGCAGGTTCAATCCGGTCCGACGCGCGCCCATGGCACCGTGCCTCGGCGAATTGAACGGCCGCCAATCGATCGGATGTCCTGAACGGACGCCTAAACAGGGTGTCCATCCTGTTTTCGGGCTCACAGCCCCAATCCGATTGGAGAAGACCATGAGAAAGCAGACAATCCTTATAGTTGTCGGCCTGATGGCCGGCGTCGCAACAGCCGTCGCCGCCTCGTCCGGCTACACAGACAAAGCGATGACAACCCACAAGGCTTGGCAGGCCAAGGCGGAGTGAGGACACGATCATGCACAACCAGTCTCCCGAAATGAAGGACTGCATCGAGGTTTGCCTGGATTGCTATCAAGCCTGCCTCGGCATCGCTTCGGGGCATTGCCTCGAAACCGGCGGTAAACACACCGAGCCGGAACATTTCCGGCTGATGCTCGCCTGCGCCGAGATCTGCCGGACCGCTGCGCATTTCATGCTGCTCGGTTCGGCGCATCACAAACATGTCTGCCGCGAATGCGCAGAAATCTGCGACGAGTGCGCAGCAGACTGCGAGCGCATCGGCGATATGCAGGACTGCGTCGAAGCCTGTCGGCGTTGCGCCGAGAGCTGCAGAAGGATGGCGGCTTGATCGTCCGCCGGCGGGCGACAAGCCCGCCGGCTCGGCATTAGCCATCGGCGCGGGGAATCGTGTTGCCACGGCAGTCTACACGCCACCGCCGCAGCCGTCCGACAGGCCCCAGACGTCGACGGCCTGCCTGCCGGTGAAACCGTGCTCGCGGATCAAGACCTTCGCCAGTCCGCCATACACTTTCCAGCGCCAGCATTGGCAGCAACATGGCCCCTTCTCCTCGGAAATTGCCATCGCATAGTCGTATGCCTGACGGTGTCTACGGCTTCAGGTTCGCAGGTATTTGACCAGGGCTGCAATCGCGAGCAAGAGGGCGACGAACACCAGGACCCAGACGAGCGCCATGCCGCCCATCATCCACGTACCCATTATCCGGTATGTGATCTGTGGTGCCTTTTCGTCCTGCTGTTCTTGTTTTGGAACGGCCTTATGGTGAGCCCATCCGGGACGTGGGGCACCGGGAGCACG
>NZ_JAMYUP010000009.1:0-50000 GCF_040323155.1 Mesorhizobium sp. M0060
TTTCTGCTCATCTTCTTCGATCACTTGGTGTCCACCTATTTCGGTGGACACCTTGTGCATCAGAGCACTCAACAGCAAAAGGTGCGGGGAAATTCGCGCTTACGATTGGCCGATATCCCTGCCTTCGAAGCGGAAGGGCCAGGATGGCCGGGTGCGGCGAAAGTTGAATGTCAGGCAGTCGTGGCGTTCGAGATCGGCCGGCGTCGCAGGCCTGCCATGACGCGCGATGTAGTGTGGAGCGGCGCATACGACGCGCCGGCTGTGCCCGAGTTTCCTAGCAATCAGACCGCTGTCCGCTAAATTGCCCATGCGGATGGCGACATCGGTCTTCTCCGCGACGAGATCGACGATCCCATCCATGAAGCTCAGGTCGACGACGAGGTCGGGGTTGCGTGCGAGGAAGGCCGGCATAACCGGGGCAACGAACATGGTGCCGAAGGGGATCGTGGTGTTGACCCGCAGCCGCCCCCGAACCGCCCCGCCAGACGCCTCCTGATCGGCGTCGTTCAGATCCTGCAAGATCCTCAGCGCGGCATGATGATAGGCCTCGCCTTCCTCGGTCAACCTGATGGCACGCGTCGTGCGCAACAGAAGGCGCGTGCCGAGGCGCGCTTCCAGCCGGGCGATCAGCTTGCTCACCGCCGACGGTGTAATGTCGAGCTTGCGCGCCGCCGCGGAGAAGCCGCCCTCCTGCACCACGCGGGCGAACACCTCCATCTCGCCTGACCGTTCCATCAGTATGCGCGGCATTGATGATCTTCATTCACAGGTGCATATCCTGTATTGGCAATAGTTCTCCTGACTCTCAAATCATAGATTGCCTCCAGACACAATCTGGAGACGTTCCAAGACCGCCCTTGTCACCGGCGCCACTGCCGGCATCGGGCTCGAAATCGCCCGCGCACTCGCGCTCGAAGGCGCAATCGTCATCATCACCGGCCGCGACCGGGCGAAGCTCGATGCGGCGATCGCCACCGTCAAGGCGTCAGGCGACAAGGCCGTCAGCGGCATCCTGGCCGACGCCGCCAGCGCCGAGGGCGCATCCCTCATCGCCAAGGCCGCGCCAGCGATTGATATCCTCGTCAACAATCTTGGCATCTACGAGAGCAAGCAGTTTGGCGATATCACCGACGCGGACTGGAACCATCTGTTCGATATCAACGTGATGAGCGGCGTGCGCCTGTCTCGCGCCTATCTGCCGGGCATGCTGGAGCGGAGCTGGGGCCGGATCATCTTCATCTCCAGCGAATCCGGTCTCGCCGTCCCGGCCGACATGATCCACTACGCGACCACCAAGACGGCGCAGCTCTCGATATCGCGCGGGTTGGCACAACTTACGCGCGGCACCAACGTCACGGTCAACGCGGTGATGCCGGGGCCGACCCGTTCGGACGGCATCGAGACTTTCCTGCGCAGCCAGGCGGGCGACCCGTCCGCACCGATCAAGCAAATCGAGGCCGAATTCTTCGCCACCGCGCGCTCGTCTTCGATCCTGCAGCGCATGGTGGAAGCGGAAGAGGTCGCCAGCCTCGTCGCATATCTCGCCAGCCCACGCTCATCGGCCACCAACGGCGCCGCCCTGCGCGCCGAGGGCGGCCTCATCAACACCATCGCCTGAGAGAGGTTTTCGATGTCACAGTCACCGCTTACCGTCATTGCCATCACCACAGCCAAACCGGGCAAGGAGGCGGCGCTCGGCGCCGCCCAGGAAAAGCTGGTCGCAGAGACGCTGCTCGAAGACGGCTGCCTGCGCTACGAACTGCATCAGTCGCTTGATGATGGCCGGATCCGCATCTTCGTCGAGACATGGGAAAGCGAAGCTGAGTGGCGCGCCCATATGGACGGCGCTGCGATGCAGCGCTTCCAGGCGAGAGGCGTCGGTGACTATTTCGCCGATTTCGCCCTGCATCGCCTGACCAAAGTCGCAGGCTGACATGGGGCATCCGTCATCCGAACACGGTGGTGCTCGGGTCGGGATATATGCCGACGGACCTGCGCGCAATCCCGTCTAATCCCGTGCAAAAAGAGATTCCATCATGGAACGACGGCTACTTACCGTTCTTTATGTGACGCACGACCAGATCGAGGCGATGACCCTCGCCGACAGGATCGTCATCATGAAGGACGGTTACATCGAGCAGGTTGGGTCGCCGGAAATGGTGTTCACGCAGCCGCATAATCTGTTCGTCGCGAGCTTTATCGGCAGTCCGTCGATGAACCCTCTTCCGGCGACGGTCGAGACGGCTGACGGCGAGCCGGTGCTGGTTTCCGGGTCGCTGCGGATACAGGCGCCTGATGTGATGGCCACCGCCCTGAAGCCGACGCAGCGCGTCACGATCGGCGTGCGCCCATCCGATGTCGGCCTGGGGAACGGCAATACACCCGGAAACGGCTACGACGCAGCGATCGAGGTCGTCGAGTATCTGGGCACCGAGGCGCTCCTCAATGTCAAGGTCGGCGGTCAGGAAATGGTGGTGCAAATTCCGGCGTTGGCCAGACGACGGGCAAAAGAGCGTTCGCATCGTTTTTGATCCTGACAAACTGCACATTTTCGACACGCAAAGGGGCCTAGCCATTCGGCCTTGAGCCTCGCCAACGCTATCGATTCTTCTGGAGGACGCCATGGGGCGCGAGATCGTTTTCACCGGAAGGCGAAAATTCGAACTGCTGGACTACGACGATGCGCCGGCTGCGCCGAACGAGGTCCGTGGCCGCACGCTCGCGACCCTGGTCAGTCCTGGCACGGAACTCGCATGGGCCGATGCCGGCGATTTCCCGGTTCGCCCCGGTTACGCGGCCGTATTCGAGGCCGAGGACATCGGGGCGGCCGTCTCCGGCATCAATCCGGGCGATAGGCTGCTGTGCATGGGCGCGCATCGCTCCACTCAGAAGACCGACGCCCGCTACCTGCTGAAATTACCCGACGGCGTGTCGCCTGAAACGGCGGTTGTTGCCCGTCTCATGGGCGTATCGATGACCACATTGATGACGACCGCGGCACGGCCCGGGGACAGAGTTATCGTCTGCGGGGCAGGCCCTGTAGGCTATCTGGCGGCACATCAGTGTCGAATTTCCGGATACGAGGTGACCCTTGTCGAACCTGACGAACGACGGCGCGTCCAGGCCATCAACTCAGGCATTGCCGACACGCTTTCAGCTGTTCCGATTGGTGACCCGGCCTATGCGGGCAAGGTCGCGCTGGTGATCGATTGCTCGGGACATGAACAGGCCGTGCTTGACGGCTGCAAAGTGGTGCGCAAGCGTGGCGAAGTCGTGCTGGTAGGCGTGCCGTGGAAGCCTCATACCGGTGCGCTCGCCCACGAGATTCTTCACGCTGTGTTCTTCAACTATGTCATCTTACGCAGCGGCTGGGAGTGGGAGGTTCCTCTGCTCTCGCGCGGCTTTGTGTGGGAAGAACTATACGACGGATACAACAACGCGCCGCACAGCACCTATTCCGGCTTGGCCAAGGCGTTGAAATGGCTGTCCGAGGGCCGCGTTCCCCTCGATCGCCTCGTGCGCAGCCTACATCCCGGAGATCCCTCCGCCGTCTACAATGCGCTGATCAACAGAGAGATCGATGAACCCTTTGTGGTGCTCGATTGGAGCCGAGTCAGGTGAAAAGCGCGTTCTGGAACGGGCCACGGTGACCCATTGTCGATCATCTTTGTTCGACCATAAGGGAAGGATCACGTGAGTTGATCCCGAGCCCCACAATTTGACCAGCTGGATAATGTCGAACCCACGGGTTGCTGTCTCAATCGCTCCGCGCGCCGAGCCATTCCTGATTTGGTGGCAGCCGGGAAGGACGAGCCGAACAAGATCGCGGCGGCGCCAACAAAATGCAATCTCCAAGCCAATCAATCGACGGCGAACATGTCAGAAACCTGGCCGTCATCGCCGCCAGCAAGTTTGTTTGTGTTAAAACGAGATTGTTGGTGTTCTGACAATCTGTCGATCTAGTCGAGATCTGGGAGCTTGCGATGCGCGGCTCGCCGTCGGTTATGAACGGAGTTGGTGCCAAACGGCTAGGTAACTTCGTTTTGCTTTGAGCGAGCAAATAGCACGAAATTCGTCGCGAAAACACTCTGGACTTCATGGAATACGTTGTGGCATACGCGGTCGAGGAGCCACACGGAGTCGCGGGATCCCCACTGAAGGGGCCGCGAAACGGATTTGGTGGCTGGATGCGGGTGTGGTGGAATTGGTAGACGCGCTGGATTCAAAATCCAGTTCCGAAAGGAGTGTCGGTTCGAGCCCGACCACCCGCACCACTTCTTAAATCAATGGCATTCGGCAGTCAGGCGGTTTGAATTAAACCCGGCTCCTCGGGCATCGGCAACGTCACATGCGCCCTCCGAAAGCGAAGGCCTCGCGTTCGAATCGCGGCGAGGCGCCAACATTCTTCAGAGATTCGAACTACGAATCTGGGGGTTGGAAGTCACAGACAAAGCGGTTCTCGTGACCGGGGCCAATCGCGGCCTCGGCAAGGCGCTGGTCGAGGAAATATTGAAACGGGGTGCGAAGCGGGTCTATGCCGGCGCGCGCAAACCGCACGCCCACGCAGATCGGCGCGTCACGTCGCTGATCCTGGACGTGACCGATGCGGCGCAGATTGGGGCGGCTGTCGAGCGGATCGGGTCTCTCGACATCCTCATCAACAACGCTGGCATCGGGCTCTACGACGACCTTGGCGATCGTGCTGCGCTCGAGCGACACCTCGCCGTCAACCTGCTCGGCGTGCATGGCGTAACCCACGCATTCCTGCCGCTGCTCACGCATTCGCAAGGCGCCGTGGTTAACATCCTATCAGAAGCGGCTCTCGTTCCGTTTCCGATTATTCCGTCATACTCGCTGTCGAAGGCTGCCGCGTTCTCCATGACGCAATCGCTACGTGCTCTCGCCGGCGCTCGTGGCGTGAGCGTTCATGCAGTCCTGTCCGGTCCCATAGACACCGACATGAGCAGAGACGCCGACATACCGAAGAGCTCCGCGGAGAGCGTCGCGAAAGGTATCCTGGACGGCATGGAGCGGGGGGAGGAGGAAATTTTCCCTGATCCAAAATCGGCCTCCATGGCCGAGAGCTGGCGCGGCAGCGCGTTCAAGGCGCTCGAACGCCAGATGGCGGCTTTCGTCCAAGCCATGCCCGCCAAGTCATAGGCGATCGGCGCCATCGTTGCGCTGCCAGCATTCGCAATTCAGCGCCACCCAGTAGAGAGGAAAATCATGCTGTTGAACGCAACTTCCATGGTTTCACCAGCGGATGACGATGACTTTCTCGGTCCCGTTTGCGAGTTCGACAGCTTCGGTGCCATCTGGTTTGCGGCTTTGGATTTTGGCGCCGTCGACGACTTCAACGCCAACAACATTGACTCCAAAGGCTTCATCGATTTCGGCGGCACTGACCAAGGTGTCCGGTGGCAGGTCCTTTACTTGATCCAACAACTCGCGAAGCGTCATGGCGAATCTCCTTGGCGACAGCAGGAATAGGAGCAGCATGCTTTCGCCGCACATCCGGAACCATGTCCCTTGAGAAAGGTTCCCGATGAAAGTGCCAGACCCATCGCAGAATGGATGCGCGCGGCAATCCGCCTCGTCCCGGGCATCTCGCCTATGGTAAATTGCCCTAGGCTGCCGACGCGTCGCCGGTTCGACCCGGCTGGGGGCACCGTTTTCTTCCGGGGAACCTCGAGAGTTTGGTTGGACGTTATCCCAGGAGCGTCCTCTGGGATAACGTCTTTGAGGTCCGGCTGCCCTTCCTGGTAAGCTCGGATCGTAGCCTGAGCCGCTGTTACATCGGCCCCGGCACCATCTTGGTGGGCTGCTCCGGCATCGGAAACGCATAATTGTCGCATTTCACGTCCGGGTTCGTCGGGCTGAACATTCCGAGCGGGTTGTCCTTGAACAGCCAGGCGTGAAGATCGTAGTGGTGGAACTCCTTCGGGATGAGCGGATAATGCCCCTCCATCGGTCCCTGGAACGTCTGTCCGAAGAGCTTCCGCGGCTCCTTGGTGTCGGGCGTCAAGGGCACGAGCCATTCCGCGCCGACCAGGCGCAAGTCGCCGCCGACCGGCTCATAGATCAGCACATTGGGACGCGTCGGATCCGCGGTCGGGCCGATAGTCGTGACGTTGACGAAATGGATGCCCATCGCGCCCTTCGGGTAGTCCATCGCCCCTTCTACCTTTTCGCCGCTGTAGAAGACGCATCCAACCGTCGATAGATAAAGCTCGCGAATGGCAACCTTGTAGTCCTCATACCTGGACAGCGATTGACGCAGGGCATCGATCTCGGCCTTGTCGGGTTCGGCGGCCCGAGGAGTGGCGGCGTTCAGACACGCGCCAATGAGACCTGCCAAGGCGACGATACCGATACGCCTGAGGTGAGTTGTTTTCATCATGCATTCCTCCCAGATTTTTTCTTCTGGCCGTGCAAGACCGAGGCGGCAATGATGCTACGCGCGGCCGAAATTGATCGCCTCATCCCTATTGGGACTGCGTCGATGCTAATCCTTTCCGCTGATCGGGAGAATTAACCCTGACGACCTAGGCCCGAGCAGGCCCAGCCCATGGCGCGGGAAGACCCCAGACGGACAGAAACCAGAACAGGTTGGGCCTCGGCGTTATTTTGCTGGACATTGATTTGGCCGCAGCCGGGAAGCAGCATTGCCTACGCCTCGAAAGGGTATCGGGAAACGCCCGCTTCACTATATTAGTGTGCGCTAATGATATATGATTGCCGCAAGTGTCATTGGCGTTTGGAGCCGTTCGGGTGCACGCGGTCGGAAAACGATGGATGGAGGCCAGCTTGGCAGGCGTGATCGCCACGGCTGCAGCACTTGGGAGTGTTTCGGCATTTGCGCATAGTTCCGATGGCGGTTGGACCTATCCACCGGCCTGCTGTCACGGCGATCCGCTGACAGGAGAGTGCGGCAAGATTCCCAGCATAACCGTCACACCGCGGCCAGATGGCTATGTGATCGTTTTGCGGCCAGGCGACCATCAGAAGGTCACTCATCAGGACCGATATTTTGTCCCCTACGATAGCGTAATTCCCTCCGGCGACGACAATTTTCACATCTGCCTTCATCCGACCGAAGAACACGAAAACTGCTTCTTCGCGCCGGCAGACGCGATTTAGGCGAATACTCCTACCGCCGCCGTAACAGGCTCTTCATCCGGTTGCGCAGCAGGCGGGCCATGTTGCGGGTCTCGCGGTAGAGGTGAAGCTGCGAGGCTGCCTGGCGGGCGGGGCGGTCAGCATCCGGCGTCAGCCCGATCACCAGCGTGCCCATCGGCTTGCGTTCCGTCCACAGCCGGCTCATCACCGGATGGTCGGGCACGGCGCAGGAATCGGTCATCATGATGTTTGGGTCGTCGAGATGCTGCCTGGTCACCTCGATCATCAGCAGCGTGCCCGGCGAATAGGCGGCGAGCGTCTCGTCATAGGCGGTCTTCCAGGTGTAGGCGACGCCGGCCTCGACGAAGACGACCAGGCAGGCGATGGTGCGGCCGTCGAGCGTCAGCGAATGGATGCGGCAGAGATCCTGCTCGGCCAGCCGATGCACCGCCTCGCGGGCGAAGGCGGCGCGGTAGCGGTCGATGGCCATGGCGGTGCGCTCGCGGCCTTTCCAGCCGGCAGCTTCCAGCGTCAGGAAATTTTCGATGGCATGGCGGATCTCGTCCGGCCCCCGTGCAACATGATGTTCCAGCCGGCCGAGGTCGGCGAGGCGGCGCTTCAGGCGGCGGAATTCGCGATAATGGTGCGCGCGCAGCGAGGTTTTCAGATAGTCTTCGCCGTCGAGCGCGCTTTCGAGCACCGGGCGGTCGGCCTTGCCGGTGGTGACCAGCGTCAGGCCGCGCGTCTCGGCGACGCTGGCGAGCAGGCTCGCCACCGGGCCGTCCAGCCGAATATCGGGCAGCACGAAGACTTTCGGCAGCTTGAGATGCGGCCGCGACAGCATCGAGAAGAAATCCTCGATGACGCCGATCGGATCGTCGCGGTCGACCAGCGGCGTGCCGATCGGGCCGAACGGGCTTGACCAGGTGCGCATGACGGGAACGCCGAGCGGCATCGCCGGCCGCTCGACCGAGAACGGCACCAGCAGGCGCAGCCGGTTGCGATACTGGTCGCCGTCGCGGATGACGGCCAGCCGCACCTCGCGGTCCTCCAGCCTGGGCATTGCCGGCGCCAGGAAGCGCGGATTGAAGAAGACATTGGGCTCGATCGTGCGGGTGCAGAGATAGTCGAGCTCCTCGACCAGGTCGAAGCCGGCGGAGGCCGGATAGATGGCGAGCTTGCGCTCGGGCCGGTTGTTGGCGAGGATCTCGATATGGGCGGGATCGGCTTCGCGGGCAAGCCCGGCCAGGCCGGACACCATGGCGCCGGCCGGGCCACCGCTGGTTTCCTCGAGCAAGGGGACGGCAGCCATCAGGCGGCTCCTTTGGCGGGTACGAAAATGACCATGACGATGCCGAGCTTGCGCCAGACCGTGAAGGACAGCGCGCTCGCCTCGAAGATCATGGCGAAAGCGGTGGCCATCGCCGCGCCCCACAGGCCGAAGAGCGGGATCAGCACGACGTTGAGGGCGATGTTGAAGGCCAGCGTCATGGCGTAGACGGCGGCGCAGATATTCTGGTTGCCGCTCATGGTGAGCAGGCTTTCGCAGGGGCCGACGGCGGCCCGCGCGACGACGCCGAACACCAGCAAAAACAGCAGCGGATAGCCGGCGGAAAATTCGGGACCGAACAAGGTCAGCATCGGCTCGCCCAGCGCCAGCACCAGCAGCGCCATCGCCAGCGACGGCCAGAAGGTCCACGACACCGTCTCGCGGGCAAAGGCGGCGAGCTTCTGCGGCTCGCCATGGGTGAACTGCGCATAGCGCTGGGCGACGCCGGCCTTGACCGCGAAATTGACGAAATGCACCAGCGCCAGCGTCTTGACCGTGGCGAAATAGACGGCGACGTCGTTGGGATCGAGATAGGCGCCGACCATCAGCACGTCGGCATTGGTGAGCAGGAAGAAGAAGCTCTCGACCAGGAAGATCGGCAGCGACACGATGAACCATTGGCCGAAATGCAGCTTCATCGGCCCGGCCGGGATCCTTTTGTCCATGCGCGACGTCACGCCGACGAGCTGACCGAGCGTGGTGGCATAGGTGGCGGCGATCGCCGCGAAGATCGCCGTTCTGGCGTCGGGCGCATAGCCCACCAGCAGCATCAGCGCCATGAACGCCAGGATCAGCACCGGCCGCACCAGGAATGTCGGCGACAGCGCAAACAGCGCCCAGGAATTGGCCCGCGCCAGCCCTTGCAGAAGGTCGGACATGGCAATCATCGGCAGGCAGATGATGCCGAGGATGAACGGCACGACATAATAGGCTTCGATAAAGGGCGACAGCAGCCAGACGGCGAGCGCGCCGAGGCCGGCGATCGCCGTGGAGGCAATCAGCACGAACAGCCGGCTGGCCCGCACGATGCCGCGCAATTCGGCCATCATGCCGCGCTCGCGATATTCGGGTATGAAGCGGATGACCGAGGTGTGGAAACCGAGGCAGGCGAGATTGCCGACGATGACCATGGTCACCCAGACGAGGACGAAAATGCCGTATTCGAACGAGCCCATCCAGCGCGCCATCAAGACCTGGCTGACGAAGGCGATGACGGCGCTGACGATGCGGACCGAAAAGGCGATCAGCGACATGCGGCCGGCCTCGCCGCGCTCGCCGGCGGTGAACAGCACGGCATCGATCAGGCCAAGCAGCGGCCTCATGCGCAGCGCAAGGCGCTGCGGCAGGAACCGCCCGGCTGTCGTCGCCGCGGAAAAGCGCACCCAATACTCTCCGTTTTCCGCCAATTTACAGGGGCTGGGTGTAGCGAAAACACATTAAGAAACGGTTGGGTGGGGGAGCCCTTCGCCCCGTCTCTGTACGGGGAGAAGGTGCCGGCAGGCGGATGAGGGGCGGGCGCGCTGCTTCATATTCGCGCAACTCTTCACCCTGCTCGGTAGTGTCTCAGTTTGAAATACGCGGAAACGCCTATCTCGTTTGCCCCATAAACGCCTATATGCTTAGCGGAACGCATGGCAGCAACAATGGTCTACACTGTCATCTGGTATGGAAGGCAGGGCATCGTCGACAAGGTGATCTTCGACGACGAGAAGACCGCGAAAGATCATGCAACCTCCATGTTCCAAACCCGAAAGGGAGACGATGGAATCGTGTCCGTTGAAGTTCGTAAGGACAACGGCGCTGTCGTCTTTAGCCATGCGGAGAACTAGGAATGCC
This sequence comes from Mesorhizobium sp. M0060, assembly GCF_040323155.1. NCBI lineage: Bacteria > Pseudomonadati > Pseudomonadota > Alphaproteobacteria > Hyphomicrobiales > Phyllobacteriaceae > Mesorhizobium > Mesorhizobium sp. M0060. The sequence goes on from NZ_JAMYUP010000009.1 coordinate 10,286, forward strand.
AACCGGACCTAAAGGCCAGAAGCGCTCCGCCGCAACATCGGCAATGCCGTTCGCGTCATGCGCATTGCCACTGACGAGGAAGCCGACGACGTGACGGCAAAGACCTGCCGCGAAAGCGCGGGGCGCGAAAGGCGGCAAGAAGCGGGCCGAGAATATGACGCCAGAGCGTCGCGCTGAGATCGCCAAAAAGGCTGCGGAAAAGCGATGGGTAGGCGCTAGGAATAATTTTCGGAATAATTTTCTTCATTTTCGTCGCGCGGTGATGTATCCTGCCAAACAGAATCAGGCAGGAGAGATTGGCCCGTGGAAATTGATATCGGCATCATCATGGATCGGCTGTCGCCATATCTGGACTGTATCGACGCCATCCTGCGGCATGGCCACACGACCTATGAGCGTTATGCGCCTGAGATTGTCTTGGACCACGACGCCAGCACTCAGGCTCACTGCACCTTTCGGCACACTTTGGCGGAAGCTCACAGAACTCTGGATGACTTGCCAAATGTCCGGCACATGGAAATCCGGGGGCAAAATCTATGGCTAATTGAGACCGCCAATTCAGTCATACGTTTTAAGAAGACGGACGAAGATGGCGTGTCGTCCAACTATCCAACACCCCAAGCCGTTGCATTTGATGACGGTGACGAACTGCCTGGGCTGACCCCCATGCCAACGAGGCTGACCGCCGGCTATCTTCTTGACGCCACTGGCACGGGGTTCATGCGGTCGCAGATATCGTTGCCAACGAATAAGGGCGCGATGTGGTGTGCAGCGATTGTTCCGTTTGAATCGAGAGCAGCCGACGAAACTGCTTGGCATGAGGTTACCCGGCAGCGCCGGTTCTAAAATGCAGCAGATTGAACTTTTTAATCGCCACATGATGGCGCTCGCTCGCGATTCTCGCGGGATTAATCAGTCTGTGCTTGCCGACAGGATGGGCGTGGCCCAAGGCACGATTTCAAAAATCGAGGCCGGCTTGATGGCTGCGCCAGAGGACTTTGTGGTCGCCCTTGCCGGCACCCTCGGCTATGAGCCCGATTTCTTTTTCGAGACTGGCCGCCCGTACGGCATGCCGCCCTTCCATTACAGAAGGCGGAAAAAGCTCGGCCAAAAGCCGCTCGACAAGATGATCGCGGAAATGAATATCCGCCGCATCCAACTCGGCATCCTCCTAAAATCCGGTGGTGTCAAAACGAACGGCTTCATTCCGGAGATTGATCGGGATGAATATCAGGGCTCGACTTCTCGCGCTTTCAGCATTGAAGATGCTGCTCGGCACTTGCGCGAAGCCTGGATGCTGCCGGATGGTCCCGTTGAAAATGTTACCGCTTTGATCGAGGACCACGGAGGCATCGTGATCCCATGTAATTTTGATAGCGACTTGATCGACGCTGTCAGCCAGCGGATTGATGGCCTTCCGGTACTATTCTTCGTGAACATAAATGCTCCCGCAGATCGGATACGGCATACCCTCTGCCACGAACTTGCGCACATGGTTTTGCATACGACCACATTTTTGGATGATGAGGTCATGGAACAAGAAGCCGACCAGTTTGCCGGGGCATTCCTTTTGCCGGCGAAATCCATTCGGTCTCAGTTGACCAAATTTGAATTCCGACAAATTGCCAATATGAAGAAATATTGGAAGGTCTCAATGTCCTCCATAGTCATGAGGGCAGACCGTTTGAACTATGTAACGCCATATCAAAAGAAATCGTTCTTTATACAGATGAGCAAGCTTGGATATAGAAAGAATGAACCGTATGAACCTCCCAAGGAATATCCGATTAAGGTAAATAAGCTTGTGGATTACCACAAGAATGTATTGGGATATTCTGATAGGGAATTGGCGAAAGCGCTGTACATTTCTGAGGCCGAGTTTGAGCGTATGTACGGTTCAAAAATGCTCGGCCCCCATGGCGCGGGAGGTCAAACAGGGAGGCCCGCGCTTCATATTGTAAGGTGAACGGTCTTTCGCAAACTCTCTGATCAATGGACGATATTTGCAAAAAGATGGGCGCCATAGCACCAAAGCCAGGCAAGCGTGGCCCATATAAGAAAAGCACAGATTAGGTGTTTTCTGGTTCTCTCATAGCCTCCAGTGAAAAAATATCGATCAACCTGATCGCAGCATCTGCCGAAATAGGCTTTTGCAAGAATCTCTATCCCAGAAGAGGGATGCGTGGAATTCAACCAGTTAGGTGACCTCGAACGCCGTGCCCTGCGTCCCGGCAACGTCCACAGTGCCGACAACAGGAAGGATGTTCTGGCACCACTGACCAGCTCACAAAGAAGCTCATCAAGATCGGTGCCGAGGTTATCAGCCATGGGCGTTATGTCGCCTTCCAGATGCGGAGGTCGCTATCCCGAGGCAACTCTTCACCGACATCCTGCGGCTGATCGCGGAACTCCGGCCATCGCCCCATCCGTCACCGGCGTGACCGGCCCGGTTGCATGCGTTCCAGCAAATCCAGGGGAGAGCTATGCCTTGAGGAAAGCGAAATCGACATCCTCGGCCAGCAACGGGCAGACATCACGGCTTTGGCGGATCACCAACGCCATTTTTGCCGGGGTCTGGTCTTGCAACTGGTGCCAGTTTGCGCAAACCTCAGTCTCAACAGACCGGTAATCCGGTGGTGCCTGATTACCTGAATCTGGGAGGGGCGAAGTGTTAGGCGAGCCCATTACCGTTCTGATGGTCAATGAGTATCCTGACTACATTGATGCACAAGTATGGGCTGCTGAGCTGAAAACCCGTGTGCCGCAGCTGGAGTTCAGGCTTTGGCCAGACGCCGGGAACAAAAGTGACATAGATATTGTGCTGATCGACAAGGGCGCCAGTCCTGGCTTTTTTGATGCCATGACGGGGCTAAGCGCCGTCGTCTATTTGGGAGCCGGTGTCGAGGGTATTGATCTTCAGAGCTTTCCCAAGAGTGTTCCGCTCATCAGGCTCGCAACGCGTGAGCAGGCTTCGGAAGTGGTGCAGTACATCGTCCTTCGCGTTCTCTGTCAGCAACGGCATGTTGCGGATTACGTGAGTCTACAAGCCCGCAAGTTGTGGAATCCGATCGCGCCGCGGAAGATCTCCGAGACAAGAATTGTTGTGCTGGGTGCGGGCCGGATCGGTGGCTGGGCCGCAAAGCTGTTTGCGGACTTGGGCTACGACACAGCAGTCTGGTCTCGTCATCAAAAGACGCTTCCTGGTATACACAGTTACTTTGGCCGTGCCCAGCTTGCGGACGCACTCACAAGTCGGGACTACGTTATCTGTTCACTGCCCCTGACTGGTGACACTCGTGGGATACTGAACTCCAGTGCCTTTGGAAAAATGAAGCGAGGTGCCTACCTTGTGAATGTCGGCAGGGGCGCGCATGTCAACGAAGCCGACCTGATCCGCGCTCTCGACGAAGGTCAGCTTTCTGGTGCTTGTCTTGACGTGTTTGAGCGTGAACCGCTGGAGGCTTCATCGCCCTTGTGGACTCATCCCAGGGTGACCATCACACCTCATGTCGCGAGCTTCTGGGTGGATTCTGGAATCGACCAGGTCGCCGATCTCTGCGGTCAAGTTGCAAGAGGAGAGCCGCTGTCCAACAAAATCGACCTCGAACGGGGTTATTGAATCGAAGTAGTGTCTTTACCCACTTAAGCAGCTTCCGATCTTATGCAGCGCGGACCTCAGCGCGTGCGTCACCCGGCTATTAGATTTCAAACTGAAACACGTATTTTGGTGTCGGCGGGACAGCGCCCCTCTCTGGCGTGCCGGCCATCTCCCCCTCAGGTGGGGAGATTGGCTAATCGCCAACGCTGGCGCCGGCCCTCATCCGCCCTTCGGGCACCTTCTCCCCGTATGACGGGGAGAAGGGGAGTGGGTGCTTTACGCAAACGCCCCATGACAATGCTTGTACTTCTTCCCTGAACCACAGGGGCAGGCCTCGTTGCGGCCGACCTTGCCCCAGGTCGCCGGGTTGTTCGGGTCGCGGTCTTCGGGGGCGACGGTGGCGTTGGTCTCCTGGCGGACCAGAAGTGCGGTCTCGCCGCCGTCGAAATCGTCCTCGCCGGTGAAGCCGTCGATATGGCTGCCGAACATGTCGGGGGCTTCGGGCGGCGGCGCGTCGGCCGCCTGGCGGACCAGTTCGACGCGCATCAATTGCGCGGTGACGGCCTGGCGCAGATTGCCCAGCATTGCCTGGAACAGCTCGAACGCCTCGCCCTTGTACTCCTGCAGCGGATCGCGCTGGGCATAGCCGCGGAAGCCGACGACCGAGCGCAGATGGTCGAGATTGACGATGTGCTCGCGCCACAGATGATCGAGCGTCTGCAGCACCACCGAACGCTCGACATAGGTCATCACGTCGGGACCGAAGCGCTCGGCGCGCTCCCTGGCGGCGGCGTCGGCGGCTTGGCTGATGCGCTCGCGGATGTCGTCCTCGGCAATGCCTTCTTCCTTGACCCAGTCCTCGATCGGCAAATCGAGATTGAGGAATTCGGCGATCTCGGCCTTGAGGCCGGCGACGTTCCACTGCTCGGCATAGGCGTTTTCGGGGATGTTCTTGGCGACGACCTCCTCGATGACGCCCTCGCGCATCTCGGTGATGGTCTCGGACAGGCCTTCGCCGTCCATCAGCTCGATGCGCTGCTCGAACACCACCTTGCGCTGGTCGTTCGAGACGTCGTCATATTTCAACAGGTTCTTGCGGATGTCGAAGTTGCGGGCCTCGACCTTCTTTTGCGCCTTTTCCAGCGCCTTGTTGATCCAGGGGTGGATGATCGCCTCGTCTTCCTTGAGGCCGAGCTTCTGCAGCATGCCGTCCATGCGCTCGGAGCCGAAGATGCGCATCAGATCGTCCTGCAGCGACAGGAAGAATTTTGACCGGCCGGGGTCGCCCTGGCGGCCCGAGCGGCCGCGCAACTGATTGTCGATGCGGCGCGATTCATGGCGTTCGGTGGCGAGCACGTAAAGACCGCCGGCGGCGAGCGCCTTTTCCTTCAGCCGGGCGATGTCGTCGCGGATTTCCTTTTCCTTGGCCTCGCGCTCGGGGCCGGCCGGCATGTCGCCAAGCTCGTCGGCGATGCGCATGTCGGCATTGCCGCCGAGCTGGATGTCGGTGCCGCGGCCGGCCATGTTGGTGGCGATGGTGATGGCGCCGGGTTTGCCGGCCTGGGCGACGATCGCCGCCTCGCGCTCATGGTGGCGGGCGTTCAGCACCTCGAAATCCTTAAAACCTTCCTTGCGCAGGCGCTCGGCCAATTGCTCCGACTTTTCAATCGAGGTGGTGCCGACCAGCGTCGGCTGGCCCTTGGCGCGGGCTTCCTTGATCTCCTTGACGATCGCCTTGTATTTCTCCTCGACCGTCCGGTAGACCTCGTCGTCCTCGTCAATGCGGATGACCGGCAGATTGGTCGGGATCTCGGTGACGTCGAGATTATAGATGTTGGCGAATTCCTCGGCCTCGGTCAGCGCCGTGCCGGTCATGCCGGCGAGCTTCTTGTAGAGGCGGAAATAGTTCTGGAAGGTGACCGAGGCGAGCGTCTGGTTCTCCGGCTGGATCGCCACATGCTCCTTGGCTTCGAGCGCCTGGTGCAGGCCCTCCGAATAGCGGCGGCCGGGCATCATGCGGCCGGTGAACTCGTCGATGATGACGATCTCGCCGTTGCGGACAATATAGTCCTTGTCCTTCTGGAACAGCCGGTGCGCCTTCAGCGCGTTGTTGACGTGGTGGACGATGGCGACGTTCTCGACGTCGTAGAGCGACTCGCCCTTGAGCAGGCCGGCATCGCGCAGCATGTTCTCCAGCTTCTCGGTGCCTTCCTCGGTGAAGATCGAGGTTTTCTGCTTCTCGTCGATCTCGTAGTCCTGCGGTTGCAGCTGGATGATGAAGGTATCGATGGTGTTGTACATTTCCGAACGGTCCTCGAGCGGACCGGAAATGATCAGCGGCGTGCGCGCTTCGTCGACCAGGATCGAATCGACCTCGTCGACGATCGCGTAGCTGTGGCCGCGCTGCACCATCTGGGCGCGCTCGTATTTCATGTTGTCGCGCAGATAGTCGAAGCCGAGTTCGTTGTTGGTGGCGTAGGTGACGTCGGCGGCGTAGGCGACCCGGCGCTCCTCGTCGGACAGGCCATGGACGATGACGCCGACCTTGAAGCCGAGGAATTTGTAGACGCGGCCCATCCATTCGGAGTCGCGCGTGGCCAGATAGTCATTGACGGTGACGACATGAACGCCATTGCCGGCGAGTGCGTTGAGATAGACCGGCAGCGTCGCCACCAGCGTCTTGCCTTCGCCGGTGCGCATCTCGGCAATGCCGCCATTGTGCAGCACCATGCCGCCGATCAGCTGCACGTCGAACGGGCGCATGCCGAGCACGCGGCGGGCGGCTTCACGCACGGTGGCGAAGGCCGGCACCAGGAGGTCGTCGAGGCTGGCGCCGTTGGCGATGTCCTGGCGGAATTTGTCCGTGCGGGCCTGAAGCTCGGCGTCGGAAAGCGCCTGCATCTCGTTTTCCATGGCATTGATCGCCTCGACGCGCGGCCGGGTCGATTTGACCCGACGATCGTTGGAGGAGCCGAAAACCTTACGGGCGAGACCGCCGAGACTGACCATCCAATGGTCCTTTCGATAGCTTCCAAGTCATTGCGACGGGTGCCGGCCGGCCCCATCAAATCCACATGAACGCGGACAAACGCAAAAAGCGCCCGGAAAACGGTTCTGGACGCAAAGTCGTTGGACAGATAAGAGGGGGCTCATTCGATGTCAACGCCGCGCTCGCCCTGTCGAGCGCGCCAAATTCCGCCACAATCCTGCTGGTCTGGAAGCCATTCCGTTCTAGCTACCCCGCTTTGGAGATAATCGTAATGTCCGTATTGTTCCGCCGCGCGTCGCTCGCCAGCCTTGGTCTGGCATTCGGGCTGTCGGCCCTCTCGCTGTCGCCGTTGATGGCGCAGGAAGCCGCCCCTCCCCAGCCGGCAGCACCCGCCCCGGCGGCCAAGCCGGTCGATCCGAACGCCGTGGTCGCCACCATCAACGGCCAGACGCTGACCGAGGCAGACCTTGGGCTTGCCGAGGGCGAGCTGTCGCAGCAGTTCGCGCAGCTTCCGCCCGAGCAACGTCGCGCCGCGGCGCTGTCGGCGGCGATCGAAATCCGGGTGATGGCGGCTCAGGCGGTGACCACCGGCCTCGACAAGGATCCCGAGTTCCAGCGCCGCATGGCGTTCCTGCAGCAGCGCGCGCTGCATGGCGAAATGGTCGAAAAGGGCGTCGTCAACAAGGTCACCGATGCCGAGGTCCGCGCCCGCTACGACCAGGAAATCGCCAATACGCCGCCCACCAATGAGGTGCACGCCCGTCACATCCTCGTGAAGACGAAGGAAGAGGCAGACGCCATCATCAAGCAGCTCGATGGCGGCGCCGATTTCCAGAAGCTCGCCAACGAGCACACCAGCGATCCGAGCGGCAAGACCAGCGGCGGCGATCTCGGCTGGTTCGGGCCCGGCCAGATGGTGCCGGAATTCGACAAAGCTGTGTTTGTGCTGGCGGTCGGCAAATATACCGAGCAGCCGGTGCAGTCGCAGTTCGGCTGGCACGTCATCAAGGTCGAGGACAAGCGCACCAAGCAGCCGCCGGCCTTCGACGAGGTCAAGGACCAGGCGCGCCAGGCGGTCATCCGCGACAAGTATTTCGCGCTGGTCAAGTCGCTGCGCGCCAACGCCAAGGTCGACATCCCCGATGCGAACCTGAAGAAGACGGTCGACGCACTGGAAAGTGCCAAGTAGGCCGGCCTGCGGGCTGAGCCCAGTCCGCAGATTGAGCTACGACAGGGCGCGTTGCCGCCCTGTCGCTCTACCTGGGGGCGCGACCGATGACGCGTCGACGCCTCCGCCGGACCGCCGTGGCGTCGCCGGCATCGTCAGCGACTATGCCTTTCAAGACATAGCGGACCGCCTTGCGTAAGGTCGCTTCGTCCTCGTCCAGGCGGTCTGTCAGAAGATGGGTCCAGGCAAACGAGGCGATCAGGTCGGCGACGACAGTGGCATCGACGTCGGCAGCCGCTTCCCCCCTTGCCTTGGCGCGTTCGACCATCTGGCCGGTATGGGCACGACGCCCTCTCGCGTATTCGGCAAGGGCGGCGGCGGCGTTTTCATCCGACTGTGCCTCGGCGATCAGCGATCTGAACACGCTGCCCGACGATGTGTCGTGCCAGTGCGCGAACAAGCTCTTCAGGAAGCCGACGAGATCCTCCTCCAGGTTCCCGGTATCGGGATTGTCGACGCGCTTTTGCCGTTGATAAACGTCGAGCAGCAGGGCGGCCTTGCTTGGCCACCAGCGATAGATCGTTGGTTTTCCCGCGCGCGCCCGCCGCGCCACCGCCTCGATCGAGAAGCCGGAATAGCCGGCTTCGACCAGCACTGCCTCGGCGGCGTCGAGAATGGCGTCGGCGCTCTCGGGGCTGCGCCGTGCGCCGACCGACCTGCGACCCGGATCAGCGGTTTCGTCCATCTCATCCTCCTTGCCCATGATTTTCAATAGCCATCATACACGGCCTCTTGACGAAACGAAACGATCCGTTTTATATAACGGAACGTTCCGTAACGATAAGGAGAACAGCAATGACATCGACCGCCGCCACGCGTTTTTCGCGCCTGCGCTTCGCCCTGCTGGTGCTGCTCGGCGTCTACCCGCTGATCACTGCCATTCTGTACGTGATCTTTCCGCTGACCGAGGAATGGCAGATCTGGCAGCGCACGCTGGTCATCGCGCCGCTGATGGTCTCGATCATGATCTGGGGACTGATTCCGGGCGTGCAGCGGGCTTTTCGCGGGTTCATCAACCCAGCCGTCCGGTGATGGTCATTTCAGCGCTTGCGACGTTTCCGACGCAACGCGCCACTCGCCGTCAGTCATGACGAGTTCCAGCGTCACCCGTGCCTTGCCGGTCAGGCGCTGCGCCGATTTGTCCTTCGGCACATAGTCGTAGCTCATTGCGAAAACCGCATCGGCGCGGTCCTTGCCGTGCGGCGTCACCTCAAGGCTGCCGGGCTCGAGATCGAACGACCACGACGCCCATTGTGCGAACCAGTCGGTCTTGACCTTGACGATGGCCTCGCTGTCGTAGCGGGTGCCGTAGATGGTGGCGGACGAGCCGTAAAGCCGCTTGACGGTCTCGCGCATCGCCCTGGCATCAGGCGCCAGATAGTCGTCGCGCAGGAATTTCTCGATGGCGCTCCTGTCGCCGACGGAGCGCTCGAGCGCTGCGACCTCAGACGCGGGCGCCGGGCTGACGGTCGGTTTCGGTTGCTGGGCAGTGTCTCCGCCCGGCACGAATTCGAAACGCTCGAGCAGAGATCCCTGCTCCCAGGGACGCTGCGCCTCGCGCGTTTCAGAAACGACGTCGCGGCGCACCGCGATCATCATGTCGTTGATGCTTTGGCCAGGCTCGGCCATATGCCGCAAAAGCGCGGCGGCGAAGGGCGAGTTGCGCCCCGTCCCGTCCATTGCGACAGCGCCGGGCGCCGTCGAGAAGGCGATGAACGAACCGCGCGTCGACTCGAACTGGGCAAGGCCGGCGAGGGCCGTCGCCGACCGGGTCGTGGCGCTGCGGCTGAGACTTCGGGCAAACGGGTTGTTGCGGCAGGCATCGAGGAAGACCAGGCTGACCTTGGTCTGCTGCTCCATAATGTCGAGGACCTCGTCGATCGGTACCGCCTCGAGCTGCAGTTTGACCGGCATATCCAGCCTGGCGTCGACCGGCACGATGAAGTTGCGTCCGTCGACCTGCAGGCCGTGGCCGGCATAGTAGAACAGCCCGGCACCGGCGCCTTGCAGCGCATCGGAGAATTCGCCGATCTTGCGTTCGAGCTCGCGCTTGCCGAGATCGTTGCCTTCGATCACCTCGAAACCGATGGCGCGCAGCTTGTCGGCAATGTCGAGCGCATCGTTGACGGGATTGGCCAGCGTGCCGGCTTCGGCGTAGCTGCCGTTGCCGACCACAAGCGCCACGCGCCGCGCCGTCTGCGCATCCGCCCGCAACAGCAGAAAGCCTAGAAACGCCAGTGCCAAGACCACACGCCTGCCCATGGGCAGGACCATAGCGCTATCGGCCGCAGCGATCCCAACAAATTTGCAACAGCCTTGCTTGCGGCATGAGGCAGTGTCAGGCGTCCGGCACCCGTAACGGCTGTGAAAACGCCTTGCGCCGGCGCGCGCTATCGGGCAAACCGGCGTTCCTTTCGCGATTTTTCCCGCCCCGGGGTCTTCCATGTCCGCACAGGTTTCGCCGCTCGCGCCGAAGAAATATCCCAAGATGCCGGCCATCGAGGGCGCACGCATCGCCACCGCCGAGGCAGGCATAAAATACAAGAACCGCACCGACCTGCTGGCCATGGTGTTCGACGCCGGCACCTCCGTCGCCGGCGTGTTCACCAGGTCGAAATGCCCGTCGGCGCCGGTCGACTTCTGCCGGCAGAATCTCACGGCGGGCAAGGCGCGGGTGCTGGTCGTCAATTCCGGCAATGCCAATGCCTTTACCGGCCAGAAAGGCCGCGCCTCGACGGCACTCACGGGCGAGGCGGCGGCGAAGGCTGCCGGCTGCACCGCGGGCGAGGTGTTTCTGGCCTCGACCGGCGTCATCGGCGAACCGCTCGACACCGGCAAGTTCAGCCATCTGCTGGCCGGGCTGGTCAAGGACGGCAGGCCGGAATTGTGGACCGAGGCCGCCAAGGCGATCATGACCACGGATACCTACCCCAAACTGGCGACCGCAACGGTCAAGCTCGGCGATGCCGATGTCACCATCAACGGCATCGCCAAGGGCGCCGGCATGATCGCGCCCGACATGGCGACGATGCTTTCCTTCATCGCCACCGATGCGCCGATCGCAGCACCGGTGCTGCAGGATCTTTTGTCGCGCGGCACGGCCAAGACCTTCAACGCGGTGACCGTCGACAGCGACACCTCGACCAGCGACACGCTGCTGATCTTCGCCACAGGTGCTGCCGCCAGGCGCGGCGCGCCGGCAATTTCCGACCCCAAGGATGCGCGCCTCGGTGCGTTCCGCCGTGCCCTCGGCAAGGTGCTGAAATCGCTGGCACTGCAGGTGGTGCGCGACGGCGAGGGCGCCCGCAAGCAGGTCGAGGTCACCGTCACCGGGGCCAAATCGGCCCGCTCGGCCAAGCGCATCGCGCTGTCGATCGCCAATTCGCCGCTGGTCAAGACGGCAGTCGCCGGCGAGGACGCCAATTGGGGCCGTGTCGTCATGGCCGTCGGCAAGGCCGGTGAACCGGCCGACCGCGACCTTTTGTCGATCTGGTTCGGCGACAACCGTCTGGCGCATCAGGGCGAGCGCGACGCGGCCTATTCCGAAGAGGCGACTTCGGCGTATATGAAGCGCGACGAGATCCGCATCCGCGCCGATATCGGCATCGGCCGCGGCAAGGCGACGGTGTGGACCTGCGATCTCACCAAGGAATATGTCGCCATCAATGGCGATTATCGGAGCTGATGACGTTGGCTTCCAGACATCCGGCAAGCGTGTTGGCGATCGTGCGCCGCTATGAGGCGGCGGGCTTTCGCGCCTGGCCTGCGGCCGCCGTCCATTATGACGGCACCTGGGTGGTGCGGCTGACGGCCGGCCATCCGGCCAAGCGGCTGAATTCGGTCAATCCGCTCGATCCGGGCGACATCCAGCACATTGCCGAGCGCATCGGTCGCGCCAGCCGCCGCTTCGACGCCTATGGCAGGCCGCTGACCTTTCGCATCTCGCCGCTGTCGGGGCCTGATCTTTCAAAGTACCTCGACAGCGAGGGCTGGAGCACATTCGCCGAGTCGCTGGTCATGCGGCTGCCGCTGGCGGACGCCGCGCTCGACGATGCCATGGACCAGATTCCGTTGAAGGACATCAGCCGTTTCATCGGCGCGGCGCTCAAGGTGAGCGGTTCGGATGTGTCGCTGCGGCCAGGCCTGTCGGAAATCGTCGGCGCCATCCAGCCGGAGGCCGGGCTGTTTGCGCTGGAGGACGGCAGCGAGCCGCTGGCAACGTTGATCTGCGTGCATGACGGCGACCTTGCCGGACTGTTCGAGATCGCCACCGACAGATCGGTGCGCAACCAAGGCCATGGCCGCCACCTCATCCGGTCGGCGCTGAAATGGGCGCGGTTGCGCGGGGCGCGGGAAGCCTGGCTGCAAGTCGAGGCGGACAACGCGCCGGCGCTGGCGCTTTACCGCTCGCTCGGATTCGACGAAGTCTATCGCTATCACTATCGCCGGCCATCCGGCGCATGAGCGGTTCGAGCACGGTCGGCAAGCGCCTGCTCCTGGTCGCCGCGTGCGCGCTGGTCGATGCCGACGGACGCGTGCTTTTGGCGCAGCGGCCCGAAGGCAAGCAGCTCGCCGGCCTGTGGGAGTTTCCGGGCGGCAAGGTCGAGCCCGGCGAGACGCCGGAACAATGCCTGATCCGCGAACTGTACGAGGAGATCGGCATCGAGACCGATATCCCTTGCCTGGCGCCGCTGACCTTTGCCAGCCATTCCTACGATGATTTTCACCTGCTGATGCCGCTGTTCGTCTGCCGTCGCTTCCGCGGCATTGCGCAGCCGAAGGAAGGGCAGGTGCTGAAATGGGTGCGGCCGCGCCAGATGCGCGATTTTCCAATGCCGCCGGCCGATGCCCCGCTGATCCAGTTCCTCATCGATCTGCTGTAACGGTCGACCTCCTGTAAACCGGGCATCTCCGCGACGCGATATCAGCAGCGTTAATGAAAGATTTATCTGGCCGTGAAAAATTGACACAAGGCGGTTACCCGATTCCACCGCTGGGGAGCGATTGCATGAGCCTCGACAAGGACTGGGACTCGCCTTGGCCCGACCGCCTTCCTGGCGCCGCTAATGCGGGCATGGGAATATTGCGCATCACCCTGCTGTTCGGCTCGGCCGCGGTGGCTCTGGCCTTGATCGCGACACCCTACCTCGACAGCCGAACCCGGTCGCAATCTGCCCGCGATAGCTTTACCAGCGGTCTTGACACGATGAGCACCGGCTCGATCGGCAAGCGCGACAGCTACACGCTGCGCAAGAGTGTGCTGCAGCCGCTGCCCAGTTCGATCTGTATGATACGCACCAATGGCAGAAGCAGCGGCGACTGCTGACGTTCGTCGACAGATCTCGAGAATGCAGCTGTTTCACTGCCCGTTAAGCCTGTCGCGTTAACCTTTCTTAAGGGGTCGACGCTAGGTTGCGGCAAGAGGGATCGGCGCCCATGAAAATCTTGCTGCAACGATTTTTAGAAGACGAGAGGGGTGCGACGGCTATCGAATATGGTCTGATCGTTGCCGTGCTGTCGCTTGCCATTGTCACTGGCATCGGCCGGGCTGCCGGCGCGATCGAGTGGCTGTTCAGCGACAATAGCAGCAGGCTTGCCAACGCTTTTGCGCAGTAATCCGCTTACGGGCCGCCGGGATTTTCCAGGATCGTCTTCAGCGATATTTTTGCGGAGCCCGGCTTCAGCGGCTTTTGCTGAGAGGCATCGGGCGCCCAGCCTGACATCCAGACCATCGAGAAACTCGCCCTGACGCGGCCATCGGCGTCCGAAAACCGCTCCGCATAGATTTCGGCGGCGCGCGCGAACAGCGCTCGCGTGCCCGGCCGTCTGCTGCGGTCGATGAGCGCGCTGGTCTCGCCCATGGCGCGCAGATCGGCGATCAGGCCAAACAGAGAATCGTAGCGCACGGTGATCGTCTCGACGTCGGCAACCGGTAGCGCCAGACCGGCGCGCTGCAGGAGCGCGCCGGCGTCGCGGACGTCGGTGAACGGGATGACACGCGGGCTGGCGCCGCCGTAGAGCTCGGTCTCGGCCGCAAGCAGGCTTTCGCGCATTTCGGAAAGCGTCCCAGTGCCGGCGAATGCGCCGAGGAAAAGCCCGTCCGGCTTCAGCGCCCGGCGGATCTGCACCAGCATGCCGGGAATGTCGTTCATCGCCTGCAGCGACAGCAGCGACACCGCAAGATCGAGGCTTTCCGGCTCGAATGGCACGGTTTCCGGCGGCGCCACCAGTCCCGACCGGCCATCCAGGAAAGCGGCGTCGGCCTCCACGCGCACGATTTCCGTCACCTTCCCGCTTTCGGCGAGCACCTCGACTGCTGCCGGCGTCTGGCAAAACAATGAGGCTGCGTTGCCGAACCTACGCTCGACGGCGCCGAGCCGGTCGGCAAGATCCTCGGCCGCCCGCCGCATGAGGAAATCCGCCCCGGCGATGGGACGGGCCAGTGCGCGGCGCTTGCGCGCCAGCCAGAGCGAAGTGTCGATTACAGGCTGCAATGGGCAGGTCCTTGTTCTTCGCTCTCTGATATAGTGATGCGGAGGACCAACCACGTGGCCGATCCGATGCCAGAGATCAAGCGTATTGCGATCAAGAGCATTGCCCGAAAGGCATTGGGCTGGCCGGCGCGCCATTTGTTCCCGCCGGTCTGCGCCGGCTGCCGTCGCCATGTCTCGCAGCCGGGCGTATTGTGCGGCGCCTGCTGGCCGAAACTCAGGCTGCTGGAACGGCCGTGGTGCCCGGTGATGGGCACGCCGTTCACCCACAATATGGGCGAGGGGTTCCTGTCGGCAGAGGCAATAGCCGACCAGCCCCCTTCGAGCGCGCGCGGGCGGCGGTCGCCTATTCCGGCGTTGCCCGCCAGATGGTGCAAGGGCTGAAATACCAGGACCGCACCGATCTGGCGCCGTGGATGGCGCGCTGGATGCTTCGCGCCGGTGCCGAGCTCGTCGCCGAGGCCGACGTGATCGTACCGGTGCCGCTGCACCGGCGACGTTTCTTCAGGCGGCAGTTCAACCAGTCGGCGGAACTGGCGCGGGCGGTGGCGCAGCTCGGGGATCGGCCTTTCGCGCCTTCTGCCATCAAGCGCGTAAAACTCACGCGCCAGCAGGTCGGGCTGGAGCGGCCGGAACGCGAGGAAAATGTCCGCGCCGCATTCAAAGTGCCGGATGAGGCGGAGATCGAAATCGCCGGCCGCCGGGTGCTGCTGATCGACGACGTCTACACCACCGGCGCCACCGTCCGCGCGGTCGCCAAGGCGTTGAAGAAGGGCGGTGCCGGCGCGGTCGACGTACTGACCTTCGCACGCGTGCTGCCAGGGGACTTTCGGGCAGACGAATCGGCGCCTATATAGCCTATATGACAGCGGAACGAGGCAGGATTGCTGACCGATGGTCGATGTGACGATCTACACGCGGATGATGTGCGGCTATTGCACGGCGGCCAAGCGGCTGCTCGACAGGAAGGGTGTCGCCTATACCGAGCACGATGCCTCCTTCTCGCCGGAACTGCGTCAGGAAATGATCTCCCGCGCCCACGGCCGTTCCACCTTTCCGCAGATATTCGTCGGCGGTACGCATGTCGGCGGCTCCGACGATCTCCACGAATTGGAGGCGGAAGGACGGCTGGACAAATTGCTCGCCAACGGCTCGACCAGATAAGGACATGACCATGGGTGCTTTCAAGGCGGCGGCGATCCAGATGCGTTCGGGAACCAGCCCGGAGCGCAATGCGGTCGATCTGGAACGGCTGGTGCGCGAGGCGGCAGGCCTTGGCGCGACCTATATCCAGACCCCGGAAATGACCGGCGCGCTGATCCGCGACAGCCAAGCACGGGCCGCCTCGTTCACCTCCGAGGACAAGGACATCATCGTCTCGACGTCGCGGAAGCTGGCCAAAGAGCTCGGCATCTTCCTGCATATCGGCTCGACCGCCATTCTGCGCGCCGACGGCAAGCTCGCCAACCGCGCGCTTTTGTTCGGGCCGGACGGCGCAATCCTTGCCGTCTATGACAAGATCCATATGTTCGACGTCGATCTAGACAATGGCGAGAGCTGGCGCGAATCCGCCGCTTATGAGCCGGGGACGGAAGCCGTCGTCACCGAAATCGAGGCTGCGAAGCTTGGCTTCGCGGTTTGCTACGATCTGCGCTTTCCGCAACTGTTCCGCGCCGAGGCGCTGGCCGGCGCCGATCTGCTTTCGGTGCCCGCCGCCTTCACCCGCCAGACCGGAGAAGCGCATTGGCATGTGCTGCTCAGGGCGCGCGCCATCGAGAACGGCGCCTATGTCGTTGCCGCCGCGCAAGGCGGATTGCACGAGGACGGCCGCGAAACCTATGGCCATTCGCTGATCGTCGATCCCTGGGGGCGCGTCATCGCCGAGGCGGCGCATGACGAGCCGGCGGTGATCGTCGCCGAAATCGACCCGGCGCAGTCCGTCGCCGCGCGCAAGAAGATACCGAACCTCAAGAACGCACGCGATTTTGCGGTCAACGCCGGTTCGGCGGAGGCGCCGCGTCTTAGGGGTGCTGCCTCTTGATCCGCTTTTCCCTGATCTGCGAGCATGAGCACGAATTCGAAGCCTGGTTCCGCAGTAACGACGATTTCGACACCCAGAAGAAGCGCGGCTTCGTCGACTGCCCGACCTGCGGCTCGCACAAGGTCGAGAAGGCGCTGATGGCGCCCGCCGTCTCGACCGGGCGCAGCCAGGAAAAGATCGCGCTGGCCATGGGCGAGGCGCAAAAGCAGGCGCTGGCCCAGCTCAAGGCGATGGCGGAGAAGGTGCGCGAAAACGCCGATTATGTCGGCGACAAATTTGCCGAGGAAGCGCGCAAGATCCATTTCGGCGAAAGCGATCCGCGCGGCATCTATGGCGAGGCGACGCTGGAGGAGGCCAAGAGCCTCGCCGAGGACGGCGTCGAGTTCTTGCCGATTCCAAGCTTTCCCGACGACCGCAACTGATCCGTCAACTTGCTCCGGACATAACGAGGCATCTCTCCGCCAGGCAGCGCCATGATCGTGAAGGTCGGCGCCGCCGCCAGCGACAGCCGACCGGGGGCGCCGCGGGCGGCGATGCTGCCGTCCCCTGCACAAGCGCTCGCAGTTTCAGGCCGAGCAGCAAGGATGGGCCTCGCGGGTAATCGTTTCGCTCCTTCTTTCATGCCTACTGCTTGACGGGCTTGCTTCCGCATATGCTGCAAACTGGGCGTTCAAGCGCCTTGACCGCACTGTTGCGCCAGCCTTCCGCCACGGACTCCGACATGGGATCGGGGAAGATTTCCTCCTCGCCGTTCTCCACTCCGTCCAGGATTGCCCGTGCGACAGACTCCGGAGAGGCCTTCGCTATGTCCAGACCCCGTGTCATGTCTGTGTCTACCGGGCCAGGAAGGACCCTGTGGACGCTGACACCCCGTCCGGCCAAGAGGGTGCGCAACGACTGTGACAGGGAGAATGAGGCCGCCTTCGAGACCGAGTAAGCCGGACTGAACGGCACGGCGGCAATCGAGGCCAGCGACAGAATGTTGACGATCGCTCCCCGGGACCGAGCCAGCAACGGCAGCAGAGCCTGAGTCACATCATACGAGCCGAAGAGATTTACGGCGAGCTGTTGTTCGAGCACACGACGGTCGCTGAGGTCATCGAAGGGCGATACGCCGGCGTTGTTGATGAGGATATCGAGAGCATCGATCTTCTCGACGGCTTCCCGGATCTGCGCAGCGTTCGTTACATCCATGGCCAGGGACGTAACACGCCGATCCGAGTGGGCCAGGGGTTTGCGGGTTGCGGCAAAGACGCGCTTCGCGCCTCTGCTCAGGGCTTCCTCGACCAGTGCCCGACCGATGCCCCGATTGGCTCCAGTTACCAGGATAGTTGTACCTTCGATTTTCATTGCGTCTCTCCTAGTGCTTATCGTTGCGTTCGAACTCAGTGCACAATCGCGGCGCAACTCAGGTTGGCTACAGTGGCCGTTCTCGCTACGACTGGGTTGGTGAGATGGACTTAGCGCCGGATATCGAAGCCATGGGAGTGACAAGTGTGACGGGATTCCGATGGACTCGCTGATCACGGCCGCGGCGTACGCGCTCGCGGCGGGCGATCCGCTCGGCGCCTTGAAGCGGGTTGCGCTGCGTGACGACGCGCCGGCGCTTGCGCTCAGAGGCATCGCGATGGCGCAGCTTGGTGACCTGGTTCGAGCGAAGGTTCTCCTCAAGAGGGCGGCGCGCGCATTCAGCCCGAGGGAGGCCGTGGCCCGCGCGAGGTGTGTCGTCGCCGAGGCCGAGATCGCGCTCGTCTCGCGCGACCTCACCTGGCCGGCCAAGGCACTCGACGCCGCGCGGGCGACGCTTGAAAAGCATGGCGACCGCGTCAACGCCGCGCATGCGCGCAACCTCGAGGTTCGGCGCCTGCTCTTGATCGGCCATCTCGACGAAGCCGAGCGCAGGCTGGACGGCTTTGATCCCTCGCCGCTGCCACCCGCATCGCGGGCCGCCCACGAACTGGCTGTCGCCGGCATCGCCATCCGCCGCTTGCGGACCGGTCCTGCGCGCGCCGCACTTGGCGTGGCGGCGCGGGCGGCGCGCGCGGCCGGCATTCCCGCGCTGATCGCGGAGGTGGAGAGCGCAGCGCTGGTGCTGGACACGCCGGCGGCACGCCTTATCGCCCGTGGCGAGGAACGGCCCCTCCTGCTCGACGAGGTCGAAGCGCTCCTGGCGTCGGAGGCGCTCGTGGTGGATGCATGCCGCAATGTCGTGCGGGTCGCTGACACTGTCGTCTCGCTGGCGACCCGCCCGGTGCTGTTCGCGCTGGCCCGTGCGCTGGGCGAAGCCTGGCCGGGGGACGTGGCAAGATCGACGCTTATCGCGCGCGCTTTCCGGGGAAAGGACGCGGACGAATCACATCGCGCACGGTTACGGGTCGAAGTCGGGCGGCTTCGCGCGGAGCTTCGGAGCTTGGCCGATGTGAGCGCGACGAAGCGGGGCTTTGCGCTGGCGCCGCGCCGCGCCGGCGAGGTCGTCGTGCTGGCGCCGCCCGTCGAGGACGATCATGCCGCGGTGCTCGCTTTCCTCGCCGACGGCGAGTCTTGGTCGAGTTCGGCCCTGGCGATTGCGCTTGGCGCCAGTTCGCGTACCGTGCAGCGGGCGCTCGAGCAGCTCGCCCAGGCCGGCAATGTGCAGTCGTTCGGCCGCGGGCGAGCGCGTCGCTGGATGACCCCGCCGGTGCCGGGTTTCCCGACAATCTTGTTACTCCCCGGTCCACTGCCGGGCTACTAGGATACAATCATGGAACGATCCGCAGCCGAAATCCTCCGAGAATACGGGCCCTTTCCGGGTGTCGACCACGTGGACGGCGTTACCTTCGACGGCGAGCATGTCTGGTTTGCGTCAGGCGACAGATTGAATGCCTTCGATCCAGCGAGCGGCAAAGTGGTGCGCTCGATCGATGTCGCGGCACACGCTGGGACGGCCTTCGACGGCCAGCACCTCTATCAGATCGCCGAGGATCGCATCCAGAAGATCGATCCGAAGACTGGCCAGGTGCTGGCGACGATCCCGGCGCCCGGCAATGGCGGTGACTCCGGGCTCGCCTGGGCCGAAGGAACGCTCTGGGTCGGGCAGCATCGGGGCCGAAAGATTCATCAGGTCGATCCCGAGACAGGGGCAATCCTTCGCACCATCGTTTCCAATCGCGTCGTCACCGGGGTCAGCTGGGTCGACGGCGAACTGTGGCATGGCACCTGGGAGGGTGAGGAGAGTGATGTTAGGCGGATCGATCCTGAAACGGGAAAGGTCCTGGAGAAGCTCGATATGCCGCCGGGAACAGGCGTGTCAGGGCTCGAATCCGATGGCGGCGACCAGTTTTTTTGTGGCGGCGGCAACAGCGGCAAGGTCAGAGCCGTTCGCCGGCCCAAGCGAGGTTCCGCGACCAGGATTTGAGCTTTCCACCCTCTCGGCCGGCCCTCTTGGCCGGTTGGGTTAGCCTAGGCTCGCGATCAATTTTTCGAGCAGGCGTGCCAGCATGATCTGTTCTGGGCGTGCCAGGCCTGAAAGTATCTGGTGCTCGTTGGCAACGTGCGCGGCGATTGCCTCGTCGATCAACGCCAGACCTTTTTCGGTCAGCTGCACGACAATCCCGCGCCGATCGTTCGGATGCGGCCCGCGCAGAATCAAGCCGGATTTCTCGAGCCGATCGAGGCGGTTGGTCATCGCGCCCGACGTCACCATCGTCGCCTCGTACAGAGCCGTCGGCGTCAGCGCGTATGGAGACCCGGAACGACGCAGCGTCGCCAGCACATCGAATTCTCCGGATTGCAGTCCGTAACGTGCAAACAGCGGCGCCAGCCGCTCTCGCGCGATCAGCGAGGCGGCCTCGTTCAACCGTCCGAGCACGGCCATCGGCGAGACATCGAGATCCGGCCGTTCCTTTTTCCATTGCTCGATCGCTTTTGCTGCGCGATCCATGTCTCTCACCGTTATGTATCTCAACGTGAAGAATCTTTCTATTATCTTACCTCAGCTTGTGGTATTGGCCAAGGGCCGCGAACAGGCGACGGGACGGTGCGATGAAATTTCTCTGGGACTCGGCGCTTGGCCTTCTAGTCGTCACCGGCGGACTGCTCGGCCTGACGCTGCCGTTCGGCAAAATCGCGACGGCGGCCGGCGTCCCCGCCATGATCTGGGCCTTCGTCATCTCGCTCGGTGCCGGCGGCGTGCTTTTGTGCGCATTGCTGCTCAACGGGCAGCGCATCCGGCTTACGCCGCACAGGCTGCGCTATTTCTTGGTCACTGCGGCCGTCTCCTACGCTATCCCCAATCTGCTGATGTTTTCGGCCATTCCGCATCTGGGCGCCGGCTACAGCGGCATCATGTTCACGCTGTCGCCGGTCGTCACGCTGGTGTTCTCGATGCTGCTCGGGGTCAGGCGCCCCACCACGCTGGGCGTCGTCGGCATTGCCGTCGGTTTCGTCGGGGCGGTCATGGTGGCGGTAACGCGCGGCGAAGCGGGCCAGCCAGCCGAATTTTTCTGGGTTGCGATGGGCCTGCTCATCCCCGTCAGCCTTGCCGCCGGCAACATCTACCGCACCATCGACTGGCCCGAAGGCACCGGCCCGATCGAGCTTGCCGTCGGCAGCCATCTGGCAGCGGCCGCGATGCTGCTTGCCGGCATTCTGGTTCTGCTGGGCGGCAACGCATTCGGCTCGCTCGGCAGCGTGCCGCTGGTCGCTGCAGCACAGGCGGCATCGGCCTCGGCGATGTTCGCCTTCTTCTTCCGGCTGCAAGCGGTCGGCGGCCCGGTCTATCTCAGCCAGATCGGCTATGTGGCGGCTGCGGTCGGGCTGTTTGCCGGGACGCTCTTCCTCGACGAGCGCTATCAATTGCTGACCTGGGCTGGTGCCGTCATCATCACCGCCGGCGTGTTCATCACCACCAAGGCGCAAAGCCAGAAGGCGTAAGTTTCAGACGGATGCCTTCTCCGCCAGCACCATGTAGTTGACGTCCATGTCCTTCGACCGCTGCCAGCGGTCGGCGAGCGGGTTATAGGTGACGCCGGTGCGGTCGATGACGGTCAGGCTGGCGCCGGCAAGCGCCTTTTCGAGCTCCTCGGGGCGCACCAGCTTGCCGAACTGGTGGGTGCCGCGGGGCAGCCAGCGCAGTACATATTCGGCGCCGATGATAGCCAGGCCAAGAGCCTTCAGCGTGCGGTTGATGGTGGCGACGAACATGATGCCGCCAGGCTTGACCATCTCGCCGCATTTGGCCACGAACAGGTCGATGTCGGCGACATGCTCGACCACTTCCATGTTGAGGATGACATCGAATTTTTCGCCGGCGTCGGCCAGGTCTTCCGCGGTCGTGGCGCGGTAATCAACGCTCACGCCGACTTCCGCCGCATGCAGTTTTGCTACCTCGATATTGGTGGCGGAGGCATCGGCGCCGACCACTTCGGCGCCAAGCCGCGCCATCGGCTCGCACAAAAGCCCGCCGCCGCAGCCGATGTCGAGGAAGCGCAGGCCTTCGAACGGCCGTGCCGCACGCGGATCGCGGCCAAAGCGGGCCGCCACCTGGTCACGGACATAGGCAAGCCGGATCGGGTTGAACTTATGCAACGGGCGGAACTTGCCGTTGGGGTTCCACCATTCGGCGGCAAGGGCGGAAAAGCGTTCCACCTCTCCGGCATCGATCGTCGATCGTCGGGGCTCTGGCATGGCGTGGTCTCCTCGGACGCTAGGAAGTCGGGCGCGAGGCTGCGAATGTCAAGGCGCGAAATTCACGGCCTGACTGCGCGTAGCCTGTGATGCCCGCCAGCGTTGCGTTTTCGCCAGCTGCATTTATGTCAGCACATGTCAGTTGACGGTGTGCCGGAAGGAAACACCCATGCTCTGGCGGACGAAGCAGAGACATCGTGTTCGAAGGGAGTGGACAATGATGCAAACGGTAGCTTCCATTCTTTGGTGCCGGCTCGATCTCGAAGGCCACGACGCTTGCCTGCTGTCGGAATCGGGCTCGGGGCGGAACCTCAGGGGACATGCGCTTTTCGTCCAGGACGGCAAACCGTGCAGCATCGCCTACGAGGTGGACTGCGATGCCGGCTGGCATACACGATCGGCGCGCGCCGACGGCTTTCTCGGCACGCAAGAGCTGCATTGCCAGATCGAACTGCTTGCCGGCGGCCAATGGACGCTGAACGGCAAACGCCAAGTGGAAGTCGACGGTCTCATCGATGTCGATCTCGGCTTCACGCCCGCTACGAACCTTTTGGCGCTCCGCCGTTTTGCCCTCGATGTCGGCACGGCGACGCCCGCCCCGACAGCCTATCTGACATTTCCCGAACTCAGGCTCGTTCGCCAGAACAGACCTATCAGCGCGTCGATGCGGCACACTACGCCTATGCCGCCCCGCTGTTCGGCTACAATGAGATGCTGGAGGTCTCGCCGGTTGGCTTCGTCGTCGACTATCCGCGCCTGTGGAGAGGCACAGCACAGCTGGGCTGAAGCGAGCAGCATTTGCCAAGAAGTAGCGCAGGCGCGATGCTGCGCTCGTGTGTCGCCCAGGCGGCAGCGGCAGCACGCCTTGCGAAACCGCGATCATTTGGCTAAGGAGGCCGCGCATTGAGCGTCCGGCCCCGGTCGGACGCATTTTCCGCTTTTCGGCCTTCGGTCCGGCATTCATTCAAAGGCATTTCGCTTCCATGGCGCGCATCGTGATGAAATTCGGCGGAACGTCCGTCGCCGACATCGCCCGCATCCGCAATGTGGCGCGTCATGTCAAACGCGAGGTCGACGCCGGCCATGAGGTCGCCGTCGTGGTCTCGGCAATGGCCGGCAAGACCAACGAACTCGTGCAATGGACGCGCGAGGCCTCGCCCATGCACGATGCGCGCGAATATGACGCCGTCGTCGCCGCCGGCGAGCAGGTCACCGCCGGCTTGCTGGCGATCGCGCTGCAGAATATCGGCGTGCATGCCCGTTCCTGGCAGGGCTGGCAGATCCCGATCAAGACCGACAACGCGCATGGCGCGGCGCGCATTCTCGACATCGACGGCGCGTTCTTGATCAAGCGCTTCGGCGAAGGCCAGGTGGCGGTGGTTGCCGGGTTCCAGGGCATCGGGCCGGACAATCGGATCGCGACGCTCGGTCGTGGCGGCTCCGATACCAGCGCAGTCGCCATCGCGGCGGCGGTCAAGGCCGATCGTTGCGACATCTACACCGACGTCGACGGGGTCTATACGACCGATCCGCGCATCGAGCCGAAGGCGCGGCGGCTGGCCAAGATTTCGTTTGAGGAAATGCTCGAAATGGCCTCGCTCGGCGCCAAGGTCCTGCAGGTGCGCTCGGTCGAGCTTGCCATGGTGCACAGGGTGCGTACTTTCGTGCGGTCGTCCTTCGACGATCCCGACGCACCAGGAATGGGGGATTTGCTTAATCCGCCGGGAACGCTTATTTGCGACGAGGAAGAGATCGTGGAACAGCAGGTCGTCACCGGAATTGCCTACGCCAAGGACGAGGCGCAGATTTCGTTGCGCCGCGTCGGCGATCGGCCGGGCGTCGCCGCCGGCATTTTCGGGCCGCTGGCCGAGGCCAACATCAATGTCGACATGATCGTCCAGAACATCTCCGAGGACGGCAAGTTCACCGACATGACCTTCACCGTGCCATCCGGCGACGTCGACAAGGCGCTTGCCGTGCTGGAGCGGCTGAAGGCGACGATCGGCTATGACGTGGTGCAATCGGAAGCCGGCATGTCGAAGGTTTCGGTCATCGGCATCGGCATGCGCAGCCATGCCGGCGTCGCCGCCACCGCCTTCAAGGCGCTGGCCGACAGGTCGATCAACATCCGTGCCATCACAACGTCCGAAATCAAGATTTCGATCCTGATCGACGGTCCCTATACGGAACTTGCAGTTCGCACTTTGCATTCCGTCTACGGTCTGGATAAGCAGTAGCAGACTGCATCGGCCCCGAAATCGGAGTCGATTTTCGGAAAGCACGATGCAGCAGATCGAAAGTCTTAGAGCGTCCTTTGTGCGTCCAATTGGACGCACAGCGCTCTAATTGAGTTGTTGCGTGAGCGCCGGCCGCAGGAGAAACTGCGCCGGCTGACATGCCATTGGAGAAGAAGCCGCGATGCGTGATACGGCCAGTGGCCCGCGCGTTTTGCTGAAACGGCTCCGCGAGCTCATGCAAGAGCCGCTGGAGCCGCAGGAGCGGCTTGACCGCATCGTGCGCGACATCGCCTCCAACATGGTTGCCGAGGTGTGCTCGCTCTATGTGCTGCGCTCTGATTCGGTGCTCGAGCTGTACGCCACTGAAGGCCTGAACCCGACCGCCGTCCACCTGGCGCAGCTCAGGCTGGGGCAAGGCCTGGTCGGCACGATCGCGGCCTCGGCGCGGCCGCTCAACCTCTCCAATGCACAGGAACATCCTGCCTTCGCCTACCTGCCGGAGACCGGGGAAGAAATCTACAATTCCTTCCTCGGCGTGCCGGTGCTGAGGGCAGGGCGGACGCTCGGCGTTCTGGTCGTGCAGAACAAGACCATGCGCCATTATCGCGACGACGAGGTCGAGGCCCTGGAAACGACGGCAATGGTGATCGCCGAGATGATCGCCACGGGCGATCTGGCGCGGCTGACCCGGCCCGGCCTCGAGCTCGATCTGCGCCGTCCGGTGAGCTTTACCGGCCTGTCCTTCAACGAAGGCGTTGGCCTTGGCCATGTGGTGCTGCACGAGCCGCGCATCGTCGTCACCAACCTGTTCAACGAGGACAGCGAGGAGGAGGTCAGGCGGCTCGACACGTCCCTCGGCTCGCTCAGGCTCTCCATCGACGACATGCTGGAGCGCCGCGATGTCGCCTTCGAGGGCGAGCATCGCCAGGTGCTCGAAGCCTATCGCATGTTCGCCAACGACCGCGGCTGGGTGCGCCGGCTGGAGGAGGCGATCCGCAACGGCCTGACGGCCGAAGCGGCGGTCGAAAAGGTGCAGAGCGACATGCGTGCCCGCATGCTGCACATGACCGATCCGTATCTGCGCGAGCGGATGAGCGATTTCGACGATCTTGCCAACCGGCTGTTGCGGCAGCTGATGGGGCGCGGTCCGGAGGACGTCGCGGCCTCGCTGCCCAAGGACGCCATCATCGTCGCCCGCTCGATGGGGGCTGCCGAGCTGCTCGACTATCCCAGAGACAAGCTGCGCGGACTGGTGCTGGAAGACGGCGCGGCGACCAGCCACGTCGTCATCGTGGCGCGGGCCATGGGCATACCCGTCGCCGGCCAGATGAAGGGCGCCGTTTCCATGGCGGAAAACGGCGATGCCATCATCGTCGATGGCGTGGAAGGCGCGATCCATCTGCGCCCGCAGCCCGACCTCGAAGCCGCCTATGCCGAAAAGGTTCGTTTCCGGGCGCGGCGTCAGGAGGTCTACCGCGAGCTGCGCAAGAAGCCGTCGGTGACCAAGGACGGCGTCCAGGTCGATCTTCTGATGAATGCCGGGCTGGCGGTCGATCTGCCGCAACTGGCCGAAGCGGGTGCGGCCGGCATAGGCCTGTTCCGCACCGAGCTGCAATTCATGGTCGCTTCGACCTTTCCGCGCGCCGAAGCCCAGGAACGCTTGTACCGTGACGTGCTCGAGGCGGCGCGCGACAAGCCGGTGACGTTCCGCACCATCGATATCGGCGGCGACAAGGTGCTGCCCTATTTCAAGGGCTCGATCCAGGAAGAGAACCCCGCGCTCGGCTGGCGGGCCATCCGCCTGACGCTCGACCGGCCTGGCCTGCTGCGCACCCAGATCCGCGCGCTGCTCAAGGCGTGCGGCGGGCGCGAACTGAAGCTGATGCTGCCAATGGTGACGGAACTCGGCGAGATCGCGCAGGCGCGCGAGATCATCGATCGCGAGGTGCGGCATTTGTCGCGCTTTGCCCATCACCTGCCGACCAGCCTCAAGGTCGGGGCGATGCTGGAGGTGCCGTCTCTGCTGTTCCAGCTCGACGAGCTGATGAAGGCGGTCGATTTCGTCTCGGTCGGCTCGAACGACCTGTTCCAGTTCGTCATGGCGGTGGATCGCGGCAACACCCAACTGTCCGACCGCTTCGACACGCTGTCGACGCCGTTCCTGCGCGTCCTGAAGCAGATTGCCGACGCCGGGGCTCGCAACCATACGCCGGTGACCTTGTGCGGCGAACTCGCCGGCAAGCCGATCTCGGCGATGGCGCTGATCGGCCTTGGCTACCGCTCGATCTCAATGTCGCCGGCATCGATCGGCCCGGTCAAGGCGATGCTGACGGAACTGCCGCTCAGCGAGCTGGAAGCGTTCTTCGACGACAATCTGATGGCGCCGGCGCAAGGCTTGCCGATGCGGGCCCTGCTGCAGGCCTTTGCCGACGACCGATCTATACCGCTATAGCATTTGGCCATGATCAACCTGCCCCGCGACCGTATGGATCAAGTCGTCAAGCGTCTCGACATGCTCGAGGCGCAGATGTCGGCCGGGCCGGCGGCGGACGCCTATGTCCGGATGGCCTCCGAATATGCCGACATCCAGGAGATGGCGGCAAGGATCAGGTCGCTGCGCGCCGCCGAGCGCGAACAGGCCGATCTGGAGGCGATGCTCGCCGACAAGGGCACCGACGCCGAGATGCGGGCCTTGGCCGAGGCCGATCTGCCGGAGGTCAAGGATCGAATCGAGGCGCTGCAGAAGGACATCCAGATCCTGCTGTTGCCCAAGGATGCCGCAGACGACAAGAACGCCATCCTCGAAATCCGCGCTGGCACCGGCGGCGACGAGGCGGCGCTTTTCGCCGGCGACCTGTTTCGCATGTACGAACGCTATGCCGCGGCGCATGGCTGGCGTTTCGAGACGGCGTCGGCCAGCGAGGGCGAGGTCGGCGGCTATAAGGAAATCATCGCCACCGTCTCGGGCAAGGGCGTCTTTGCCCATCTGAAATTCGAATCCGGCGTGCACCGCGTTCAGCGCGTGCCGACGACTGAGGCGGGCGGGCGCATCCATACCTCGGCGGCGACGGTCGCGGTGCTGCCGGAAGCCGAAGAGGTCGATATCGACATCAGGGCCGAAGACATTCGCATCGACACGATGCGCGCCTCGGGTTCCGGCGGCCAGCACGTCAACACCACCGATTCGGCCGTGCGCATCACCCATCTGCCGACCGGCATAATGGTGGTGCAGGCGGAAAAGTCGCAACACCAGAACCGGGCGAAGGCCATGCAGATCCTGCGCGCCAGGCTCTACGACCTCGAGCGCGGCAAGGCGGACGAGGAGCGCTCCGAATCGCGCAAGTCGCAGGTCGGCTCGGGCGACCGCTCGGAACGCATCCGCACCTATAATTTTCCGCAAGGGCGCGTCACCGACCATCGCATCAACCTGACGCTCTATAAGCTCGACCGGGTGTTGATGGGCGAGCTCGACGAGATCATCGACGCGCTGATCGCCGATCACCAGTCGAAGCTGCTCGCCGATATCGGTATCGATGGCTGACAGCCTGCCCGGCACGCTGGCCTCACTGTTGCGGGAGGCGCGAAACCGTCTTGCCGCATCCGGGGTTGCGGATCCGGCGCTCGATGCCAGGCTGATCGTCGAGCATTTTTCCGGCACGACCCGCACGCAAGCCATCGCCGATCCCGAGCGAACGGTCGATGCGGGCGTGACGGCAGCGATCGATGCCGCCTTGCGACGGCGCATCGCCGGCGAGCCGGTGCACCGCATCCTCGGCTACCGCGAATTCTACGGCTTGCGCCTGTCGCTTTCGCCGGAAACGCTGGAGCCGCGGCCGGATACCGAAACGCTGGTCGAGGCGGTGCTGCCCTTCGTCAAGGCAATGGCGGCACGCGAAGGCGGCTGCCGCATCCTCGATCTCGGGACCGGTACCGGTGCCATCGCGCTGGCGCTGCTCAGCGCCGTTCCAGCCGCGACCGCCACCGGCGTCGACATTTCGCAAGAGGCGCTGGCCACCGCCACGCGCAATGCCAGGGAAGTGGGGCTCGCCGGCCGGTTCACGGCGCTCAAATCCGACTGGTTTGAAAAAGTTTCTGGCCGGTACCATGTAATTGCCGCAAACCCTCCCTATATACCCTCAGACGACATTGGAAATCTGCAGGACGAGGTCCGCGGTTTCGATCCACGCCAGGCCCTTGATGGCGGTGTGGACGGTCTGAGCCCCTACAGGAAGATCGCCGCAGGAGCGGCAGCGTATTTGGAACTCCAAGGCAGGATTGCGGTCGAGATCGGCCATACGCAGCACCAACAGGTTACGGAGATATTCTCCGCAGCTGGGTACTGTTCGGTCGGGGTGTTTCGTGATCTCGGCGGAAACGACAGGGTTCTTGTGTTCGAACGGTGAAACCCGTGATGCAGTGCGAAAAAAGCGCTTGGCAATACCGGGGAATGCGGCTAGGGTCGCCTTAACCGGATGAGACGAAGCAGGCAGTGCTCTTAGCGATTCGGTTTTCCTTGGAAATAGCTGCCTTCTTGCGCAAACGACGCCCAAGCTTCGTGCGGGAATCGTCCGGCAAGTGAAGTAACCGGAACAGGATGGCACGTGGCGCCAACGCAATCGATGCGGGCGAACGCCGGTGAAGGAACGAAACGGCTGGCCGCATGAGCGCCTCCGTTCGTGAAGAGTTTTTCGAAAATTTCAAAGTGAAGAGAGTCTAATGAGGCCACAACAGCAAAACAGGCGCATGCGCGGTCGCAACAATAACGGCGGCGGCGGCGGCAACAACAATAACAACAACCGTAAGGGGCCGAATCCCCTGACGCGCAACTACGAGAGCAACGGCCCGGACGTGAAGATCCGCGGATCGGCTCAGCAGATTGCCGAGAAGTACGCGACCCTTGCCCGTGACGCGCAAAGCTCCGGGGACCGGGTGATGGCAGAAAACTATCTCCAGCATGCAGAGCACTATAACCGCATCATCGCAGCCGCTCAGGCGCAGATGCCGATCCAGAACGCCCAGCAGAATCGCGACGATTTCGACGATGACGGCGACGAGGATCGCGACGAGTTTGACAATGCCGGCAACAACAATGCCAACGAGGCATCGGGTTCGACGGTCAATCAAGGTGCCGGCCCGCAGCCGGTCATCGATGGCACGCCGGCCGAGCTGGCTCTGAACCAGGAAAACAGCCGCGACAACCGAGGCCGCGATAACCGTGACAATAACGGCCGCGACAACAATGGCGGACGCCAGCGCGACCGTCGCCCCAATGGCGGTTACGGCCAGCGCGGCGAGTATGGCTCGCGCGGCGAGCAGCAGGGTGGACAGCGCGTCGAACAGCCACGGCGCGACGAGGCGCCGGCGCAGGCGGAGCCCGTGCCTGCCGCTGAGCCGGTCTTTGTAAGCGAGCCCGCACCGCAATTCGAAAACTTTTCGCCGGCGGGTCTCGCCGCCCAGGCCGAGCTCAACGAAGCCGCTGCCGAAAACAGCCCCGCACGCCGCCCCAGGCGTCCGCGTCGCCCACGCGTCGATGTCGAGCAGGCAAATGGCGGCAACGACAACGCCGGCCCTGACAGTGCCGAGACTGGCAATGCCGATGCGGCGCCGGCTGAAGGCGCTGGCGGTCAACCTATTATTGCCGACGTCGAGAATTGATCGAAGAAACGTTCAGGCGATCTTAGCGCATCCTTTACCCTAGACGGCGGAGAGAAATCTCCGCCGTTTTTGTTTGCGCGCTCGGGATATTATGCGTTCGCCAGTGTCGAGGCGTCTTGAGGGTCCGTGGTTTGCGTCCCATATCTTGCGTGTACAGGATCCGGCTCGAACGGGCGGGTCCGTCACCGCAATCTGATCCGGTGCCGCGAAGCGGGCCGGTGACGGAAGGAGACAGGCATGAATCTTGAAAAATATTCCGAGCGCGTGCGCGGTTTTATCCAGTCCGCGCAAACCATGGCGCTTTCCCGCAATCACCAGCAATTCACCCCCGAGCATATCCTCAAGGTCCTTGTCGATGACGACGAGGGCCTGGCTGCGTCGCTGATCGAGCGCGCCGGCGGCAATGGCCGTGACGTCAAGCTCGGCGTCGAAACGGCACTGGAGGCAATGCCCAAGGTCGAGGGCGGCAATGGCCAGCTCTATCTCGCGCAGCCGCTGGCCAAGGTGTTCTCGACCGCCGAGGAACTGGCCACGAAGGCCGGTGACAGCTTCGTCACCGTCGAACGGCTTTTGCAGGCGCTCGCCATGGAAAAATCGGCCAAGACTGCCGGCATCCTGGCCAAGGCCGGTGTCACGCCGCAGGCGCTGAATCAGGTCATCAACGACGTACGCAAGGGTCGTACCGCCGATTCTGCGAGCGCCGAGCAGGGCTATGACGCGCTGAAGAAATACGCGCGCGACCTGACGGCGGACGCCCGCGCGGGCAAGCTCGATCCGGTCATCGGCCGTGACGACGAGATCCGCCGCACCATCCAGGTGCTGTCGCGCCGCACCAAGAACAACCCGGTGCTGATCGGCGAACCCGGTGTCGGCAAGACGGCGATCGCCGAAGGGCTGGCGCTGCGCATCGTCAATGGCGACGTGCCGGAATCGCTCAAGGACAAGCAGCTGATGGCGCTCGACATGGGGTCGCTGATTGCCGGCGCCAAATATCGCGGCGAGTTCGAGGAGCGGCTGAAGGCGGTGCTTTCCGAAGTCACGTCTGCCGCCGGCGGCATCATCCTGTTCATCGACGAGATGCACACGCTGGTCGGCGCCGGCAAGGCGGATGGCGCCATGGATGCGTCGAACCTGCTGAAGCCGGCCCTGGCACGCGGCGAACTGCACTGCGTCGGCGCCACCACGCTCGACGAATACCGCAAGCATGTCGAGAAGGATGCGGCCCTTGCCCGCCGCTTCCAGCCGGTCTTCGTCAATGAGCCGACAGTCGAAGACACCGTCTCGATCCTGCGCGGCCTGAAGGAGAAATACGAGCAGCACCACAAGGTACGCATCTCGGATTCGGCGCTGGTCGCGGCCGCAACGCTGTCCAACCGCTACATCGCCGACCGCTTCTTGCCGGACAAGGCAATCGATCTCGTCGACGAGGCCGCGTCGCGGCTCAGGATGCAGGTCGATTCGAAGCCCGAGGCGCTGGACGAGATCGACCGTCGCATCATGCAGCTCAAGATCGAGCGCGAGGCGCTGAAGGTCGAGAAGGACGATGCGTCGAAGGACCGGCTCGCCCGGCTCGAGAAGGAGCTCTCGAACCTGGAGGAGGAATCGACGGAGCTGACCTCGAAATGGCAGGCCGAGAAGCAGAAGCTCGGGCTTGCCGCCGACCTCAAGAAGCAGCTCGACGAAGCGCGCAACGAACTTGCCATCGCTCAGCGCAAGGGTGAATTCCAGCGCGCCGGCGAACTTGCCTATGGCAAGATTCCGGAACTCGAAAAGCAGTTGAAGCAGGCCGAAGCCAGGGATGGCAAGGCCGGCATGGTCGAAGAAGTGGTCGGCCCCGATCACGTCGCCCATATCGTCTCGCGCTGGACGGGCATCCCGGTCGACAAGATGCTGGAAGGCGAGCGCGACAAGCTGTTGCGCATGGAAGACGAGGTCGGCAAGCGCGTGGTCGGCCAGGGCGAGGCGGTGCAGGCGGTGTCGAAAGCGGTACGCCGTGCGCGCGCCGGCCTGCAGGACCCGAACCGGCCGCTCGGCTCGTTCATGTTCCTCGGGCCGACGGGCGTCGGCAAGACCGAACTGACGAAGGCGCTGGCCAGCTTCCTGTTCGACGACGAGAGCGCCATGGTGCGCATCGACATGTCGGAGTTCATGGAGAAGCACTCGGTCGCCCGGCTGATCGGCGCGCCTCCCGGCTATGTCGGCTATGAGGAGGGCGGCGCGCTGACCGAAGCGATACGGCGCCGGCCCTATCAGGTCGTGCTGTTCGACGAGATCGAGAAGGCACATCCGGACGTGTTCAACGTGCTGCTGCAGGTGCTGGACGACGGCCGGCTGACCGACGGGCAGGGCCGCACGGTCGACTTCCGCAACACGCTGATCATCATGACGTCCAATCTCGGCGGCGAATATCTGGTCAATCTCGGCGAGGACCAGGATGTCGACGTCGTGCGCGACGAGGTGATGAATGTCGTCAGGGCTTCGTTCCGGCCGGAATTCCTCAACCGCATCGACGAGGTGATCCTGTTCCACCGGCTGCGCCGGCAGGATATGGATCGTATCGTCGAGATCCAGCTCAAGCGCCTGGAAAACCTGCTTGTCGACCGCAAGATCGCGCTTTCGCTCGATCAGGAGGCGATCGATTGGCTGGCGGCCAAGGGCTATGACCCTGCCTATGGCGCGCGGCCGCTGAAGCGGGTGATGCAGAAGGAATTGCAGGACCCGCTGGCGGAAAAGATCCTGCTCGGCGAGATCCTCGACGGCTCGACCGTCAAGGTCACCGCTGGGTCCGACCGCTTGAACTTCCGCTCGAAGCCGGCAGTCGTGGCAACCGAAGCGGCTGCCTGACTTTAAGCCGAGAGCCTGTTCCATCCCGATGGAATCGGGATGGGGCTCCTATCTTCTTTTTTGACCATGATCTTTTCCGAAAACCGGCATCCACTTTTTGCTACGCTTCGGTTCGGGATCATGGTCTAACATCACTGGCGGGGCGCAGATGACGCTGGACGACTATAACGGCTTCTGCGCCTCGCTGCCTTCGACGAGCCATGTCGTGCAGTGGGGCGGCGCCCATGTCTGGAAAGTCGGCGGCAAGGTCTTTGCGATCGGCGGCTGGAGTGAAGGCAAAGAGCCGTTCGTCACCTTCAAATGCTCCGACATCGCCTATGACGTGTTGAGGGAGCAGCCGGGCCTTCGGCCGGCGCCGTATCTTGCCTCACGCGGCATGAAATGGATCCAGCGCCAGACCAGCGAAAGCATGGATGATGGCGCGCTGAAGGATTATCTGCGCGAAAGCCACCGTCTTGTCGTGCTTAAGCTGACGAAACAGGCGCGCAAGGAATTGGGGTTCGCTGCCGGTTGATCGGTCAGAAATCCGCCATCTTCATGCCCGGTTCATATTGGAACATTATCGTTGGCAACTGATTTGCTGGCGAAGAGGGGTTCGCCTACGCGTCGGCCCGAAAATCGAATGCGATTTTCGGAAAGCACGATGCGGAGATTTAAAGCGTTAGAACGTCCTTTGCGCGTCCAAAAAGACGCGCGGCGCTCTAAAGAGACAATGCCGGCGGCGGCAATTACGGACCGGAGAATTTTGGCCATCATGTTGCGCACCATCTTCACCCTTTCAGCGCTTGCTGCCGGGCTGCTGGCGTCGAATGCGATGGCCTCGCCAATGGCAGATACCGCGCCACGGGTGGTTCGTGCTGCCGATGACGGCGGCATTCTTGTCGCCCAGAACAGCAATCTCGACATCTATTACGACGCCAGGGGAAACCGCGTCATCGTCGATGCGGAGACCGGCAAGGTCATCGCCATCCAGCCGCCGCAGACCAGACTCGACCGCCGCGCCTTGCGCCGCGAGCGCTTGCGCAACCTCGGACCGGTCGAGGACGACCCCTATTATCTCGACGACCCTGAGGACACGGCGCGGTTCCGCCGCAGGCAGTTGGAAGACGAGGGCAGGGTCATCATACCGCCGGCTGACGAGTACGACCCCTATGGCGACAATTCGGTGGAAGCCTTCCCCGAAGCGCCGCGGGATGACGGCAGCTATGGCAACAATTCTCCGGAGGCACTGCAGCCGGTAAAACCGCACACCATCGAGCGCCAGCCGCTCAACGAGGCCTCGATCGAGCCGGTCGAGCCGACGGTGCCGAACGATCAGGCGGCCTTGCCGCCAAACACCGGCGGCAAGACGGCAGTCGACCCGTCGCTTTCGCTCGGCGCCCGCCAGGATGTGGCGGAGCTGCAGGTGCTGCTCGACCGTGCCGGTTCTTCGCCCGGCGTCATCGACGGACGCTTCGGCTCGAATGTCGACAAGGCACTCGCCGCCTACAATGAAATCACCGGCAGCAATCTGAAATCCACCGACGCGGTCGGAATCCAGGCCGCCCTGGCGCAATCCGGTGGCGATGCATTCGCCTCCTACACGATCACGCCCGAGGATGCGGCCGGCCCCTATGTCGCTGCGATACCGGAGGACTACAGCCAAAAGGCCCAGCTCGACCGCATGGGCTACGTCTCCGTCACGGAGGCGATCGCCGAGCGCTTCCATATGGATGAAAACTATCTGAAGAAGCTTAACCCGGACGCCAATTTCAACCGCCCTGGCACCATCATCAAGGTCGCCAATTTCGGCAGGCTGGTGGCGACGCCGGTGGCGCGCATCATTGCCGACAAGGCCAATAAGCAGGTCCGCGCCTACGATGCAGCGGGCAAGCTGGTCGCCGCCTATCCGGCGACAATTGGCTCGTCGGACACGCCGTCGCCGTCCGGCACGCATGCGGTATCACGTGTCGCGTTTGACCCGAACTACACGTATAACCCGAACATCAATTTCAAGCAGGGCGAAAACGACAGGATCCTGACCATCCCGCCGGGGCCGAACGGCCCGGTCGGCTCGGTCTGGATTGCGCTGGACAAGCCGACCTACGGCATTCACGGCACGCCGGATCCGTCGAAGATCGGCAAGACCGAAAGCCATGGCTGCGTGCGGCTGACCAATTGGGACGCGCGCGAGCTGGCCAAGATCGTGTCGCCTGGCGTCACGGTGGAGTTCGTCGACTGAGCTGAACGTCTTCGCTCCATTCAGCCGATGATCTTTCGCAGCAGTGGCGCGCGCAGCGCCGCCGCATAGATCAGCTGCACCACCAGGATGAAGCCGACGCTGAGCAACGGGCTGACCAGACAGAGTGCGGCCCCGACAGCCCACAGGATCTGCGCTTTGACGATGCGCAGATAGACCGTTCGGGTGGTCTCCGCGTCGACGCCTTCCGCCAGGAAGCCGTTTTTGTCCGCATAGCGCCAACTGGCGAGCAGCGTTAATCCCAGCATCAAAAGATTGAGCCAGTAGACGAGCACCGCGGTTCTGAATTCGAGGAAGTCGGCGAGAAGGTCGGTCGAGAACGGCAGCAAGGCGATGAAGCCGAGGAAACAGAGGTTCAGCGTGGCAAGCCGCCGGTCGGACTTCGCGATCAGCCCGTGCTGCGCCTGCTGGCCGAACCAGAAGATGGTCAGCGTCAGGAAGCTGAGCGCATAGGTCAGGAAGCGCGGCGCCAGTGCTGCGACCGCTGCAATCAGTTCGCCTTCGGAATGCACTGTTTCATGCGCCGGCACCCTGATCTCGAGAACGATCAGGGTGAGCGCAATGGCGAACACGCCATCGGTGATGCCGACGACGCGCCCGCGTCCTTCCGCCGAGGGTTCGAGCGGTCGTTTCATGCGGTATTTCCCCCTTGTTGCAGCGTTGCGGGAAATCTAGCACGGCATCTGCCGTTTGCATCCGGGTTGGCGTAATCCTGCCTGTATGGTCAGGTTCGGCCTGGTTTCAATGAGAACAGCCTGCTGGCCGGTTGTCGGCGGCGTGCCGGCGGTCTAGGTAAGGCGGCATGCACACGCCAACCAAAGTCGGTATCGGCGCCGTTCCCCTGACCGGCTCACTTCCGGCCGATACGTTCTGCCCGCAGGCGCAGCGGCGGTTCGTGCTGATCGCCGCGATCCTGGCTTCCGCGCTGGGCTTTATCGACGGATCGGTCCTGGCCATTGCGACGCCGGCGATCCGCGTCGATCTCGGCGCCAGCCTCGCCGAGGCGCAATGGATTTCCAATGCCTATGCATTGACGCTTTCAGCCCTCATTCTCGTCGGCGGCGCCGCTGGCGATCGCTTCGGCCTGCGCCATTCCTTCGTCGCCGGCATCGTCCTGTTCGTCGCCGCCTCGCTTGCCTGCGCGTTGGCGCCTAACCCGGCGGTGCTTATTGCGTTTCGGGCTATCCAGGGTGTTGGAGCGGCCGTCATGGTGCCGGGCAGCCTGGCCATTATCGCCAAAGCCTATCCGAAAAAGGAACGCGGCCGGGCGATCGGCATCTGGGCGGCGGCATCGGCGCTGACGACAGCGCTCGGCCCGGTGCTGGGCGGCTTCGTGCTGTCGGCCTTCGGCGACGGCATCTGGCGAGCGATCTTCGCCATCAACCTGCCGCTCGGTCTTGTCTCGATCTATCTTCTGCTGGCCAAGGTCCCTGCCGACGCGCCAGCGGAAAAGCGCAGCCTCGATCTCGGCGGCGCAGCACTCGCCATATTGGCGTTCGGAGCGCTCGCTTACGGCCTGACCTCGATGAGCGGCGACGGGGAGGGGCTGATGTCCGGCCCGAGTATTGCCGCCGGCGCAGTTTTGCTCGTCGTGTTCATCGTCTTCGAACGCCGGCGGCGCGAGCCGATGATCGACCTGTCGCTGTTTCGGATCGGCGCTTTCGCCGGTGCCAATGTGGCGACCTTCTTCCTATATTTCGCGCTGTCGGCCAATCTATTCTATCTGCCGATGCTGATGATCGCCGGATGGGGGCTGAGCACGGCCGAGGTCGGCTTCATCTTCCTGCCGCTGTCGGCATTGATCGCGCTGCTGTCCGGTCCGGTCGGCCAGTGGTCCGACCGCATCGGGCCTCGCTTTCCGATCGCCAGCGGCAGTCTGGTGGTGGCTCTTGCCTTTGCCGGGCTTGCCTTGCTGGCCTATTGGGGCATCCACAATTTCTGGTTGGGGGTATTCCCGCTGATGGCGCTGATGGGGCTCGGCATGGCGCTGGTGGTGTCGCCGCTGTCGACCGCCATCATGACGGCGGTCGAGGACAAGGATACGGGTGCGGCCTCGGGCATCAACAACGCCGTCTCGCGCATCGGCGGCTTGATCGCCGTGGCGGCGATGGGATCGCTGGCGGCCTGGGTCTATGCTGCCGTGCGCGGCACGGGTGCCGGCTCCGGCATTCCGGGTTTCGGCGAACCGGCGCCCGCCGGCCTGGCGCCCGGCCTCGATGCGGCAAGGCTTGCCGCCAGCGACGCGGCATTCGCGGCCGTTGCCGCGGTGACCGCGCTGCTTTGCCTGCTTTCGGCAATGACCGCCTGGACGACGGTTTCCGGTGAGCGGCTGCCTTGGTCGCGCGACACGGCGAATCAGCAGGGCTGAAGCGGAAAATCGGCTCAGCCTTCGATTTTGGCGCTCGCGACCTTCAGTTGATTGCTGTCTTCTTGCTTGAGCAGGTCGTCGATACGTTCGCGCTCGCGCTTGAAGGCGACGAGATCGTCGCCTTTCAGCGTCTTGCCGACCGGCAGGCGGACGCGCATCGAATCAACTTTGGTGCCGTTGACGATCAGTTCGTAATGAAGATGCGGACCGGTGGAGAGGCCGGTTGAGCCGAGATAACCGATAACCTGACCCTGGCGAACGCGGACACCCGGCTCGATGCCCTTGGCAAAGGCGCTCTGGTGATTGTAGGACGTCTCGTAGCCATTGGCGTGGCGCAGGATGATCTGCTTGCCATAGCCGCCGGCCCAGCCGGCCTTTTCGACGACGCCGTTGCCTGCGGCAATGATCGGCGATCCCACCGGAGCTGCCCAGTCGGTGCCGGTATGCATTTTCACATACCCCAAAATAGGGTGACGCCTGGCACCGAACCCGGACGTAAATCGGCCATTGGGCAAGGGATTGCGCAGCAGAAACTGCTCGGCACTGCTGCCGTTTTCGTCGAAATAGTCGGTGCTGCCGTCCTGCATCTGGAAACGGTAGAAATTTCGCGTCGCGCCGCCGAAAGTCGCGGAGACGTAAAGCAGTTCGGAATCGTCCGACGCCTGGTCGTCGCCATCGGGCTGCGAGAACAGCACCTCGATGCGGTCCGTGGGATTGAGGCGCGACTGGAAGTCGACACTGGATGCCAGCAACTTGATCAGCCGCTGCGTCATCGCCTTGGACATGCCGTAGGAATAGGCGGTGCGGTAGATGCCGTCATAGACGTTCGGCAGATTGCCGCGCACCACGGGCGCAGGCGAATCGTCGAACGCCGTCAGCAATTCGGGATTTGGCTCCGGCTCCTGCGCCGGCACGTACTGGTCGTGGTCGTCGAGCGCGATGGTGACGATGTGCTGGGTCCTGTCGTAAACGCTGGTGCGAACGATCTTGGCGGCGTCGCCATGGACCTCGAGCCCGACGCGCAGCACGGTTCCGGCCTTGAGGGCCGTGGCATTCAGCAATTTGGCGATCGCCTCGGCCATGCCGGTGGCATCCTCGCCGGTATAGCCTGAATCGGTGAAGGCCTCGGCAATGTCGAGATCCTTGGTGAAGGGAATGATTTCTTCGGCGAAGGCCGGCGCCTGGTCGTCGACGGCGGCGCGCGGCGACACCGAGACGTTTTCCGGGACAATCTTGACGTCATAGGAGCCGGCCATGCTCTCGGCGAAGCCGTCACCGAATCGCTGTGGGTCGACATAGTGCAGCGACGCGACCTGGACGGCGCCGTCGCTCAGATCGGTGCCGGCCTCGCGCACCACCTTTTCCACCTCGTCGGCAGAAAGGTCGCTCTTTTCGTCGAACGCCGCCGTCTCGATCGGGAAATCGACGGTCTTCAAGCTCATCTCGCTTTCGACCTTGGCGCCATAGATCTGGCTGGCGGTGGCGGCTGCCGGCTGCGCGGCATTGTCGTCGCCGTTGCCAAACACCTGCATCGGGTCGAAAGGCGGATAGGCACGGCTGGTCGTGTGACCGGCGGCAAGCGCCATCTTGATCTGCACGAAAGGCATGGTGTGGATGACGTCGCGGTCGCCAACCTTGGTCACCATCGACACTTCCATGCGCCGGCGGTCCTTGGCCTTGGCAATCTGGCGCAATGCCACCAACCTGGTCGTCTTGGCGACCTCGCCGGAATCGTCGCCGCTGGCAAGGCTGATAAGCTCGGCGATCTCGGGCGGGGTCGCCAGCTGCTGGCGGCCGTCAAGCGCTGCAAACAGCGCCACGCCCATCAGCACGCTCGAGGTCACGCCGGTAAGGAAGGTGCCCGACAGCCAGCGCGCCGAAATCTCGCGCCGGTCGGGAGGGCCGCTGCGGCCGTCCGCGATCAGCGGCGGCTCGTTGCCGAGGTCGGCTATGACATCTTCCGTGTCTGGCATCCAGAAAGGCTGCTTCTTCCCCGGGGCGGAACGGCTTGTCGTTCTTGTTGTGGCCATGACATTTGCCTGTCACGGCGGGTGAAGTCAACGAAGCGCCTGGCCCCGGCCGAAATCCCCAATCACACGTCTGTCTCTATGGGTTCTCTTTAGTCTCTTATAGGAGGCGCCGTTTGGTCTCTTATAGAAGGCTCTGCGCGGATGGCGCTTTCGCCTGCTTCGTTGGCCTTGGTGTCAAACCGCAATACGGCGGCAATAGGGCTCCACTGTGAAAGCCGGCTTCGTTGTCCCCATGCCGCAGCGGCAGTCGGCTACAGAAAAGCGGCGCCACAACTTTCGTCGCAAAAAATTCAAAAAAGTTCGGAATCGCTGTTGACACTTTGGACGCCCC
>NZ_JAMYUP010000009.1:52500-191919 GCF_040323155.1 Mesorhizobium sp. M0060
CAATGACATCCAGCGACAATCCCGCACAGGATTTCGCTGAGCGACGATCTCTTCGAGATCGCGCAGGTGGGCATTGGCAATGAGAACGATCAAGTGTCTTAAGGGCAATTGGTGGATGCCTTGGCATGCACAGGCGATGAAGGACGTGATACGCTGCGATAAGCTACGGGGAGGTGCGAATACCCTTTGATCCGTAGATTTCCGAATGGGGAAACCCACCTAAGGTACTTGGAAAATCAGAGCAGCAGGGCAACTTGCTGCTGTGGTTTCCAAGTATCGATAATAGGTAACTTACCCTGAATAAAATAGGGGTAAAGTGGCGAACGCGGGGAACTGAAACATCTAAGTACCCGTAGGAAAGGACATCAACCGAGACTCCGGAAGTAGTGGCGAGCGAACCCGGACCAGGCCAGTGGCGATGATGAGACAAGCGGAACCTTCTGGAAAGTAGGGCCATAGTGGGTGACAGCCCCGTACGCGTAATGCAAATCATCGTCCTCGAGTAAGGCGGGACACGTGAAATCCTGTCTGAAATTGGGGGGACCACCCTCCAAGCCTAAGTACTCGTGCATGACCGATAGCGAACTAGTACCGTGAGGGAAAGGTGAAAAGCACCCCGACAAGGGGAGTGAAATAGTACCTGAAACCGATTGCCTACAAACAGTGGGAGCCCAAGGTTCGTCCTGGGTCACCACGTACCTTTTGTATAATGGGTCAGCGACTTAGTGTGACGAGCAAGCTTAAACCGATAGGTGTAGGCGCAGCGAAAGCGAGTCTGAATAGGGCGTTCAGTTCGTCGCATTAGACCCGAAACCGAGTGATCTAGCCATGAGCAGGTTGAAGGTAAGGTAACACTTACTGGAGGACCGAACCCATAACTGTTGCAATAGTTCGGGATGACTTGTGGCTAGGGGTGAAAGGCCAATCAAACTCGGAAATAGCTGGTTCTCCGCGAAATCTATTTAGGTAGAGCGTCGACCGAATACCCCAGGGGGTAGAGCACTGGATGGGCTAGGGGTCCTCACCGGATTACCAAACCTAACCAAACTCCGAATACCTGGGAGTAATAGTCGGCAGACACACGGCGGGTGCTAACGTCCGTCGTGAAAAGGGAAACAACCCTGACCTACAGCTAAGGTCCCCAAGTTATGGCTAAGTGGGAAAGGATGTGAGGATCCCAAAACAACCAGGATGTTGGCTTAGAAGCAGCCATCATTTAAAGAAAGCGTAACAGCTCACTGGTCTAAATAAGGGTCTTTGCGCCGAAAATGTAACGGGGCTAAAGCCATACACCGAAGCTTAGGGTTTGCAGCAATGCAAGCGGTAGCGGAGCGTTCTGTAAGCTGATGAAGCCATACCCGTGAGGGATGGTGGAG
Source organism: Mesorhizobium sp. M0060 (assembly GCF_040323155.1). Taxonomy (NCBI): domain Bacteria; kingdom Pseudomonadati; phylum Pseudomonadota; class Alphaproteobacteria; order Hyphomicrobiales; family Phyllobacteriaceae; genus Mesorhizobium; species Mesorhizobium sp. M0060. The sequence continues at coordinate 53,877 of NZ_JAMYUP010000009.1, forward strand.
GTATCAGAAGTGCGAATGCTGACATGAGTAACGTAAGGGGAGTGAGAGACTCCCCCGCCGAAAGTCCAAGGGTTCCTGCTTAAAGCTAATCTGAGCAGGGTTAGCCGGCCCCTAAGTCGAGGCAGAAATGCGTAGACGATGGGAACCACGTTAATATTCGTGGGCCTGGAGGAAGTGACGGATCATTGAGGTAGTCCAATCTTATCGGATTGAAAGGGCTGCTGCGTGGTTCCAGGAAATAGCTCCTCCTTATAGACCGTACCCGAAACCGACACTGGTGGACTGGTAGAGTATACCAAGGCGCTTGAGAGAACTATGCTGAAGGAACTCGGCAAATTGCACGCGTAACTTCGGAAGAAGCGTGACCCTTTCATGCGCAAGCATGGGAGGGTGGCACAGACCAGGGGGTAGCGACTGTTTATCAAAAACACAGGGCTCTGCGAAGTCGCAAGACGACGTATAGGGTCTGACGCCTGCCCGGTGCTGGAAGGTTAAGAGGAGGGGTGCAAGCTCTGAATCGAAGCCCCAGTAAACGGCGGCCGTAACTATAACGGTCCTAAGGTAGCGAAATTCCTTGTCGGGTAAGTTCCGACCTGCACGAATGGCGTAACGACTTCCCCGCTGTCTCCAGCATAGACTCAGTGAAATTGAATTCCCCGTGAAGATGCGGGGTTCCTGCGGTTAGACGGAAAGACCCCGTGCACCTTTACTATAGCTTTACATTGGCATTCGTAGTGGCATGTGTAGGATAGGTGGTAGGCTTTGAAACCTGGGCGCCAGCTCAGGTGGAGCCACCCTTGAAATACCACCCTTATCACTATGGATGTCTAACCGCGGCCCGTTATCCGGGTCCGGGACAATGTATGGTGGGTAGTTTGACTGGGGCGGTCGCCTCCTAAAGAGTAACGGAGGCGCGCGATGGTGGGCTCAGAACGGTCGGAAATCGTTCGCTGAGTGCAATGGCATAAGCCTGCCTGACTGCGAGACTGACAAGTCGAGCAGAGACGAAAGTCGGTCATAGTGATCCGGTGGTCCCGCGTGGAAGGGCCATCGCTCAACGGATAAAAGGTACGCCGGGGATAACAGGCTGATGACCCCCAAGAGTCCATATCGACGGGGTTGTTTGGCACCTCGATGTCGACTCATCGCATCCTGGGGCTGGAGCAGGTCCCAAGGGTATGGCTGTTCGCCATTTAAAGCGGTACGTGAGTTGGGTTCAGAACGTCGTGAGACAGTTCGGTCCCTATCTGCCGTGGGTGTAGGAATATTGAAAGGATCTGTCCCTAGTACGAGAGGACCGGGATGGACGGATCTCTGGTGGACCTGTTGTGGCGCCAGCCGCATAGCAGGGTAGCTATATCCGGACGGGATAACCGCTGAAGGCATCTAAGCGGGAAACCCACCTTAAAACGAGTATTCCCTGAGAACCGTGGAAGACGACCACGTTGATAGGCCGGGTGTGGAAGAGCGGCAACGCTTGAAGCTTACCGGTACTAATAGTTCGATCGGCTTGATCGTTCTCATTCCCAATGCCCATCGTGAACACGATGGATGGCACAGAAAACAGCTTCTCGAGCAACGTGCGTTTTGCCGACCTGGTGGTTATGGCGGAGCGGCTGCACCCGATCCCATTCCGAACTCGGCCGTGAAACGCTCCAGCGCTGATGGTACTTCGTCTCAAGACGCGGGAGAGTAGGTCGCTGCCAGGTCTGCCAAGCGCACGTTGTTAAATCTTCTCCTTACGAACAGGCCCGCCAACGGGACTCCGGGCCGCGCAAGCGGCCCTTTCATTTGGCGGGAGCTTGAATCCAGTGAGCCAAGGCTTACTTCTAGGGTTGACGCGGGGTGGAGCAGCCCGGTAGCTCGTCAGGCTCATAACCTGAAGGTCACAGGTTCAAATCCTGTCCCCGCAACCAAATACGAAAACGGCCCGCCTTGTGCGGGCCGTTTTCGTATTGCTGGGCGATTGTTTCGATCCCCGTCAGGCCTCGCACGAAGCCGACACCCGGGACACCGAGACAGATCCTGCCCCCCCACCAAATTCCTTGCAATGCAAGCATCAAACCCCGGTAGCCTTACGGCGCTGGGGTTTTTGTTTTGGGGCGTGCTGCCAAACACCGAAGCTCGCGCGCCGGGACGGAGTTCCACGTCCTTGCCGGCACCTGAATGTGCTGCATGGATGCAGCTCTAGCCGGCATCCCGGTTGGTCAAAGCGATGTGGCAGCAGCCGGAACCGTGGCCCGGCGTCCAGGTGACGTTGTCGAAGCGCACCCCGGTGGCCTCGAACAGGCCGCGGTCGAAGGCGCCGGCGATGCGGCAGAGCGTGGCGAGCTTCTCGTCGCCGACGCCGGCTTCGACCCAGGCGTCCTTCAGCGGACAGCGCTTGACCTTGAAGGCGATGCGGCCTTGGCTGCGTTCGACGTCGGTCGGATACATGCGGCCGCCATCCGGGCTGACGGCCAGGAACGCCTCGCCGATCGCCGGTGCGTCGTTCGGGCCGAAATCGGCGAAGGCCGCCGCCGCAACCTCCTTGCCGCGTTGTTCGATGGTACGGATCATGATCGCCTCGGCTTTTTCCGCGCCAAGTTCCGCAGTCAGCTCATCGAGGAGCAGACGATAAAGATCGGCGCGGTTGCGGAAGGCGGAATCGAGTTCGCGCGACAGTTTTTCGGCTCGGGCTTCGGCGTCGGTCATGAGGCGTCCTGTTCGATCCTTGGCAGTCTTGGCGCTGCCGCCACAAGCGCCTTGCCGATTGCAGATTGCGGCGCGTCGATGACGTCGCGGGCGTCGCCGCTCTCGGCAATGCGCCCAGCGTCCAGAATGGCGACGCGGTGAGCGATGGCACGGACGACGCCGAGATCGTGCGAAATGAACAGATAGGCGATGCGCTCCTCGCGTTGAAGGTCGAGCAGCAGCCGCAGGATCTGCGCGCGCACCGACACGTCGAGCGCCGACACCGCCTCGTCGAGCACGACCAGCGACGGTTTTGTGGCGATGGCGCGGGCGATTGCGACGCGTTGACGTTGGCCGCCGGAAATTTCGTGAATGGCGCGGCCGGCGAGACCTGGGCTGAGGCCGACGCGCTCCAGCAGAGCGGCAATGCGGCGCGGGCGTTCGGCTCGCGAGGCGATATGGTGGATGCGCAAGGGATCGTCGAGCACGCGCGCCACCGTGGCGCGCGGGTTGAAGGCGGCGAGCGGATCCTGAAACACCATCTGCAGACGGGCGCGCCGGTCGCGCAAGGCAGCGCCGTTCAGTGACAGGAACTCGCTGCCTTCAAATTCGATATTGCCGGCGTCGGGTTCGATGAGCCGCAGCATCAGCCGAGCTATCGTCGACTTGCCGCTGCCGGAAGGTCCTGCCAGCGCCAGCGTCTCGCCAGGTTCGATGTGGAAGGAAACATCGTCGACCGCGGCGATGATCTTGCCGCCGCGACGGTATCGTTTGGTCAGGCCGGAAACGGCGAGCAGCGGACCGCTCATGTTCCGGTCTGCCGCAGCAGCGGCTCGACGTCGAGGCCGAGATGAGCTTCGAGCAGCGCCCTTGTGTAGGCGTGACGCGGCGCACTGACGACCTGCGCCGTCGAACCGAACTCGACCAGTTCGCCATGCCGGAACACGGCGATGCTCTCTGCAAGCTCGGCGGCCAGCGCGATGTCGTGGCTGATGAACAGCAGCGCCATACCGTCCTCGGCCACCAATTGCCGAATTAGCGCGACGATCTCGGCCTGCACGATGGTGTCCAGCGCGCTGGTCGCCTCGTCGGCGATTAGCAGTTTCGGGCTGGCCGCGATCGCTGCGGCGATGGCCACGCGCTGCTTCTGACCGCCGGATAGCTGGTGCGGGTAGGCGCGCATGGCGGCATCGGGAACGGGCAGACGGACGCGTTCGAGCAGGTCCCTGGCCCTGGTATAGGCGTCTCGCCAGGCAAGGCCGAGATGGGCGTGCGCGACTTCTGCGATCTGTTTGCCGACCGTCATCACCGGATCGATGCTGGCCGAGGGGTCCTGGAAGACGAAGCCGATGTCGCGACCACCGAGGGGGAGGCTATTGCGAAAAAGGAAAGATTGGCGATCCTTGGCGCCCCGGGATGGCGATGGGGGCACCCAATCGATGCGGCCCTCTATCCTGGATGAGGCCGGCAGCAGCCCGGCAATCGCAAGCGCCAGCGTGCTCTTGCCCGAACCGCTCTCGCCGATGATGGCAAAGCGCTCGCCAGTCGCGACGTCAAGGCTGATATGTTTCAGCGCCGCGACCTCAGCGCCGTCGCGGCGATAAGTCACCGACAAATCACCGATCGAAAGCAGCGCCGTCACGACAGGCTCCTCCTCACCGCCGTCGTCTCGACGACGCCTTCGCCGGTGAGATACACACCGAGCACGGTCAGCACGAGCGCTACGCCCGGAATGATCGACAAAAAGGGCGCGGTGCGCAGCACAGCGCGGCCCTCGGCGATCATGCCGCCCCAGGTTACGCGGTTGGGGTCGCCAAGGCCGAGGAAGGACAATGCCGCTTCGGTGAGAATCGCCGCGGCGACGATCACCGACGACAATGCCAGTACCGGCGGCAATGCGTTGGGCAGCACTTCGCGAAAGGCGATCTCCAGCGGATGCATGCCGATGACGCGGGCGCCGGCAACAAAATCGCGCTCGCGGATCGACAGCACTTCGGCCCGCGCCACGCGTGCCGGTCCTGTCCAGGCGCCAAGCGCTATCGCCACGACGACGACGCCGAGCGATGGCCCGACGATGCTGACGAAAGCCAAAGCTAGCAGGAAGGCCGGCACGGTCTGGAAAGCGTCGGTGATGCGCATCAGCACTTCGTCGACGAGGCCGCCGGCAAAGCCGGCCAACGTGCCGATCACGGCGCCGACGGCAAGGGCGGCGGCTGCTGCTGCCAGCCCGACCGCCAGGGAGGTACGGGCGCCATGGAAAAGCTCGGCAAGCACGTCGCGGCCCAGGCGGTCGGTGCCCAGTGGCAGCGACCAGTCCTTGAATGGCGGCAGCAATGCCGGCCCGGCAATCGCCTGCGGATCGCCGGGAAAGAACAAAGGTGCGGCAAGCGCCACGGCAAACAGTGCCGCCAGGAAGACCGCGCCGGCGATCGCTTCCGGCGTGCGAAGAAAGCGGCGAAGCGGGCTCACGCACCGGCCTCACTGGCGCCGACGCGCGGATCGAGGAAGGCGTAAGCGATGTCGACGAGAAGGTTGACGATGACGACCAGAACGGCGCTGACGAGAATGATGCCGAGCAGCAACGGCGTGTCGCGCGCGGCCACCGCTTCCTGCGCCAGCCGGCCAAGGCCGGGCACGGAAAAGACGCTTTCGATGACGACGCTGCCGCCCAGCATTTGCGCGGACTGCAGGCCAAGCATGGTGACCAGCGGCAACAATGCGTTGCGGGCGACGTGGGCGAGCACGATGCGCTGGCGGGAAAGTCCCCTGGCGCGGGCGGCGAGGACAAAATCCTGTCGCCAGACTTCGGCCATGCCGGCGCGCATCATGCGCAGGTAAAGCGCGAGATAGATGAAGCCGAGCGCGGACACCGGCAGGACGAGATGGCGGGCGATGTCGGCGGCGCGATCGAGGCCGGTCTTGCCCGAGGCGATGCTCTCGATGCCGCCGATCGGAAACCAGCGCAGGTCGACGGCGAAGACGATGATCAGCACCAGCCCGAGCCAGAATCCCGGTACGGCATAGAGCGCCAGCGAGCCGATGGACAGGAAGCGATCACGGAAGCTGCCGGGTCTGGCGCCGGCATAGATGCCGAGCGCCGAGCCGAGGCCGAAGGAGAGCGCGGTGGCGCTGCCCATCAACAGCAGCGTGGTAGGCAGGCGCTCGAGGATGACGTCGCGGATCGGCCGCGAGAAGGTGACCGACTGGCCAAGGTCGAGATGCAGCAGCGCCCAGAGATAGTTGGCCAGCCGCGTCAGCTCCAATTGGTCGAGACCCCAGCGGTGACGCAACAGCTCGATCATGCCGGCGTCGCCGCCGGTCGAGACGATATAGGCATCGACCGCGTCGCCGGGCGCTGCTTCGAGCAAAAGGAAGGTGCCGACGACGACGATCAGCAGCACGAAGATGCTGCCAACGAGACGGCGGCGAAGAAGGATGAGGGCGCGGGTCATGGCGCAGCACTGACAGGAGAGCCAAGTCTTCGGCGCTGCGTTCGGCACCCCCCTCGTGGGAGAGATGTCCGGCAGGACAGAGGGGGGCGCGAAGGAACTCTCATAGCCGAAGCTGAGCACCCACATAGGCGATGTGCAAGCCTTGAGCCGACCTGCCTAAGCCTCCAGCCAAGTGTCCGCCCAGTTCGATACCGCCCAGCGCGGGTTGTTGGCGATGTTCTTGACCGTGTCGCGGGCGACGCTGATGAAACTCCATTCGGCGACGTTGATGAGCGGCAGGTCGGCGGCAACTTTTCTCTGGAACTCCTTGTAGAGTTCGGTGCGGGCGGCGGTGTCGAGCGTCTCCGATGCCTTGGCGATCAGGGCATCGAGTTCGGCGTTCTTGTAGCCGCCCTGGTTGGAGAAGGGCACGCCGTCGGGAATGCCGCTCTGCACCAGGATGGTGGTCGAGATCGCCGGATCGCCGCGAAACACCGGCGGCCCGACCGCAAGGTCGAAGGCGTGGTCGGTGTAGACCGCCTTGATGTGCGCGGCCGAGTCGTTGTTGACCAGCTGGGCGTCGATGCCGATGGCGGCGAGCGCCTGGCGCAGATAGTCGCCGAACTGCTTGGTCTCGTTGAAGTAGGGCGCCGGCAGCAGTTTCAGCGAAAAGCGCTTGCCGTCATCGCCTCGGCTGTAGCCGGCCTCGTCAAGCAAGGCATTGGCCTTGGCAACGTCGAAATCATAGGTCGGCACGTCGGCGGTGTAGAATTGCGGGTCGTTTTTCGGCACCGGGCCGGTGGCGGTTGCGGCATAGCCGAGAAATACCGTCTTGACGACGAAATCCTTGTTGATGGCGTGAGCGATCGCCTGGCGCACTTTCAGGTCGGCCAGCTCCTTGCGGCGATGGTTGATCTCGACGATCAGTTGGTAGGTCAGCGCTTCGTAGCCTTTGGTGATAACCTTGAGGCCAGGCACCTTGGAGATGCGGTCGAGATCGGCCAACGGCACGGCGGAAAAGGCGGCGAGCTGGATTTCCTCCGCTTCGAGCGCGCTTGCGGCGGAGGTGCGGTCGGGCAGCACCTGATAGATGATCTCGTCGAGATAGGGCTGGTCCTTGCCCCAATAATCGGTGTTCTTCTCCAGCCGGTAATATTCGCCGGGCTTGTATTCGGCGAATTTGAATGGGCCGGTGCCGACCGGTGCGTTGTTGGCCGGGTTGTCCTCAATCTTTCCGGTCTCATAGATGTGCTTCGGCACCACGCTGGTGAGAGCCGGCAAGGCATTGCGGATCAGCTGGAACGGTGTCGGCTTGGCGAATTTGAACACGGCGGTGGCCTCGTCCGGCGTGTCGACGGCCTCAAGATCCTTGAACACGGTGCGGCCGAGATTCTGCAGCGGTTTCCAGACCTGCAGCGCCGAGAAGGCGACGTCGGCGGAGGTAAAGGGCTTGCCGTCATGCCATTTGACGCCCTCGCGTAGCTTGAATGTCACCGACAGACCGTCGGCGTCGCCTTCCCAGCTCAGCGCCAGGCGTGGATCGAGCCCGTCCTTGCCGTCAAAGGATGCCTCGGCCAAGGTTTCCACGACCTTGCTAGAAATGAAGAAGACACCGTTCGAGGCGACGATCGCCGGATTGAGATTGCGCGGCTCGGAATCGGCGGCAACGACCAGTCGTCCGCCCTTTTTCGGCGTCTGCGCCCAGCCGATCGTCGGCATGGCCGTGGAAGCCAGCAGCAATGCCGAACCGGCCAGCATCGTGCGTCTGGAAATGGTGAACTCTGACATGATCGAACTCCGTCCTCTCCGCGACCCGGCCGGGTCCGCCGTACCCCTCGGACGCTCATAAGCGTTCCGCAACGTGATTATGGGCCTTGTCCGGGGTTTCGCCAGAGACGGAATTGGCGCATCCTCACGTGGCTTTGAAATTTCCGTCCGCTGGACCAGTTGTACAGAAACGGTTCGATGCGCGGATTCTGGCAGGACCAGACTGGAAGGCAGCAAGTGAAGGAGCTTTTGGGGCTCGTTCGCCCATTCTGGCTGGACCAGATCGGGCAAAATGATGCAGATTTAAGCATAGCCGAGGATCAGAGCCAGAAAAGCTGGCGCCGCCGAGCGGCTGGCTAAGGGATTTCAGGGAGAGAGACATGAACATTGCCCCGGGCAAGAATGCCGTCGGCAGCGTGCCGTTCGACCAGGCCAGGGTGGACGGGCTGATGGAGGAGGCCGGCATCGACGTGCTGCTCGCCACATCCAAGCACAACACGCAATATCTGCTTGGCGGCTACAAGTTCATCTTCTTCGCCGCCATGGATGCGATCGGCCACAGCCGCTATTTGCCTGTTGTCGTCTATGAGAAAGGCGGCCCGGAGCATGCCGCCTATATCGGCAACCGCATGGAGGGCGGCGAGCACCAGAACCACCCGTTCTGGACGCCGACACTGCATGCCGCCTGCTGGGGCACACTCGATGCCGCCAATCTCGCGGTCGAACATTTGCGGAAGATCGGCAAGGGCAATGCCCGCATCGGCATCGAACCGGGCTTTTTGCCGTCCGACGCTTATATGCTGATCCGCAACGCACTGCCGGACGCCAAGCTGATCGACGCGACGCATATGCTTGAGCGCATGCGGGCGATCAAAACCGAGGCGGAGCTGGAGAAGCTGCGCATCGCCTCGGAACTGATCACCGATTCCATGCTGGCGACCATTGGCTGGGCCCGCGAAGGCACGAGCAAGAGCGAGATCATCGAGCAGCTCAGGCGCGAGGAGACCAATCGCGGCGCGCATTTCGAATATTGCCTGTTGACGCTAGGCTCCAGCCACAACCGCGCCGCGTCGCCGCAGGCGTGGAAGAAGGGCGAGGTGATGTCGATCGATTCCGGCGGCAACTACCACGGCTATATCGGCGACCTCTGCCGCATGGGCATTCTGGGCGAGCCGGACGCTGAACTCGAGGATCTGCTGGCCGAGGTCGAGGCGGTGCAGCAGGCGGCCTTCTCCAAAGTCGAGGCGGGCACGCTGGGCGGTGACATGATTTCTCATGCCGAAGGCGTGCTGAAGAAATCCAAGGTTGCGCCCTATACCGATTTCTTCGCGCACGGCATGGGGCTGATCACGCATGAAGCGCCGTTCCTGATGACCAACCATCCGGTGACGTATGAAGGCACCTATGCCGAAAAGCCGCTGGAGAAGAACATGGTGCTCTCGGTCGAGACGACCATGCTCCACCCGACACGCGGCTTCATCAAGCTCGAGGATACGGTGGCGGTCACCGATGCCGGCTATGTCATGTTCGGCGACCGGGGCAGGGGCTGGAACAGGGGCGGGGCTTAGGCGCCTTCTATCTCACTTCCCGCCTGGCGGCAGCAGCGTGAAATCCGGCAAATCCCGCAGTGCCAGTTCCGGCCCGGCCGGCGAATAGACGACGAAGAGCTGCATTGGCCCGTCGCCGGTGTTGAGCGTCGAGTGGAAGCGGCTTTCCGGCACATAGATGGTGCAGCCGGGGCCGACCTTCTCGACGACCGGGTTGCCCTTCTCGTCCTCGACCATCTGCTCGCCATTGCCTGAGATGACGAAGATGATCTCCTCGGCACCCGGATGGTTATGACGCGTATGGCCCTTGCCCGACGGCAGGTCGACGACACCACCGGAAAAGCGCGTCGCGCCGTTCACTTCGGGAGCGATCGTCAGCGACAGCTTGCCCCAGTCGAAGCCGAAGGCGCTGACGTCCTTCGGGTATACGAACACCTTGCTGTTGTCCGTCATCGTCTCATCCCTTGTTTTTCTTGCTGTTTTTTTGTGCCGCGCCGAACGTGACGGCCTTGAAATCCGCCGTCTGTCTCGCGATCGAGGCTTCCGCCGGCAGCCGTTCCATCGAACTGGCGCCGTAGAAACCATGCAGGCTCTTGCAACGCTTAAGAATATATTTGGCGTCGTCCGGCATCGAGATCGGTCCGCCGTGGCAAAGCAGGATGATATCCTCGCGCACTGAGCGTGCCGCTTCGGCGATGGCGTCGATTTCCCTCACACAGTCGTCCAGCGATTTGGCCGAGGTTGCCCCGATCGAGCCGCCGGTGGTCACCCCCATATGGGCGACAACGATGTCGGCGCCGGCTTTTGTCATGGCGCGCGCCTCGTCTGGATTGAAGACATAAGGCGTGGTCAACAGGTCAAGCTTGTGTGCCTCGGCGATCATGTCGACCTCGAGCCCGAACCCCATGCCGGTTTCCTCAAAACTCTGCCGCATCTGGCCGTCGAACAAGCCGATTGTCGGAAAGTTCTGCACACCGGAAAAGCCCATCGTCTTCAGCTCGGCCAGCAGCAGCGGCATGATGACGAAGGGATCGGTGCCGTTGACGCCGGCCAGCACCGGCGTCTTCTTCACCACCGGCAGCACTTCGTAGGCCATTTCCTTGACGATCTCGTTGGCATTGCCATAAGCGAGCAGGCCGGCGGCCGAGCCGCGCCCGGCCATGCGGTAGCGGCCGGAATTGTAGATGATGATCAGGTCGATGCCGCCGGCTTCTTCGGCCTTGGCCGAGAGGCCGGTGCCGGCGCCGCCGCCGACGATTGGCACGCCGTCGCCGATCATCTTGCGGAATTTTTCCAGGATTTTCTTGCGCGGTATGGCGGGCATGTCTTGGTGTCTCACTGTCTGGCGATGTCGAGGAAGGCCGTTGTCGCAGCCCAGGCGAATTCCGGGTCGTTGATGTGCAGCGGCAGGCGCAGCACGCGGCGCTTCTTGTCGGGTTTGATCGTGCGCTCGATCGCCTCGAACAGCACCGCATCGGCTTCAGGATCGAAGAAGGCGCCGCCTTCGATGTCGAGCGCCGACACGCCTTTCTCCGGAATGAGGAAACGAACCGGACCCTCGCAGAGGCTCAGCCTTGTGCCGATCCATTCGCCGATCGTGCGGCTTTCGTCGGCGGTGGTGCGCATCAGCGTGACGTTTGGATTGTGCTCGTAGAACAGCCGCCTGCGATAGCGTTCCGGAATTGTCGGCGGCGCCCAGAAATTGACCATGTCGAGCGCGCCGACCGAGCCGACATAGGGCAGCCTGTTGCGGGCGATGGCGCCAAAGCGATCGTCGGTCGCCGGCAGCACGCCGCCCAACAGAAAGTCGCAGACTTCCGTCGTGGTGATGTCGATGACGCCGGACAACAGGCCGCTATCGGCAAGCTTCTCCATGGCGCGGCCGCCGGTGCCGGTGGCGTGAAAGACCATGCAGTCATAGGTCGAACGAAGCTCATCGGCGATCGCCGTCACGCATGGCGTGGTGACGCCGAACATGGTGAGGCCGAGCGAAGGTCTGCCGTCAGGCGGCGGGGCCGGCTTCGCCGCCATGCCTGATATCGCCTGGGCGGCATTGTGCAGCACGACACGGGAAAGCCGGTTGAGGCCGGCCATGTCGGTCACCGACGGCATCATGACGATGTCGGAGACGTCGACATAGGGCGCGGTGTCGCCGGAAGCCAAAGTCGAAACCATGATCTTGGGCAGGCCGAGCGGCAGCGTTCGCATGCCTGCGGTGATGATCGAGGTGCCGCCACCGCCGCCAATGCCGATAATCGCGGCAATATCGCTGCGCGACTGGACAAACCGCGCGAAGGCGGTGGCCATTGCCGCCACCGATGTGCCGCGGTCGTCGATGCCGAGCACGGCATTGCGGCCACCGGGATGATGGCTGGCGACCTCGTCTGCCGAAACATCGACCGGCACGGTCGCCTCGCGTGTTCCGATGTCGACACGGGCAATCGATGCGCCGGTTGCGGCGACCGCATCGGCCAGAAAAGCGAGCTCCTCGCCCTTGGTGTCGGCGGTGCCCACCACATAGATGCGCTTCATCGCGTTTCCCCGGTCTTGGGCGTGCTCGGCGCTGCCGCCCCGTTGCCCGGCCGTTCGACGGCGCGAAGGGCCATTGCAATTTTTTGAGACGCGCGTATCGTATTGACATGGATGTCTCACGTCAACAAGCGACTGTGAACGACGATGCCGGCCAAGGGGCGAACCCGCGGGCCGAGCGCGGGCCCCGCGCCCGCACCAGGCGGCTGATGCTGGAGACGGCGACAAGGTTGATGCAGGCGGGCGCCACGCCGTCGGTCAGCGAGGTCGCGGAAGCAGCGGAAGTCTCCCGCGCCACCGCTTATCGGTATTTTCCGAGCCAGGCGGCGCTGGTGCAGGCGGTGGTCGACGAAGGGCTTGGGCCGATCCTCACCTGGCGATCGAACTCTACCGATCCCGAGCGCCGGATAGCCGAGCTGTTCGAAACCGCCATGCCGCGCATCGAGGCCTTCGAGGCGACGTTCAAGGCGGCGCTGAAACTGTCGCTCGACCAGTGGGCGCAGCGACAGGCAGGCACGCTGGGCGGTGAGCCGACCTTCACGCGCGGCCATCGCGTCGAGCTTTTGAAGGATGCGATCGCGCCGCTCAAGGGCCGGTTGCCGCCGCGCGAATTCAAGCGGCTCGCGCAAGCGCTGTCGCTGATCTTCGGCGTTGAGATGCTGATCGTATTGAAGGATATATGGGGATTGGATAGCCGCAGGATGATGTCGGTCGCGCAATGGGCAGCCAGCGCGCTGGTACGCGCGGCGGTGACGGAATCGATGATTGAAGGAGATGGGATCGCACCGGCGACGGCCGCTAGATGACGCCAATCTGGTTCGACCAGATTTGCACCCTGCATACCCATACTATTGGCGATGCAGCGGTCCAGGCAAGGCCCTTGTATATCAAATAGTAGGAAAATTCAGGGAAAACAGGGAGATACTGCGGAAACCGACTTGCCAGCCTGCCCGCCATCGGCCAAGAAAGGGCTTGACGTGCCTCTGAAATTGGTAATACCAGATTAGAATAAATAAAGCGGATCAAAGGTGAAGGCTGAGATCCGTTTCGGTCGAGCGAGGAGGCTCACAAACCGGAACGGTGCCGTCACGGGAGGACTACCAGGGCCGGCCTCGCTGCCGGTTCTCATGAACGGTAGAATGCGCACAAGGGAGGAAATCATTATGCGCAAGACAATGACCAGCGTGCTTGCTGGTATCGGCTTAGTGCTCGCCTGCGGAACGTCCGTCTACGCGCAGGAAAAGGAACTCACCATATTCTGGGCGGAATGGGATCCGGCCAATTACTTGCAGGAACTCGGCAACGAGTACGAGAAGGAAACCGGCGTCAAGATCACAGTGGAAACCACACCGTGGCCCGACTTCCAGACCAAGGCCTTCACCGAGTTCAACGCCCATGGCGACGCCTATGATATGGTCGTCGGCGACTCGCAATGGCTCGGCGCCGGCTCGACCGGTGGCCACTATGTCGACCTGACCGACTTCTTCAACAAGCACAAGGTCGGCGAAGTGATGGCGCCGGCGACGGTGAAATACTATGCCGAATATCCGGGCGGCAGCAGCAAGTACTGGGCCATTCCGCTCGAAGGCGATGCGGTGGGCTGGTCCTACCGCAAGGACTGGTTCGAAGACCCCAAGGAAAAGGAAGCCTTCAAGGCCAAGTATGGCTACGATCTCGACGTGCCGAAGGATTTCAAGGCGCTGCGCGACATCGCCGAATTCTTCTACCGGCCGGATCAGAAGCGATACGGCATCGCCATCTACACCGACAATTCCTATGACGCGATGGCGATGGGTTTTGAGAACGCGCTGTTCTCCTTTGGCGGCGAGCTGGGTGACTATAAGACCTACAAGGTCGATGGCTTCATCAACTCCGACAAGGCGATCGCGGCGCTCGACGCCTACAAGGAACTCTACAAGTTCACGCCTCCGGGCTGGGCCAAGTCGTTCTTCGTCGAGGACAACCAGGCGATCACTGAAAACCTGGCCGCCATGAGCATGAACTACTTCGCGTTCTTTCCCTCGTTGATCAACGAGGCGTCGAACCCGAACGCCAAGAACACCGGCTTCTTCGCCAATCCTGCCGGACCTGGCGGCGACCAGTTCGCCGCACTCGGCGGTCAGGGCATCTCCATCGTTTCCTACTCGCAGAAGCAGGAAGAGGCGACGAAGTTCCTTGAATGGTTCATCAAGGACGAGACCCAGAAGAAATGGGCAGCGCTCGGCGGCTACACCTGCAGTGCCGCCGTGCTCAAGTCGCCCGAATTCCAGAACGCCACGCCGTACAACAAGGCGTTCTACGAGACCATGTTCAAGGTCAAGGACTTCTGGGCGGTTCCGGAATATGCCGAACTGCTGCAGCAGCTCAACCAGCGCGTTTACCCCTACATGATCGGCGGCGAAGGCACCGCCAAGGAGACGCTGGACGCACTGGCAGCCGACTGGAACGCGACCTTCAAGAAATACGGCCGCGGCCAATAAGTATGAAGTTTCACGGAGGGGGCGTTCGTGCCTCCTCCGTTTCTTTTTCTGATTTTTGAACCGGGAGCAGGGTCTTGGCGACCACGATGATCACCACGCTGGACAGGTCCTCGCGGGCCGCCGCTCGCGGTCTCAGCGACATTTCGATCCGCAATCTCTTCATCATCCCGACGATCCTGTTTCTGATCGTCTTCAACATCTTCCCGCTGATCTATTCGCTGGGCTATTCGTTCACCGATTTCCGCGCCTCGACCAGCGCGGCGGCGAATTTCGTCGGGCTGCAAAACTATCGCGACCTGCTCGGCGATCCCTATGTCTGGTCCAACTTCGCCATCACCGCGAAATACGTCATCATCTCAGTCGCCGGCCAGCTGCTCGTCGGCTTCGGCGTGGCCATGCTGCTCAACCGCGACATTCCGCTCAAGGGCCTGCTGACGACGCTCCTGTTGTTGCCGATGATGCTGTCGATGGCCGTCGTCGGCCTGTTCTGGAAGCTGCTCTACGATCCGTCCTTCGGCATCATCAATTATGCGCTCGGCCTCGGCACCTTCGAGTGGCTGTCGGATCCGAAAATGGCGCTCTATGCGGTCGCGCTGACCGACATCTGGATGTGGTCGCCCTTCGTCATGCTGTTGTCGCTGGCCGGCCTGTCGGCCGTGCCCAAGCATCTCTACGAGGCAGCCGCGATCGACAGGGCCGGGCCGTTCTACACCTTCTTCCGCATCACGCTGCCGCTGGTGGCGCCGATCCTGATGATCGCGGTCATCTTCCGCACCATGGAGGCATTCAAGACCTTCGATCTCGCCTACATCCTGACCAGCCAGCCGACGGCCGAACTGATCTCGATCCGGCTCTATAAGATGGCATTCCAAGAATGGCAGACCGGGCGCTCCTGCGCACTCGCCTACATCGTGCTGATCATGGTGCTGGCTATCACCAATATCTATGTCAAATACCTCAACAAGGTGAAGGAGCGCTGAGATGGCTGCCGTGCGCACCTCCTCCGAAATCGGCTTCAATCGCGTTGCAATCGTCGCCGTCCTGTTGGTGACGATCATCTTCCTGGCGCCGATCTACTGGATTGCCTCGACGGCGTTCAAGCCGCGCAATCTCGCCACTACCATCCCGCCGACGGTCGTCTTCCAGCCGGAAATATCGCCCTTCGTCAAGCTGTTCACCAAGCGCTCGCAGCTACGCAACCCAGCGTCGCCGGAGGAGTATGCAGCCGCTCCCTGGTGGGAGCGCGTCGTCTTCGACGGCGGCGAAAAGATCGTGCGTGACGGCAAGGGCCAGGTGCAGTGGTCCGGCTATCCGAGCCGCTTCATGAACTCGTTGATCGTGGCCATAACCTCGACCATCCTGGCGGTCGGCATGGGCACCTTCACCGCCTACGGCTTCTCGCGCTTTAGGGTGAAGGGAGAGGCGGATCTGCTCTTCTTCATCCTGTCGACGCGCATGCTGCCGCCGGTGGTCGTCGCCATCCCCATGTTCCTGATGTACCGGGCGGTCGGCCTCAACGATTCCCACCTCGGCCTGATCATCCTCTACACCGCTTTCAACCTGTCCTTCTCGGTCTGGCTGATGAAAGGCTTCATGGACGAGATCCCGAAGGAATATGAGGAGGCGGCCCTGGTCGACGGCTACACGCGCATGGAAGCCTTCTTCAAGATCGTGCTGCCGGAGGCCGCCACCGGCATCGCCGCCACCGCCGTCTTCTGCTTTATCACGGCGTGGAACGAATATGCCTTCGCACTGATCATGACCAGCCGCCGTGCCCAGACAGCACCGCCCTTCATCCCCAGCCAGATCGGCTCCGGCCTGCCGGACTGGACGGTGATCGCTGCTGGAACCTTCCTGTTCCTGCTGCCGGTCGCGATCTTCACCTTCCTGCTTCGCAACCACCTGTTGCGCGGCATGTCCTTCGGAGCGATCCGCAAATGAGCTTTCGCGCCATCAACCAGAAATATCTCGAACCGGGCAGCCAGGTGCTGATGGTGCTCGGCATCATCGCGCTCTGCCAGCCATGGCATATGCTGCTGCACAGCTACGGCGTGACTATCATCCTGATCGGCCTGATCGGCTTCAACATCACCTCCAAGATCGCGCCGGAGGAGAAGGCCGGCACCGGGCAAGGGGCAAATCCGGGGGCACAGCATTGACCCAGATCGAGCTTCGCGGCGTCCAGAAATATTTCGGCGCCGTCCAGGTCATCAAGGACCTCAACCTGAAGATCGACGACAACGAGTTCATCGTGCTGCTCGGCCAGTCGGGCTGCGGCAAGACGACGACGCTCAGGGCCGTTGCCGGACTGGAGACGATCGACGGCGGCGACATCCTCATCGACGGCAAGCCGGTCCAGCACCTCAAGGCCGCCGACCGCGACATCGCCATGGTCTTCCAATCGTTCTCGCTCTATCCGCATATGAGCGTCTACGAGAACATCGCCTTTCCACTGAGAGCGACGCGCAAGAGCAAGGCCGAGATCGATAGCGAGGTGCGCTCGGTCGCCAAGACGCTGCAGATCAGCGATCTCCTCGCCAAGAAACCGTCGGCGCTGTCGGGCGGCGACATGCAGCGCGTCGCGATCGGCCGAGCCTTGGTGCGGCGGCCGAAGGCGATGCTGATGGACGAGCCGATCGGGGCACTCGATGCCAAGCTGCGCGAGGAGATGCGGGCCGAGATCAAGCGGCTGCACATCAAGCAGGGCTCGACCAGCATCTACGTCACCCACGACCAGATCGAGGCGATGAGCCTCGCCGACCGGATCGTCATCATGCATGAGGGCGTGCTGCAGCAGGTCGGCTCGCCGGACGAGGTCTATTCGCATCCGGCGAATCTTTTCGTCGCGCAGTTTGTCGGTAGCCCTGTGATGAACGTCGCCGACGCTTCGGTGACCGAGGAAGCCTCGTCGGCCTCGGTGACGGTCGGCGATGCGGCCGCCGGCTTCGAATTCCCGCGTGCGTTGCTGTCGAAGCTCAACGGCCATGCCGGCGGCCAGCTCGCGCTCGGCATCCGGCCGGAAGGCGTTCTCGTCCGCCGCGAAGCAGCCGAAGGGTTCCTGCCGGTAGAGACGCAGATCGTCGAGCCGCTCGGGTCGTTCGACATCGTCGACCTCAAGGTCGGCTCCAAGATGCTGCGCGCGCGCACCAAGAGCGGCTTCATCGGCGGCCCCGGCGAAAGGGTCTTCGCCAGGATCGATCCGGCCCAGGCGCATTTCTTCGACACGGCGAGCGGCAAGTCGCTGGGAGTGAGACTCTGATGGCCCACATCCAGCTCAAGAACATCTCAAAGAAATTCGGCAACCACACCGCCTTGACCGGGCTCGATCTCGACATCGCCGACGGCGAGTTCTTCGTCCTGCTCGGCGAGACCGGCGCCGGCAAGACGACGACGCTGCGCATGATTGCCGGCCTGGAAAAACCGAGCGAAGGTCAGGTCTTTATCGACGGCGTCGATGTCGCCGATTGGGGCGCGGCGGAGCGCGACGTGGCCCTGGTGCTGCAGCAATATTCGCTCTATCCGCGCTATACGGTGCGCGAAAATCTCGAATTTCCGCTAAAGCCGAAGATCCGCCGGCTGCCCGACGCCGAGATCAAGGATCGTGTCGACCGCGCTGCCAGGACGCTGCGGATCGAGCATCTGCTCGATCGCAAGACCGACCGGCTTTCAGGCGGCGAGATGCAGCGCGTCTCGATCGGCCGCGCCATCGTGCGCAAGCCGAGGGTATTCCTGATGGACGAGCCGTTGTCGGCGCTCGACGCCAAATTGCGCGAGGCGCTGCGCACCGAATTGAAGAACCTGCAGATGCAGCTTGGCGCCACCTTCCTGTTCGTGACGCACGATCAGATCGAGGCGATGTCGATGGGTGACAAGGTCGGCGTGCTCAACCATGGCCGCATCGTCCAGACCGGCACGCCGTACGAGATCTACAACAATCCGCGCGACACCTACGTGGCGAGCTTCGTCGGCTCGCCGCCGATGAACCTCATCGACGGCAAGCTCGTTAACGGACGTGCGGTGATGGCACCGCTGAATTTCGAATTGCCGCTTGCGGGGGGTGCCAAGACTTCGGGGGGTGCCAAGACGGGCGTGGCGACCGACGGTCGCCCGCTCGTCTTCGGTATTCGTCCCGAGGACGTCTATCTCGAGACCGGCGCGCCGGTTGAGGCGCGGGTCCACGATGTCGAGAACCATGGCGTGGAGAAGATCCTGACGCTGCGGGTCGGCGACACCATGCTGCGCGCCACTGTGCCGGCCAGGACCGACGTGCAGATAGAGCAGCCGGTGCGCTTTGCCTGGAACCCGGAAAAGGTGGTGCTGTTCGACAAGGGCAGCGGAATAAGCCTGCGTCACGCCGGCTAAGTACAAGCCTCTTTGCCGCAGCTGGAGCGGAATGCGTTCAAATTGAACCGTGCATCCGCTCTATCTATTTGTTTTAGCCGAATTTGTGCGACGCCAAGTGATTCCATGTGGCTGCAAAAAGCTCTAGTCTCTCGTCATCCCCCGTACGGGGGATGCGGATGCTCCGATTTGTCGAATAGGCTGATCCTTCGGTCCCAAAAAGGGCTTTGCATGCCCAAATTCGGAGGCCCAAATACGGAGGGTTGGCTATGGGAAATCTGTTCCGCAGTTTTGCGACTATCCTGCTTGTCGCGGGTATGGGATTGTCGTCCGCACATCTGAGCGAGGCGCAGGCAGCCAAGAAAGTTGTCGCCGGCGCGAAGGTGGACGCCAAGAAGATCAAAGGCCTTAACGGCACGGTCAATCTGTCCACCAGCGACTGCAAGCTGTTGTTGAGCGGCACCGTCGTCGAAGTCTCGGATGGCAGATGCGGGGCTTCCGGCAAATATTGCAAGAGCAGCGCCGGCTCGGCCTGCATCACCGAGCAATGAGCTCGGCCAGTTTTTAGCCGGCCTGGCGGATCTCCGCCTGTTCCTCGGCCCGGAAATGGCCGGGCGGCGATCCGATGACCCGCTTGAAGGCGCGGCTGAAAGAGGCGTCGGATTCGTAGCCGAGGCGCGCCGCGACGACGGAAATCTTCAGCCGGTCGCGGACCAGCCATTGCCGCGCCTGGTGCATCCGCACCTGCGTGACATACTTTGCCGGCGTCTCGCCGACGATGGTGGCGAAGCGCTCGGCAAAACCCGATCGCGACGCGCCCATCATCCTTGCCAGAGCCTCCACCGTCCAGTCGCGGTTCGGTTCCAAGTGGATCGCGGCCAGCACCCGGCCGATCTCGCGGTCCCTCACCGCCGCAATCCATCCGGAGGAGTCGCCGCAGCCGCGTTCGACCCATGAGCGGATGACGGTTGCGGCGAGCACATCGGCCAGCCGCGCCAGGATGCCGCCGGAGCCGACGCGCTCCATCGTCACCTCGCGGGCCATCGCCTCCAGCAGATGCGGGATGCCCGGCTCATAGGCTTCCAGCTCGTGCGCGCGCATCACGTCCGGCATCATGCCGAGCAATGGGTGCAAGCCATCGAGATTGAAATACATGCTGCCGAAAAACAGCAAGGTCCCTGGCCGGCAGCCCGGCACGCCGTCATTCGACATGCAATAGACATCCTTGCAGATCTCCTCGGCCTCATAGCCGTGGATCGGCGCCGCCTCGATGCCCGGTTCACTCGCCAGCGTGTGGGCTGAGCCGCGCGGCAACAACACGGCGTCGCCCGCCTTGAGCTCGACCCATTCGCCGGACGGCTGCAGCAACCAGCAGCCTTTGCGGCCGATGAAATGAAACCGTGCTGCCGCCTGAGCCGGAAAATGGATGCCCCAGGGCTCCTTCATCTCGCAACGGCCGTAATCGACGCCTTCGAGACGCAATCCGCGCAATATGTCCGTCAGCGGATCGCCGGTGGTGGGGATTTTGGACGAACGGTCAAACATAATGGTGTTTCTAGCATGGAAACTCCAGACAGTCACTCCCTATGTTGCACTGCAGCCAGATGCTGCGCTGCAACCAGATCGGAGATCATTCATGACCGAACCCGCGACAGGCGTCATGGACGCCGTTCTCGACCCGTCGGAAACCGGCGAACGATCCGAGCCCGCATGGGGGGCGGTGGTCTCCCTGGCGCTCGGTGTCTTCGGCCTGGTGACTGCGGAATTTCTGCCCGCCAGCCTGCTGACGCCGCTTGCGCAGGATCTCGGCATCACCGAAGGCGCCGCCGGGCAGGCGGTAACGGCGACGGCCGTCATTGGCGCAATAGCGGCGCCGACCATGGCTATCGTCACCAAGCGGCTGGACCGCAGGCTGGTCATGTGGGCGCTGACGGTGCTGCTCGTGCTGTCAAACCTGGTGGCCGCGTTTGCATCGTCGCTTCCCGTTCTTCTGATCGCCCGCATCATGCTCGGGATCAGTCTCGGTGGCTTCTGGTCGATGTCGGCAGCCATGGCGATGCGGCTCGTTCCGATGCGGCTGATGCCGCGCGCCATGTCGATCATCCTCACTGGCGTTTCGGTGGCGACGGTCTGCGCGGCTCCGGTCGGTGCCTATGTCGGTGACATCTGGGGATGGCGGACGGCCTTCATGATCGCCGCCGTGGTCGGCGCGCTGGCGCTGCTGGTGCAGGTGGCTACCATTCCGCGATTGCCGCCTGCAGGTACAGCAGGTTTTCGTACGCTGCTGGAGGTGATGAAGCGGCCGATGATCAGGGTAGCACTGCTGGTGGTACTGCTGGTCGCCTCGGGACACTTTGCCGGCTTCACCTATGTCCGCCCGTTTCTCGAGAAGGTGCCCGCGCTGGACATCGAGACGATCTCTCTGGTGCTGCTCGCCTACGGCATCGGTGGCTTCTTCGGCAATTTTGCCGGCGGCTTCATCGCCGAACGCAGCCTCAAGGCAGCCGTCAGCCTGGCGCCTCTGCTGATCGCGTTTTCGGCACTCCTGCTGCTGGTGGTCGGGGGCTCACCCGTAGTGGCTGCAATAGCGGTGGCCAGCTGGGGCTTCGCCTTCGGCGCCGTCCCCGTCGGGCTGCAGACCTGGCTGGTGCGGGCCGCCCCCGATCAGGCGGAAAGCGCCGGCGGGCTCATGGTTATGACGTTCCAGGTCGCCATCGCGTTGGGCGCCGTCTTCGGCGGCCTGCTGGTCGACAATACCGGCGTTGCCAGCGCCTTCGCCTATTGCGGGGCGGCGACGTTGCTGGCGGCACTGGCGGCGTTCTTCCTTGGCCCGAAGCCGATCGACAATTCTGAGGCCTAAACCGAACGACCGTCGAAGTCGAAGACCGGCACGGCGGCTAGGTCCAACGCGTCGATGCAATGGATATTGATGTAGGCACTTCGCCCGCTCCCTTCGCCGACATCCTCGGCGAAGGGGTGAATGCCGCAGCTCCGGCAGAAGCGGTGGGCGATAACATGGGCGCCGAAGCTGTAGCGGCCGAGATCATCGCCCCAGGCAAGCACCCGCAGGCTCTCATGCGGCACTGCCCATAGCAGCGCACCCTTGCGCGAGCAGATCGAGCAATTGCACCGCACGGCTCCGGTCAGCTCGCCTTCGACCTCGAACGCGACCTTGCCGCAGTGGCAGCTGCCTTTGTAGAGCATCGGGCTTCCTCCTTCGGTTCGACAGGTGCAAATCCGACCGTGCCGGGTTATGTCTCCTGCGGCCAGTTGCTGGCTACCTTAAGACGTTGCAGGCGTGCGGAGTCCGACACCGAAAATGCAATCAGCCCGTGATCGCCTCGAAGCAATTCTCTCGCGGCTTGCCGCTCGCGCCGACGATGAAAGCGTGTTCGTAAAGCTCTACCCGGAAGCTGCACGGGCGGCGGCCGACGCCGCCGATGCGCGGCGAAAAGCCGGCATCACGCTCGGGCCGCTCGACGGGGCGATCGTCTCGATCAAGGATCTGTTCGATGTCGCCGGCGAGCCGACCACGGCGGGCTCGCTGCTGCTTGCCACCGCTGCGCCCACGCTGCGGGACGCCCTTGTCGTGCGGCGGTTGCGCCAAGCCGGTGCAGTCATCCTCGGCAAGACCAATATGACCGAGTTCGCCTTCACCGCGATCGGCGTCAATCCGCATTACGGCACGCCCGGCAATGCAAGTGATGCCAGCCGTATTCCGGGCGGCTCGTCCTCAGGCGCCGCGGTTTCGGTCGGCGAAGGCACCAGCGAAATCTCCATCGGTTCCGATACCGGCGGTTCGGTGCGCATTCCGGCGTCGTTGAACGGCGTCGTCGGTTTCAAACCGACGGCGCGGCGCGTGCCGCTCGCGGGTGCGTTTCCGCTGTCGGCCACACTGGACTCGATCGGTCCGCTGGCCCGCACCGTCGCCGAATGTGCGGCGGCCGACGCGGTGATGGGG
The DNA here is from genome assembly GCF_040323155.1 of Mesorhizobium sp. M0060. Classification (NCBI taxonomy): domain Bacteria; kingdom Pseudomonadati; phylum Pseudomonadota; class Alphaproteobacteria; order Hyphomicrobiales; family Phyllobacteriaceae; genus Mesorhizobium; species Mesorhizobium sp. M0060. The sequence goes on from NZ_JAMYUP010000009.1 coordinate 76,606, forward strand.
GGCGAAGAACCGAGAGCACTGTCGCCGCTTCCGCTGGCCGCCCTACGCATCGGCATTCCGCACGGCGTGCTGTTCGATGATACGGAGGAAGAGGTCGCGACGGCGTTCGACCGATGCCGTCGCAAGATGGGGCTTAACGGCGCGCGGCCTGTGGAGATGTCGATCGACGACCTGCTTGCCGAGCTGCGCGCGGCAACCAAACGCGCGTCGATCGCAGCAATGGAAGGGGCGGAGATCCATGCCGAGTGGCTGGCGACAGGAGCGGCGACGCCGGTCGACCCGCGGGTAAGCGGGCCATTGTCGCGCGCCTTCGCCATGCCGGCTACGGTCTATATCAGGGCCATGCGCCACCGCACGGCGCTGGCCGCTGCGATGGACGAGCGGCTGGCGGCGGTCGACGTGTTGGCCCTCCCGACCACGCCAGTGACGGCGCCGACGATCGTGTCGATGACGGGCGACGAAGCGTTGTGCAACAGGATGGAAGGCCTTCTGCTGCGTAACACGCAGGTCGCCAACCAGTTCGATCTATCAGCCATCTCGCTGCCAATGCCGGGAATGACGCGTCCGGCCGGGCTGATGCTGGTGGCGCGCAATGGCCATGACCACCACCTGTTGCGCATCGCCGCAGGAGTCGAGGCGCTGCTTGCAAATTAAAATGGTAGCGCGTGTGTGGCGGCGTGTCAGCGCGACGAGCAGTGGCCGCGCTCGCTGTCCTTGGCGGCGCGTTCGATGCCGGTGGCGACCAGCCAAGGCAAAGTATACTGCTTGCCGTTGAATGTCCGGATGCGGTTCTCGATGAAGCCGACAACAACGACCTTGCCGGCGTAAAGCTTGTCCGAAAGATCGAGCGCCTTGTCTTGCTGCGGCAAACGATCGATGTCGATCGAAACACCCTTGACGATCTTGCCGGTGGCGAGGTCGAGCGCGCTGTTGGATGGACAGGGTGCCGCCACGCAGCGCAGGCCGTTGTCGCAGAACACGTAGCTGCCCTGTTCGTTGGCGAAGGCCTGCGCCGTTGCCATGCAGAAACCGGCGGTCAGCAGGATTTTTGCGGCGTTTCCCATGCTGGCAACGTCGCTGACGAATTCGGGAAAATTGAGGCGCTCTCAGAGATCGACAGAGAACCGTCGCCGGTAGTGCTCGACCACTTCGGGGTTGCGCAGATTGACCGGCAATCTGTTGGCCAGCACCAGCAAAGCTTCGCCCGCCGCGCCGACGCCCATGCGCATCATCGACTGCTCGGTGATCCCAGCCATATGCGGGGTGACGATGACGTTGTCGAAGCCGAAATAAGGATGGTCGGGCGGCAGCGGTTGTGTCGCAAAAACATCGAGCGCGGCGCCGCCGATGCGGCCCTTCTGCAAGGCCTCGATCAGGGCGTCGTCATCGATCACCAGCCCGCGCGAAACATTGATCAGCAGCGCATCCGGCTTCATTCGGTCAATACGCTCCCGGCTGATCAGCCCGCGCGTTTCCGGCGTCAGCGGGCAGCACAGAACGATGACGTCGCTCTGCTCGATCAGCGCGTCGATCGACAGGAAGCCGACCCTTTCCGGCGCCGGCCGCATGCTGCGCGTCGTCGCCACCACATTCAGATCGAAACCATGTGCCGCGATATGACCAACCGCCTGACCGATCGCGCCGAGGCCGACGATGCCGATTGTTTTGCCGGCAAGCTCACTGGCCACGACGGTATGTTCGCGGCCGGCCAGCCAGCCCTTCGCCCGCAGATCGCGGTCCAACACACGAAAGCGCCGAAGCAGCGCCAGTGCCGCGAACATCACATATTCGGCGACCGACCGCGCGTTCACTCCCGGCACGTTCGCCACCAGCACGCCGGCCGCATTGGCCGCTTCCATCGGCACCATGTCCAGCCCGGCGCCGTGGCGGATCGCGGCCCTGAGCTTCGTCGCGCCTTCGAAAAGCGCCGCCGGCAAGGGAGCGCGAACGATGATGACATCGGCGTCCCTTGCCTCGGCGGCCAGCGTGTGCGCGTCGAGAGCGGAAGCAACGACGAGTTCGCCGGCCCCTGTCAGCATGGAAGAGGCACGAGGGTGCAGTCTGTGTGTCGACAGGATCTTGGGCATTTCAGGCCTTTTCGAGCGCTGGGCTGTGCGGTTCCGCCTCACGCCCTTCGATCAGCCCCTTCCAGTAGCTTTCCGCGCCTTGCAGATGAGCGCTCATCAGCGCCTGGGCGAGATTGCCGTCGCGGCGCAGCAGCGCCTCATAGATCTGGATATGCTCGGCATGCGAGCGCACGCTGCGTTCGGGATCGTTGAAATAGATCGGCAGGCGCAGCTCGCCCATCATGTAGTAGACGCTGCAGACATTGTGGAAGACGCTGTTCTTGGTCGCGCGCACGATCTCGAGGTGGAACTCGCGGTCTTCCCTGGCAAGGCCTTCGCCGGCGGCGATACGCTCCTCAGAGGCCTTCAGAATCTCGCGCAGCCGCTCGAAATTCTCCTCGGTGGCGCGCGAACAGGCAAGTTCGGCGGCCTTGATCTCGTGGATCTTGCGCAACTCGACCGTCTCGTAGATCTGGACAGGATCGAGCGGCAGGCCGGCGCGGGCGAACAGCGCCATCGCCTCGACGCTCGCCTGCTTTGTATCGATGTAGATGCCGGATTTCGCCCGTCGCTCGACGATGCGCATGGCCTCGAGAATGGCCAACGCCTCGCGGATCTGGCCGCGGCTGACGCTGAAATGCTCTGCCAGTTCGCGCTCCGACGGCGTGCGGCCCGTCTCCTTGTCCGAATGGGAGAACAGATAGGCGGCGAGTTCCGCGAGAAGGTTCTTTTCTTTCATTGTCAGCCGTGTTGCGCGTGCGCCTCCAGGAACCGCTCCGAAATGGTGAATCCCAGCCCGGGTCTATCAGGGATCGCTACCATACCGTCCTTTGCTTCGACAGTCTCTTCGATCAGATCGTGGATCATGGGGTTGGCGCCGAGCGAATATTCGACGGTGAAGCTCGCCGGCGATGCGGCGCAGATATGCAGCCCGGCAAAGAAACAGGGCGCACCGGCCCAAAGATGCGGTGCAAAGCGCAGATTGAAGGCGCTGGCGATGGTACCGATCTTCATCGCCTCGCTGATGCCGCCGCAAAAGGCCGGATCCGGCTGGAAGATATCGGCGGATCTGAGCACGGCGAGGTCGCGGAAGGCATAGCGTGTCGCCTCGCTTTCGCCGGTGGCGATCGGGATCGAGCCGCAGGCGCGCACCTCGGCCATGCCAGGTTTGTCGTCGGCAATCACCGGCTCCTCGAACCAGGCGAGATCGAGGTCGCCGGCAAGATGAATGAAGCGCTTGGCTTCGGCCACCGTGTAGGTGCCGTGCGCGTCGACCATCAGGTCGACATCGGGACCGAGCGCCTGTCTTGCGGCGCGGACGCGGGCCGCGGAGACGTGCGGGGCGCCGTCCATGGCGCCTACCCGCATCTTCAGCGCCTTGAAGCCGCCCTTGGCGATGTAGGACTGCAGCTGGTCGCCGATGTCTTCCGCAGTGGCCCAGCCGCCGGAAGCGTAGGCCGGCATGCGGTCCAGCTTGCGGCCGCCGAGCAGCCGCCAGACCGGAACGCCGAGCGATTTGCCAAGAATGTCCCACAATGCGATGTCGACGGCGCTGATAGCGGCGATGCTCATGCCGCGTCGTGCCAGTTGCGGCATGGCGTGGCCGGCGCGGGCGGCGCTGTCGTGGCGGACGCCATTGTAGAGCATCTCCCAGATGACGCCGATGTCGGCCGGGTCGAGGCCGACCAGCTGTGGGCCGACCTCGTGGTTCAGCAAATGGACGAGGGCGCCGTAGCTGCCGGCGCTGCCGGCGGCATTCTTGCCTTCGCCCCAGCCGACCAGCCCGTCGTCGGTTTCGATGCGCAGGATGGCGGCGTCGAACGTCGCCACCTGACCGAAGTCGCTGCGGTGCTGCTTCGCGGCCTCGATCGGTATGCGAATCCACCAGGCTTGGACCGTCTTGATGCGCATGTTCATCCTCGGCGCGGCCGCGGTGAGGCGGAAGGGCTCATTCCAAACGGCTCGGCTACTTGATCAGCGGCAGCAGCGTTTCCGCGTTGATGCGCATCTGGTCGGTGTAGAATTTCTCCGTGAGCACGCTGGAGCCGTGGTCCTGAATGAATTTCAGCTGCTCCGGCGATATGTCGACGGGGTTGCGTTCGACCATGTCGGGATAGGGGGCGGCCGGCGTGCGGTCGACAGGAGCGACGAATTCGTTGGTCAGCGCGCCGTCATAGCCGATCTCCTTCAGCGTGCCGACGATCTTCGGCCAGTCGATCTGCCCGAGGCCGGCGGCGAAGCGGTTGTTGTCGGCGACATGGAAGTCGTAGAGGCGCTCGCCGACCTGCCGGATCGCGTCGTAGACGTTAAATTCTTCCATGTGGATGTGGTAGGCGTCGAGGCAGACGCCGCAATCGGGGCTGACCGCATCGGCCAGCGCCAGCGCCTGGGCGCCGCGGTTGAACAGGTAGGTCTCGAAGCGGTTGAGCGGCTCGACCGCAATCTTGACGCCGACCTTCTTGGCGTGGGTGAAGCATTCCCGGGTGGCGTCTACCACCCATTTCCATTCCTCTTCCTCGGTGCCGTCCGGCACGACCTTGCCGACGGTGGCGGGAACCAGCGTGATGATCTCGCCGTCGAGCTCGCTGACCATAGTCAGCACGTCCTTGACGTATTGCACCGAGCGCTCGCGCTGGCCCTGGTCCTTGGCGGCGAGATTGCGCTCGCCCAGCATCAGCGTCACCGCTCCCCAGCAGCGGATGCCGTGCTCCTTCAATAGCGCGCGCGTTTCCTTGGGCTTGTACTGTTCGGGTTCGCCGGAAATCTCGATCGACTCATAGCCGAATTTCTTGATGCGTTTGAGCGTCGTTTCCAACGGCTCCGCCCGCATCCAATTGTGCGTCGAAAGATGCATGGTCTATCCTTCCCAGAATTCGCCTGTACCAGTTCGCCTGCAACGCGCTCTGCCGGAGCCCATCGCATGATTCCTCCCCAAGGCGTCCCAGCTTTTTTGCAAACTGGTTCGACCAATTGGGCCTGATGGGAGGTCTACAGCAATTTCATCTGGACGGCAAGAAGTGCTGCCATGACGCGCTGTTTCTCGTCTACACCATTGATTACGTTGGAATATGTGGCGCAACTCGGCATGGTTGCAAAGCTCCGGTGGCGCGTCAAATGGCTTGACCAGATTTCGACATTTGGTAATACCAGAATGGCGGTACGAAGCGCACAGTGCAAAGAGACCAAAGAGGCTGGCCCTGTTTTCAATCGGCGCTATGCTTGGTCGTGAAACATAGGGAGATGCCGATGCCGACGACGATGAAGGGCCCTGGTCTGTTCCTGGCGCAGTTTGCGGGCGATGCCGCGCCGTTCAATTCGCTGGGCTCGATCACCAAATGGGCAGCCGGGCTGGGCTACAAGGGCGTACAGATCCCGACCTGGGATGCACGACTGTTCGATCTCGAGAAGGCGGCGTCCTCCAAGGCCTATTGCGACGAGGTGAAGGGCGTCTGCGCCGACGCCGGCGTCGAGATCACCGAACTGTCGACGCATCTGCAGGGGCAGCTGGTGGCGGTGCATCCGGCCTATGACGCGCAGTTCGACGGCTTCGCGCCACCTGCGGTGCACAACAATCCGAAAGCCAGGCAGCAATGGGCGGTCGAGCAGATGAAGTTCGGCGCCAAGGCGTCGAACAATCTCGGGCTCAAGGCGTCGGTGTCGTTTTGTGGTGCCCTGGCTTTCCCTTATCTCTACCCGTGGCCGCAGCGGCCGGCGGGGTTGATCGAGGAAGCATTTGCCGAACTCGGCAAGCGCTGGAAGCCGATCCTCGACGTCTATGACGAGAACGGCGTCGATGTCGGCTACGAGATCCATCCGGGCGAGGACGTGTTCGACGGCGCGACTTTCGAGATGTTCCTCGATGCGGTCGGCGGCCACAAACGCTGCAACATCAACTACGACCCGTCGCACTTCCTGTTGCAGCAGCTCGATTATCTCGAATTCATCGACATCTACCACGAGCGGATCAAGGCATTCCACGTCAAGGACGCCGAGTTCAACCCGACCGGGCGGCAAGGCGTCTATTCCGGCTACCAGAGCTGGACCAACCGCGCCGGGCGCTTCCGCTCGCTCGGCGACGGGCAGGTGGATTTCGGCGGCATCTTCTCCAAGCTCACCCAATACAACTATGATTCATGGGCGGTGCTGGAATGGGAATGCTGCCTCAAGCACCCCGAGGATGGTGCTGCGGAAGGGGCCCCCTTCATCCAGCATCACATCATCAGGGTGACGGAAAAGGCATTCGACGATTTCGCCGGCGGCACGACCGACAAAAAGGTGCTGCGCGGCATGATGGGTATTTAGCGCTGCTTCCCTTCCCCTTGAGGGGAGGGTGGCCCGCAGGGCGGGGTGGGGTCGGTTCATGCCGAACTCTGCCTTTACGACCCCACCCCGACGCTACGCGTCGACCCGCCCCGCAAGGGGGAGGGTAACGAACAACGAGGGAGAAAATCATGGTTGGCGCATCGAAGGCGGAAACGGGGGGCGGTCCGATCCGCTACGGCATGGTCGGCGGCGGACAAGGCGCCTTCATCGGTGCGGTGCACCGCATCGCGGCGCGTATGGACAACGAGTTCGTGCTGGTTGCCGGTGCCCTGTCGTCGGATCCGGAGCGCGCCAAGGCCTCTGCGGCCGAGCTCGGGCTCGATCCGGCACGCAGCTACGGCTCCTATGCCGAGATGGCCAAGGCAGAGGCCAAGCGGCCGGACGGCATCGAGGTGGTGGCCATCGTCACGCCGAACAATGTGCACGTGCCGGCCGCCAAGGCTTTTCTCGAGGCCGGCATCCACGTCATCTGCGACAAGCCGCTGGCGACGACGCTGGCCGAGGCGAACAAGCTGGCGGCGCTGGTCGAAAAGACCGGCAAGGTGTTCGTGCTGACGCATAACTACACCGCCTATCCGATGGTACGGCAGGCACGCGAGATGGTGGCCAAGGGACAGCTCGGCGATATCCGCATCGTGCAGTCGGAATATCCGCAGGATTGGCTGACCGAAGACCTGGCCGCCACCGGCCAGAAGCAGGCGGCGTGGCGCTCAGACCCCAAGCAGGCCGGCGCCGGCGGTGCGCTGGGCGACATTGGCACGCATGCCTATAACCTCGCCCGTTTCGTCTCCGGGCTGGAGCTCGATTCACTGTCGGCCGATCTCGACGCCTTCGTGCCGGGGCGGCTGCTCGACGACAACATCAACGTGCTGCTGCGCTTCAAGCCGGTCGGCAAGTCGCACCCGGCCAAGGGCATGATCTGGGCAAGCCAGGTGGCGCCCGGCCACGAGAACGGGCTGAAATTGCGTATCTACGGATCGAAGGGCGGGCTTGAATGGGTGCAAGCCGACCCGAACTATCTCTGGTACACGCCGTTCGGCCAGCCAAAGCAATTGATCACCCGAAATGGCGCCGGCGCACTTCCCGTCGCCGGGCGCGTCAGCCGCGTTCCGCCAGGCCATCCGGAAGGCTATCTCGAAGGCTTCGCCAACATCTACCAGGAGGCCGCGCGGGCGATTCGTGCAGCACGTAGAGAGGGCGGCAAGCCGGCTAAGGATGTCGTCTTCCCGACCGTACAGGACGGCGTCGAAGGCATGGCCTTCATCGAGGCCTGCGTGAAGTCGTCCACGAAGAATGGGGCGTGGACGAAGCTCTGAAGGGATGGTGATATTCAGATGAGGCCGGCCTCATCTGAATCTCACCACTCCTCGGGTGATCGAGCGAATGATGGGAGAGGGGCGTCGATGAAAATCGGCATGTGCATGCTGTTGTGGACGACCAGTGTCTTGAAAAAACACGAGCCGCTGCTCAGGGACATCAAGGCGACCGGGTTCAACGGCGTCGAGATACCGGTCTTTGCCGGCACGCCGGACGACTACAAGAAGCTCGGTGAGCTGCTCGACCGCATCGGGCTGGAACGCACCGCGGTCTCGGCGATGGGCGATCCGGCGATGAACCTGATCTCGCCGGATGCCTCGACGCGCAAGGCCGGTATCGACTACATGAAATGGGCGATCGATTGCGCTCAAGCGCTTGGCGCGGACACCTTGAGCGGCCCGTTGCATTCGACGCTCGGGGCCTTCTCCGGCAGCGGGCCGACAGCGGCTGAGAAAAAGCGCTCGGTCGCCTCGCAACGTGCCATCGGCGACCATGCCGGCAACAAGAACATTACCATCGGACTGGAGGCGCTCAACCGTTTCGAATGCTATCTGCTCAACACGATGGACGACCTGTCGGAGCATATCGACGCGATCAACCGGCCGCACGTCAAGGCGATGTACGACACCTTCCATGCCAATATCGAAGAGGCCGATCCGATCGGCGCCTATACGCGCAATCGCAAAAACGTCGTCCATATCCACATTTCGGAGAACGATCGCGGCGTGCCGGGCCGCGGCCACGTCCCCTGGAAGGAGACGTTCTCCGCTATCCGCAAGAGCGGCTATGACGATTGGCTGACGATCGAGGCGTTCGGCCGTTCGCTGAAGGATTTGGCGGCAGCAACCAAGGTGTGGCGCGACTTTTCGGAAAGCCCGGAAGCTGTCTACCGCGACGGCTACAGGCATATCACGAGCGGCTGGAAGAAGGCGGCATAGCAACTGTTCCTTCGTCATCCTCGGGTCAAGCCCGAGGATGACGAAGGCGTGGAGACCTGCGGCCAATCGTGGTGATCACCCCTGGCCGGCCTGAATCCGGTTGTAGTCGTGGATCGTCCTGCTCAGCCGGCGGCGCAGGAAATTGGAAATGTTGTCGAAGATGAAAACGACGAGCAGGATCAGCAGCACCATGTAGAAGACATTGGCCCAGTTGGAGTTGGTGCGCATCGCCTCCCAGAGCTTCAGGCCGATACCGCCGGCACCGACAGCACCGATGATCGTCGCGCCCCTGGTGTTGGATTCCCACTGGTAGAGCGTTTGGCTGATGAAGACCGGGATCACTTCCGGCAGCACGCCATAGCGCTGCACCAGCAAGCCGTTGGCGCCGGTCGACTGGATGCCCTCGCGCGGCTTGTCGTCGATGTTCTCGAGACCTTCCGAATAGACTTTGCCGAGCGTGCCGATCTCGGTGAAGAAGATCGCGGCGCTGCCGGCCAGCGGGCCGGGGCCGAAGGCGCGGGTGAAGAACAGCGCCCAGATCAGCATGTCGACCGAACGCATGAAATCGAAAAAGCGCTTGAGCACCTGGCTAAGCAGGCCGCTCGGGGTGATGTTGCGGGCGGCGAAGAAGGCGAGCGGGAAGGCGACGATGCCGCCGAGCAGCGTGCCGAGAAATGCCATGACGATGGTCTGGAACAGCTTCGTCCAGACGTCGCCATGCTGCCATTGGGCATTGTACCAGATATTGTCGGCGGCCAGCGCAATGTTCGATGTGCCCGGCTTGAGCTCGGGTCCGGACATCAGCAACGAAACCACCTCGCCGGGCGACTTGCTGAAGAAGGGCGAGCGTGTGTCGAAGACGAAATTCGCCCAGCCGAGGAAGCGCTTGCGGACTTTGACGCGATCGACGGTTATGCGGACCTCGCCGGCAAAGCCCATCCTGGCAACGATTTCATCGTCGTGTGCGGTGATCCAGTCCGGCACGGGGCCGGATATCACCGGCTTGCCGCTGGTCAACGACACCGGTACCGTCTGGCCATTGGCGACCAGTATCGCCTCGGTCTTGTCGAAGGTGACCGATTTGGCCCGGCCGTCGATCAGGATGGTGTAGGAACCGTGGGCATTGGTGATGACCCAGTCGGGATGGGGATCTTCGCCAAGAGCCGAGAAACGCGGGTATTTGGGCGTGATCTGAGGCTGGTCGAGACGGAATTCCGGCTGCAGATCGTAGCTGATCCATTGCGTCAGGAAGAGCGGCAGGCGTTCCCAGTGCGATTCCCTCAGCACTTGCGGCAGGCTGAAGAACCACAAGGCGTAGACGAGGTAGAGCAGGATGCCGGCGAACAGAACCAGCGGGCCGAAGCGTTTGTGCACGGGCCGCCGGAACACTTGGGGAAAGCGCTCCTCGATCGACTGCATCTCATCGGCGGTCATCGCGGCCATGCTCAAGCGCGCATCATAAATGCCTGATCGCCGACGAGCTTGCGACGAAGCCAGGCGGAGAACTGGTCGACGAGGAAGATGGTGGTGAACAACAGCAGCACCAGTGCCAGTGTCTTGGCGCCGAAGCCGCGCGAGATCGAGAGCTTCAGCTCCTCGCCGATGCCGCCACCGCCGACCGCGCCGATGATGGTCGAGATGCGGACATTGATTTCGATCCTGAGCAGCGTGTAGGACATGAAATTGGGCAGCACTTGCGGCAAGCCGGCGAAACGTACGCGCTCGAACCAGTTGGCACCGACCGCGCGCAGGCCTTCTTCGGCGCGCATGTCGACGTTTTCGTTGATCTCGTAGAAGAGCTTGCCGAGGGCGCCGATCGAATGCAGGCCGATGGCGATGATGGCCGCGACCGGGCCGGTCGAGAGGATGGCTGCGAACAGGCCGGCAATGACGATCTCCGGGAAGGCGCGAAGCAGTTCCATGAAGCGCTTGACGACGAGCCTGAGCACCGGACTGGGCGTCAAATTGCGGGCCGCGATGAAGGAGAAGGGCACCGCAAAGATGAAGCCTATGAAAGTGGAAACCAGCGCCACATTAAGCGTGGTGAGCATCAGCTCGAAATATTCGGGCAGGTAAAAACCGCCCCAGAGATAGACGCGGCCAAGCGGGAAGTTGAACTCCTGGCTGCCCTTGTCGTGCGGCGATGCGATGTCGAACAGCGCGCGCCAGACGTCGTTGCAGTCCTTGGGAACAAGCCAACTAAGGAAATCCAGTATGTGCGGTAGCCGATCGAAGAAATGTCCGGCATTGGCCTCGTCGGCGAACCACATGGCTGTGCACATCGCGACAAGCAGCAAGCCGACGCCGAGCGCGGTGTAGAACCGGCGCAAGGACGTCTGGCGTTGCCAGGTGTCGGCCGTCCGCCGGGTCGTGTCTGAACGGATCGTGGCTGAGATGGTCATGATCGGGTATGCAAAAAGGGCGGCGCGGGTAACGCCGCCCTTTTCAATTGCATTCAGCCGCCGATCGCGGCTTTGCGGGCTTCGACGATGACGCTGTAGAAGTCCGGCTTCACCGGAACGTAGCCGGTGAAATCGCCGCCTTCGATGGCCTCGAAGCAAGGCTTGTCCTTGGCCGGCAGGCTGGTGAAGAAGTTGGCGAGCTTGGCGCTCATATCGCCGCCGAGCGCGGTGCGCACGACCAGCGGGCCGTTCGGGATCAGGCCGGAGCGCCAGACTTCGACGAAGTCGTTGGGGTCGACGGCGCCCTTGGCGATTTCCTTGTGGAAGGTGCCAGAAGTATAGCCGTTCTTGAAGTCGCCGATGCCCGAGGAATCGTCAACCGCAACATCGACCTTGCCGTCGCGGACGGCGAGAAGGTTGTTCTCGTGGCCGCCATTGAACTGCGTCGAGGCGAAGAAGGTTTCGTTCGAGGCGCCGGTGTCCTTCGGGATCTGGGTCAGCGGGATCAGATAGCCGGAGGTCGAATCCGGGTCGGCATAGCCAAGCTTCTTGCCCTTTGCCGACTTTATGTCGGTGATGCCGGACGACTTCAGCGCCAGGCCGATTGAATAATAGCCGGTCGCGCCGTCGGTCTGCTGGGTGGTGAGGATCGGGGTCACCGCGTTCGGATCCTTGAGATAGACGCTGGCATAGCCTGACGCGCCAAGCTCGGCGAAATCGAGCGTGCCGCCGAGCAGGCCCTGGATAACGCCGTCATAGTCGGCGGCCGGGAACAGCGAGACCTTTTCGAAGCCGAATTCGGACTTCAGGTGATCGGCGAGGCACTGAAAGTTGCGCAGCCGGTCTGCTTCATTTTCACCGCCAAGGATGCCGATGCGGAATTCCTTGATATCCTGGGCGTGAGCGGCACTTGCAGCGATGGCGAGCAATGAAACGGCGCCAAAAACCATCTTCCTAAACATTGGGTCTCTCTCCTTTGATCCGGCCTCGCGCCGGTTGCGATCGAATTTTGACGAGTGCCTTTGACGCGGGCGGGCGATCAGGCCGTTTTCATTGTTTGTCCATGATCTTTTCCGAAAACCGGTGTCCACTTTTTGCTACGCTGACCTTCGGTTCGGGATCATGGACTAGTATCCCGGAAATGCGGGCTCCAGCGGTCCGGCGGATGCAGCGATTTTCTGTTTGACGGCGACACTGGTCGAGGTGATGGCCTCGGAGATTTCGCCGCCATTGCTGTCGGCACCGTAGACCATGCGCACGGCCTCGCGGTTGAGATCTTCGGGCGGGCCGTCGAAGACGACCTTGCCGGCGGCCATGCCGATGATGCGGTTGCAATAGTTACGGGCCGTATCAAGGGTGTGTAGATTGGTGATCACCGTGATGCCTTCGCGCAAATTGATGTCCTGCAGCGAATCCATCACCACCTTGGCGTTGAGCGGGTCGAGCGAGGCGATTGGCTCGTCGGCGAGCAACACCTTCGGCCGTTGCATCATGGCACGCGCGATCGCAACGCGCTGCTGCTGACCGCCGGAAAGGGTGCCGGCAGGCTGCAGCGCGGTGCGGGCGATGTCGAGACGCTCGAGGGCTGCCACCGCCTCGGCGCATTCGTTGCGGGAGAACATGCCGAACAGGTTGGACAGGGTCGAGCGGTGGTTGAGCCGGCCGAGCAGCACATTGGTCAGCACGTCGAGGCGCGGCACCAGATTGAACTGCTGGAAGATCATGGCGCAGTCGCGCTGCCAGCGCCGGAGCGGCGAGCCGCGCAACCCGGAGACCTCGACGCCGTCGAACAGGATAGATCCCTGGCTGGGATCGATGAGGCGGTTGATCATGCGCAGAAGCGTCGATTTGCCGGCGCCCGAGCGGCCGATGATGCCGACCATCTGGCCTTGCGGAATGGAGATGTGAACATTGCTGACAGCAGTGTTCTTGCCGAACCGGCGGGTGACGCCGCGGATTTCGAGCGTAGCTGACATGGTGCAGGCTCCAGTCCAGTCGCAATTGAAGGTCTGTTAACCCTCGCTAGCGCAGCCACGTGAACCTGCGGTGTCTGATTGATGTCAGTTTTGTTACCGCCCACAGGTGTGCTGCAGGCGGCCCCGTTCGTCAGTCGGTTCCGAAGGGCATCAGCTTGCCGTTCCGCTCAGTAGGTGACTGTGACGACGACCGTATCGGTGTAGACACCGGCCGATGGCGTGGCTTGTGGCGGCACCCGACCATAAACGGTGAGGCTTTGAGGCGCGCCGGTTCCGGTGCCCGCCACTGTGCTACCAGGCGTCGACGCATCACCCCAGGGCTGAGTTCGATCGGTGTCCTTGTAGAGCCCGTAAGTCACGGTTTCCGCACCCTTCGACATCTTGCGCGCCGTCGGGGCCGAACCGGTTGTGCCGCCGCCCAGCGATACAGTGTAAGCAGCTGCCGGCGTGCAGGTTATCGAAACCTGACCGGCGGCATCGACATCTGCGGCGAGAACGCCCGTCGATCCGAAATCGACGTTGCTGGTCGATACGAGGCAATTCGCAGCGACCGTTGCATTTATGGTGAAAGTCGGAGCCGCCGCCAAGGTGCCGGTACCTGTATTGCAGTTGTTGGTGCTGCTGACGCGGTAACGAAATTCGACATTCGCACCAGAAAAGGTCGAGAGATAGGTCCCGGGTGGAGCCGTGCCCTGGCCACCAAATGCCGCGCCGTAGATTGTGGCGGTGCCCGTGGCCGTGCCCAAAAGACCCAGCGTCAACGTCAAGACCGGCGGGCGCGAAGCATAGGCCCAGGCATAAGATCCCCAGACGATGCTGCGCGCCGTATCCGAATAGAGCTGATAGTTGAGGCTGCTGGCTCCGCTCAGCATTTGTCGGGCCGCTGCCGTGGATGCGCCTCCGCTGCCGGCTGCAAGATGCGCACAAATAAGGATGCGCTGGGTGACCAAGCCCCCCGTGCAACTCATGTCTATCGTCGCGGTCGAGTTGGTCTGGCTGCTCGACAGAGTATCGACCGAGCCAAAATTCATGCCGGAAACGCCGAAACTGCAGCTCAAGGCCCAAGCGGCCGACGGGAACAGGACGACGATCAAGAGCATGACAAAGCGGAGCATCTTGTTTCCCATTGTCACCTTTCCCATTGTCACTGGCACGTCACGTCCTTGATCGCCACTTGCTGGCCGGGTGTGGGCAGGTAGAAAAATTCGGCCCGGCAGGAACTCCCATCGGAGCGAGCAATGACGAGTGCGTTTTCGGCACCCAGGTCGCGAATGTACGCCTGGCCGTCATAGCCGATGATGAAGTCTTCCGAACCACCCTCCATGCGGCCGCTCAGGCCGGCCTCGAGCGGTACCCCGCTGCTGTCGACCAAGGTGACGAGCGCCGCCTCCGGCGCTTCCGAAACACCGAATTTCACCACCACGCCGCTGCGATCGGCCGGCACCACGATTTCCCTGGTGGCCGGAATATCCGCGTCGACCGGCAGGTTCTTGGGATCGATCGAAATTGTGTTCGGCTCGTAGGAATTGAGGCCGGGGATCAGAATGCGGCCGCGACTGTCGGTCTTGCCGACCGGGCGATTCTGGAATTGCACGTCGACGTCGGGCGCGCCGACCTCGACGACCGCGAAAGCGTCGTCGATACGATTGGTGGCGAAAACGCCGCCACCTGCCACTGCGATTGCGCCATCCATCTGCGCGGTGGCTCTGAAATCCTTGTCATATTGTTGAACGTCGGCTTCGAAGCGAGCGAAGGGAGCCCTGTAGCTGACGGCAGCCGAACGGCTGGTTGTTTCTCCTTCCGACGTTCGCGCCCGCCAACCGATGCTGCCGTCCTCCAGACGCTCCGACCTGGCAACGTCGGCAACGACATTGAGGCCGTCGGGGCCGTTCTCCACGCCGGTCGAGGCGGTGATGTCGTCCCCGAATGAGATCGAGATCCCGGCAAACACGCCGAAGCTGTGATGGTCTTCGAGATCGGCAAAGGCCGTAGCGTAAAAGCTGCTTCGTTTGAATATTTGCTGACTATAGGAAAGGCCGACAATCTGGCTCTTCTCGCCTTCGGCGCTTTCGAGATGCGTATAGGAGAGATTGAGGCTCGAAAACTCAAGTGGTGCCGGAATGCTCAATGTTACTTGATCAATCGATCGCGGAACGTCCCCGCTGAAGATCGGGAAATCGCCGGGATCAGGAAAGGAAGGTTCGGCGGTCACCGAGGCGATATCCTGGTAGTCGCCGAAGGCGCGCTGAATCCGACCATAGATCGACCATCCCTCGGAACTCATCTCCAGCGACGCGTTCACCAGCGAGCCAGTGCGCCCGTCATGATTGCTGGCGGCAACGGCGAGTGAGGCAGCGCCGTAGTGTCCGAGCGGAAACGCGGCGCCCACCCCGCCATTGACCAACCCCTCGCCGCCCTCGGCATGGGCCTCGAGTGTCAGCCAGTTGGTGAGACCGTAACGCGCCGTGGCGATGCCAAACAGGCGCTCGTCATAGTCGGCGGATTCGATGCCGAAATTGCGCCGTGGAAGTCCAACTTCGGCGGAGAAATCGAGCAGCCCCTGTCCCAGCATCGAGCTGGAGGTGTAGAACGGAAGCGTGGCGGTGGTTTCACGACCGAGACTGTCTCGCAAGACAACCTGCGCTTCGCCGGCGCCTGCAAACACCGGCAGATTGGTAATCTGGAAGGGGCCGGCGGGAACCTCGCCGCTGTAGGTGCGGACGTTCTGGGTGTAGACTTCAAGCGTCGAAGGAACGGCTGCGGTTCCTCCGAAAGACGGCAGCGGCAGCGTGACCAGGTCGGATCGAAGCCGGAAGTTGCGCTGCGCCTGGACGCCGCCGAGGTAGACGGGCCGCGTCCATGACAGCCCGCCGGAAATGAAGTCACCTGCCCGATAGGTCATCAGGCGCTTCGGGTCCGAGTAGTTCCAGGTCGTGTTGAGCCGTACAAGTCCGCCAAACTCGCTGTCGGAATAGCCGGCGGTGAATGACTGGCTGAGCGTGCCGAAAGGGCTGAAAGCACGCGCGTCGAAGCCGCCGGAAATGCCCTGGAACAAGTCCAGATCATCGTCGAAGAAGCTGTTGGAGCTCGCAAAAAGCGAATAGTTCAGCACACCACCGTAGCCGGACTGCGGCTGAAGACGATCTTCCTTGTCGGTGCCGCGAATGTCGACGACGCGTGCGGCCCGACCCTCGTTGCTGGTCGTGACGTAAAGGCGCTGGGTTGCTTCGTCGATCCGAAAAGCGACCTCCGGCAGTCGGTCGAGCCTGACCAGGCCATCGTTGCCGATAGCGTCCTCCACGGGCTTCAAGCCGACTTGCTCCAGCTCGTCCGGAGTTGCCGCCAGGCCGCCGTCGGCAAATTCCGTAAAGGTGCCAATCAGTCCCGTCGAAACATCATTGATGAACACTTCGAGGTAAAGATCGCGGCGTCCCGCCGGGGGGAGAGCGGAGTCCACGACTTGCGGCTCAGCTTGCGAAACCTGAGCGACCGCCGGCAGGAGAGGGAAGATGATGCCCGCAACGACGACCGCGACCCTAGCGCCCCTTGATCGCCACTGGGGCATCGAATGGTCCACGATCACTTTGCCCTTTTAGCGTGATAGGGCTTCCAGCCAGCGATTTGCCGTTGCCGAGCGGCCATTGCATGGTCGCGCCGCCCAAAACATAACCGACAAGCCCGCTGCGACCACCCAGCTTCTTGCCGCCCTGAACCAAATTGAGATTGGACAGTCTCACGCGGCTTTCACCATTGTTGTGCGCTATCAGCATCAGCCTGCCTCCGGTCCGCGATACACTGAACGACACGTCAGATGCCTTTGCGTCGGGATTGCGAAAGAAGACAGGCACGGAATAGCGCAGCACCAGAGTGACAGTGCCGCCCTTCCTCCGCGACGGGTCAGGCAGTTCGTCCACCAGGACGCGGTAGCTTTCTTCCGTATCCACCGGCGCCTTGCTGACGCGAACGACACGAACGACGTAGTCGGCATTCGGTCCGATCCGCGTCGATGGCGGGCTGGCGACGACATCCGAGGTCGGCTCTAGTTGCTCCACGCCGCCTGCCTGGCGCCACCGAAAGACGCGGACCTGGACATTGATAGGCCGCTTGGCGTCATTGCGCAGGTTCAGAACCGCCGCGCTGTCGGGGGCGATCAATTCCAGATTGGTCGGGGCTACCCGCAAGGAAGCACCCTGAGAGTAGCCCGCGCACAGCAAGACGATCGCTGCGGCACTGACGTGTGTCAGCATGGATCGCATGCTAATTCCTTCGCGTTTGGGGAAGGTCAATAGGTTATGGTAATTGCAACGGTGTCCGTGTAGTCGCCTGCTGCCGGCGTCAGCTGCGCAGGTACCCGCCCATAGACGGTCAGGTTCTGGACGTTGCCGTCGCCGGTTCCCGTAACGGTGTCGGTGTTGACAGTGTCGCCCCATACCAGGGTGCGCGCGCTGTTACTATACATCGTGTAGTTTACCGTAGCAGCCGCCGGCGAAGTCATTTTGCGAACCGCAACCGTCGCGCCGGTGCCGGCACCTGCGCCGAGGCCCACATTGTAAGTCTGTCCGGAGGTGCATTGCACACCGATTGTGCTGGTCTCCTCGACGTTTCCATCGATGACGCCGTGCGAACCGAAATTCAGATCGCCAGCGGTTTGGACTTTGCATTGATTAGTGATCGTCAGGCGAACCGTCATACTACCGGCAGCCGTCACGGCAAAAGCGGAATTCGTCATCAATGACGCTGTCGAAAGAATAGCCAAAATGGCCGTCAGCTTGGCGCGCATCCGAGTGCTCCTTTTTTCTCGGCTGCTCGCCCATCGCGACAACCGTAGTACATACATCTCGCATGTCTCTGTTAAGATTCAGATAAGTTTAGACTCGGCTAAATTGTGGTTCCTGGTGCGCGAACGCGCGTGTCACTCGCCGGGTGGAATCTCTGCCGCGGTATCAGGGCTACGCGCCGTATTTCTCCAGAAACGCCTCGGCCGAAAGCGCGCGGAAATCGTCGAGTGCGGCGCGCAGCCGGGCATGATCCCAGTCCCACCAGGCGAGCGCCTGGTAGCGCTCCGCCGTGCGGCGGTCGAAGCGTTCGCGGATCGGTCTGGCCGGCACGCCGCCGACGATGGTGTAGGGCGCGACATCCTTCGAGACGACCGCGCCAGCGCCGACCGCCGCGCCGTCGCCGACGGTGATGCCGGGCAGGATGGTCGAGCCATGGCCGAGCCAGGTGTCGTGGCCGATGGTGACGCGTTTGGCGCGGCGCTGGGCGAAGAATTCGCTCTCGTGCTCGGCGTCGTCCCAATAGTCGGAGGCGCGATAGGTGAAATGATGCAGCGTCGGCCGCCAGGTCGGATGATTGGTGGCATTGATGCGGACGCTTGCGGCGATATTGGCGAACTTGCCGATGGTCGCGCACCAGACGGCACAGTCCTGCATCATGTAGGAATAGTCGCCAAGAATGCTTTCCGAGACCCGGCTGCGCTCAGCGATCTCGGTCCAGCGGCCAAGCGTCGAGTTCTCGACTTCCGCCGTCTCGTGGACCAGCGGCGCCTCCGACAATTTCTTGGTCATGCGGCGATTTTCCCGGCGGCGAAGGCGGTCACGTCGATGATGCGGTCGGCGACCGCCTCGCGCACGTCGTGGTCGTGGAAGATGCCGAGCAAAGCGACGCCCGCCGCCTTCTTGGCGGCGATCAACGCAATCACCACGTCGCGGTTCCTCGCGTCGAGCGAGGCGGTCGGCTCGTCGAGCAGCAGGATCGGATGCTCGGTGATGAAGCCGCGCGCAATATTGACGCGCTGCTGCTCGCCGCCGGAAAAGGTCGCCGGCGGCAGCGCCCAGAGTTTTTCGGGCAGGTTCAGCTGCCCCAGCAAGGCGCGCGCCTTGCCGCGCGCGACCTCACGGTCCTCGCCACGCTCGACCAACGGTTCGGCGACAACATCGAGCGCCGAGACGCGCGGCACGGTGCGCAGGAACTGGCTGACATAGCCGATCGTGAGTCGGCGAACTGCAAGCACGGTGCGCGGGCTGGCCGAGGCGAGATCGATGAGCCCGCCCTCGTGCTGGACGATGATCTGGCCTTCGTCGGCGGCATAATTGCCGTAGAGCATTTTCAGGATCGAGCTCTTGCCGGCGCCGGACGGACCGCCGAGCACAGAGCATTCGCCGGCCCTGATCGCGAACGAGACACCGACGACGACCGGCAATTTGATGCCGTCACGCAGATGCATGGTGAAGCTCTTGGCAACATCGGAGACAACGAGCGGGGTCGCCATGATTACACCTGCAGTATCGAGGAAACGAGAAGCTGGGTGTAGGGCGCGCGCGGATCGTCGAGCACGCGGTCGGTGAGGCCGCTTTCGACGACGCGGCCGTCCTTCATCACCATCATGCGCTGCGACAGCAGCCGCGCCACCGCGAGATCATGGGTAACGACGATGGCCGCGAGGCCGAGATCGGTGACCAGCCCGCGCAGCAGATCGAGCAAGCGCGCCTGTACCGAGACGTCGAGGCCGCCGGTCGGCTCGTCCATGAATACCAGCCGCGGCCCGGTGACGAGGTTGCGGGCGATCTGCAGGCGCTGGCGCATGCCGCCGGAAAAGGCGCGCGGCTCATCGTCGATGCGGTCCTCGTCGATCTCGACGCGCGACAGCCAGTCGACGGCCGTGGCGCGGATCCTGCCATAGTGGCGGTCGCCGACCGCCATCAGCCGCTCGCCGACATTGGCGCCGGCCGACACAGTCATGCGCAGGCCGTCGGCGGGGTTCTGGTGGACAAAGCCCCAGTCGGTGCGCATCAGGAAGCGGCGCTCGGCCTCGCTCATCCGGTAAAGCTCGCGGAACTGGCCGTCGCGCATGCGGTAGCTGGCGGTACCGGAGCTGGGTAGCAGCCGCGTCGACAGGCAGTTGAGCAGCGTCGTCTTGCCGGAACCGGACTCGCCGACCACCGCCAGCACCTCGCCCGGCCACAGGTCGAACGTGACGTTCTCGCAGCCGACGCGCGAGCCGTAGAATTTGGACAGCGCCGAGACGCGCAGCAACGGTTCGTCGATCATGGGCGCGATCCTGGCATGAATTCTATGCTGTCGGCTTCGCTGTCGATCTTGCCGTCAAGGAGTGCGAGGAAGGCCCTCCCGACCTCAACCAGACCCTTGGTTTGATAATCCAGCCCCCAGGAGTTTGTGAAACCAAGAAGGTTCATGGTTGATGCAGGGAGCTTGTCGCCATGCCGGGACAGTGCTTCGAGCAGTCTTTCGATAGCGGCGACGACGGAAGCTTTCGTTGCGGAGTCGGCAGCAGCCTCGTCGAGATGGGCGTCCATCGCCCCGACGATCTCAGCCTCTGACTGCCACAACCATTCGTCGCGCAGTAGCATAAGGGGATCTGCTCGATCTGCCTTGGTTTCCAGGTTCAAAGCCAACAGTCGCAGCCAAAGGGACAGGACAGAGTCGCGCATCCAGAAGCCTTTGTCGCCAATCGCGACGAATGAGGTGCCCATTATGTCCGCTCCTCAAGAGTGGCTGCTGGGTGCTGTCCATGACCCGCTTCGCGCCGCTTCTCGCAATGATCTGTGTCGGAGCAGACGAACATGTGGCCGCCATGATCATCGAGGATGACCTCGTCGAGATAGACGTTTTCGGCCGCGCACAGCGCGCAGGGCTGGTCGAAGGTCTGCACCTCGAACGGATGGTCCTCGAAGTCGAGGCTGACCACATTGGTGAAGGGCGGCAACGCATAGATGCGTTTTTCGCGGCCGGCGCCGAACAGTTGCAAAGCCGGCGAACGGTGCATCTTCGGATTGTCGAATTTCGGCGTCGGCGAAGGATCCATCACATAGCGGCCTTCGACTTTGACCGGATAGGCATAGGTGGTGGCGATGCGGCCGTGCTTGGCGATGTCTTCGTAGAGCTTCACATGCATCAGGCCGTACTCCTCCAGCGCATGCATTTTGCGCGTTTCGGTCTCGCGCGGCTCGAGGAAGCGCAGCGGCTCGGGGATCGGCACCTGGTAGACCAGCACCTGGCCGGCCACCAAAGGGTGTTCGGGGATACGGTGGCGGGTCTGGATGATGGTCGCCTTGGCCGTCTCGGTGGTGACGGCGACATTGGCGACCTTCTTGAAGAAGGCGCGGATCGAGACAGCATTGGTGGTGTCGTCGGCGCCCTGGTCGATGACCTTGAGCACATCGTCCGGCCCGATGATCGAAGCGGTGACCTGGACACCGCCGGTGCCCCAGCCATAGGGCATCGGCATTTCGCGCGAGGCGAACGGCACCTGATAGCCGGGGATGGCGATGCCCTTGAGGATCGCCCGGCGGATCATCCGCTTGGTCTGCTCGTCGAGGTAGGCGAAGTTGTAGGTGGCGATATCGGTTGGTTGGGCGGTCATTCCGCGGCCTCCCTTTTCTCTTCCATCTTGCCGGTGTTCTCGCGGGCGTCGTGCTCGGCGCGCATGCGGCGCACGAGGTCGAGTTCGGCCTGGAAGTCGACATAGTGCGGCAGCTTGAGGTGCTCGACGAAGCCGGTCGCCTGGACATTGTCGGAATGCGAGATGACGAACTCCTCGTCCTGGGCGGCGGCAACGACATCCTCGCCGAACTCCGAAGCGCGCAGCGCGCGGTCACATAAAGCCATGGCCATCGCCTTGCGCTCGCTCTGGCCGAAGACGAGGCCGTAGCCGCGGGTAAATTGCGGCGGCGCCTTGGCCGAGCCTTTGAACTGGTTGACCATCTGGCATTCGGTGACGCGGATTGAGCCGAGCGGGACGGCGAAGGGCAGTTCCGGCACGTCGAGTTCCAGCTCGACCTCGCCAATGCGGACTTCGCCGACGAAGGGATGATTGCGCGCATAGCCGCGCTGGGTGGAATAGCCGAGCGCCAGCAGAAACCCTTCGTCGCCGCGCGACAGCGCCTGCAGGCGGATATCACGCGCCATCGGGAATTCGAGCGGCTCGCGGGTGATGTCGCCTGGGACATGGTCCTGCGGCATGTCGCCGTCGGGCTCGATCAGGCCTTCGCGGGCAAGGATCGCCGAGACGCGCGGCATGGCTTCCGCCTCGCCCGCACGCTGCTCCGGCTCGGCGACATCGCCGCCGGCGGCAAGCTCGGGATCGAGCAGCCGGTGGGTATAGTCGAAGGTCGGGCCGAGAAGCTGGCCGCCCGGCAGGTCCTTGTAGGTCGCCGAGACGCGCCGCTCGACCAGCATCGTGCCGGTCTCAACCGCTCTGGTGTAGCCGAAGCGCGGCAGCGTCGTGCGATAGGCGCGAACCAGGAAGATCGCCTCGATCATGTCGCCGCGCGCCTGAACGATGGCGAGCGCCGCCAGTTCGCGGTCGTAGAGCGAGCCTTCGCTCATCACCCGGTCGACGCCGAGCGCCAGCTGCTCGACGATCTGGTCGAGACGAAGTGCGGGCACTGAACGGTCGCCGCGCCGGCGGTCGGCGAGCAATTGATGAGCGTTGCGAATGGCCGCTTCGCCGCCCTTTACCGCGACATACATCCTATGCCTCCATCATCTTGATGCGCGTCGTGCGCGGCAGGCAGGCAATTCCGCCAGGGGTGGCGAGGATGATGTCGACGCCACGCGGAAAGCGCTGGTTATTCTGCTTCCACTGCTCGACGAAATGACGCGGCATCCGTGCCGGCGCGATCGTCGCCGTCCGTTCGATGCCGGGGCCTTCGAGCAATAGCGGAGCGCCGGAGACGAGATCGCTGACCTCGAGGATCAGCGTCGTGGAACGGTCCGGATAGTCCTGGGTGCCTTGCGAAAAGCCGTCGAGCGCCATCATCTCGGCCGGCGAGGCGATCAGCGCGAAATGTGCGTCGGCCGGCGTGTTGGCCAGTGGCGCGCCGGTATGGAAGCCGAGCCAGGATTTGATAGCGGGCGAGGCCTGCAAAGCCGGGTCGAGCCAGAGCGGCGTGTCGTTGTCGCACAGCGCCAGGGCTATGGCGCCGGCGGTGGCCGACAGCGGCGCCGGAGGGTGGGCAAGGACCGGCAGGGGCTGCACGCTGCCCGGCCGTGCCATCGCGTCCATGACGGCGCGGAACACCGTCTGCGCGTTGAAGACCGGATCGGCGAAACCGCCTTCGATCGATTGCACGGCTGCGTCCATCAGTCTTCTCCGCGTACCATGGTGAAGAAGTCGACCTTGGTCGCCGCCGTCTCGGCGCGGCGCTGTTCACGCGCCTTGGTCAGTGCGGCCTGCAAGGGGGCGACGATCCTGGTCTCGACTGCGTTACGGTGGGCGGGGTCCTGCCAGAGCGCGTCGGCAATCGCTGCCAGCCTTGCCTTTTGCTTGTCGCGGCCGAGTGCGTAGCAGTGGCCGACCTGCCCGGACGCAAGCCGCACCGTGGCGCGGGTGACCGTCGCCTCGCCGACATTGAAGGGCGCACCGCCACCGCCAATGCGACCGCGCACCGTAACCAGGCCGGTTTCGGGACCACGCAAAAGCTCCGCCTGGGAAGGCAGGCCGGACTCATTCCAGAGACGGACGATATCGTCGCCGGGGGCTTGTGCCAGTGTCGCCATGGCGGCTTTGCGCTCGGCCTGCTCTCGCGCTTCCTGTCCCCGCATGGCCGGTGCTCCTTGTGCGCTTAATTTGTCTATTGATATAGACAACTATACAAATTATACCCGTTATCTAGCGCGTGTCCATGACGGGTGAGTGACAAGAGCCAAAGTGGGCGCAAAGTTGGGGGCGGGAATGATCGGGCATGCCAACAGCATCGAGCGGCGCAGCGGTGTTGCACTGTGGCGCCAGATCGCCGACCAGATCCTGCGTTCGATCGCTATCGGGGATTTTCCCGAGAACGCGGCACTGCCGCCGGAGATCGTGCTAGCCGAGCGCTATGGCGTCAACCGCCACACGGTGCGCAGCGCCATCGCGGCGTTGGTGCAGGAGGGTGTGCTCAAGGCAGAGCAGGGGCGTGGCACTTTCGTGCTGTCGCGCAGGCGGCTGTCCTATCCGATCGGCACGCGCACGCGCTTTTCCGAAGGCCTGCAGGGCCAGGCGTCGGAGCGCAGGAGCGTCTTGCTGGCGTCGGCGGTCGAGCCGGCCAGCCGGCGCGTCGCCGAAGGGTTGGGCCTTGCCAAAGGGTCCGACGTCATTCGCCTGGAGACGCGCGGTGAAGCCGACGGACAGGCGGTGTCACGGGCCACCGGCTGGTTCGACGCCAAGCGCTTTGCCGGCATCGATGCCGTCATGGCGGAGACCGGATCCATCACCGCATCGCTCCAGCGCTTCGGCGTCAGCGACTATCTCCGGCAGTCGACGGTGCTGTCGGCGCGCCATGCGGATGCCGCCGATCTTGCCGACCTCGACCTCCAGCCAGGGGCCATCGTGCTGGTCACGGTCGCCGTCAACGTCACGCCGGACGGAAAGCCGATCCAGTTTGCCGAAACGCGGTTCCCAGCGGAGCGCGTCGAGCTGAAACTTTCGGCTCTCTGAGGCGCGCCAGCTTCGGCATCACCCGACCTGGATGACCGCCTTGATCAACCCGGATTTCTCATGCGCCCAGCGGGCGAGGTCGCGCGGCGTCTCGCCAAGCGTCGTGCGGTGCGTGACGAGCTTTGCCAGCGGCACCGCGCCGTTGCGGATCGAGGCGGCGACATGGTCGAAATCGGCACGCAGGGCGTTGCGGCTGCCGATCAGCATCATTTCCCGCTTATGGAATTCAGGGTCGGAAAAGCTGATGTCGTCCTTGACGACGCTAACCAGCACCAATGTTCCGCCATGCGCGACATGGGCGAAGGCCGACTGCACCGATCGGGTGCTGCCGGTGGCGTCGAACACCGCGTCAAAACCATCGCCGCCGGTCGCCTGTCGGACCAGTTCGGGGGCAGCTCCCTGCGAGCCGTCGTGCGTCGCGAAGCCGAGTTCGCTTTCGGCAAAACCCAGCCTCTCCGTACTCATGTCGAGCAGTGTCACATCGAGCCCGGCGATGCGGGCAAACAGCGCCGTGCCGAGCCCGATCGGGCCCGCGCCTATGACCAGGGTGCGTGCGCCGGATTGAGCCAGCGAGCGCCGTACTGCATGGGCGCCGATCGCCAGGAATTCGACGGCGGCGGCATCGGCCAGCGACAGGCCGTTTGCCGGATAAAGATTTTGCGCCGGCACCAGGATCTGCTCGCACATGGCGCCGTCGCGGTGGACGCCGAGCACCTCGATCTTCACGCAGCAATTCGGCTTGCCTTGCCGGCAGGCGATGCATTGGCCGCAAGCGAGGTAGGGATTGACGATCACCGGCTCGCCGATTGCGAGGTCGACGCCTTCGCCAGCCTCGATCACGGTTCCCGAGACTTCGTGGCCCATGATGCGGGGATAGGCGAGGAACGGATGCTTGCCTTCGAAGATGTGATAGTCGGTGCCACAGATGCCGACATGGCTGACCGCGACCAGCGCCCAGCCGGAGGGCGGCGCGGCCGGCGCCGGCCGATCTTCAAGGACAAGGTCGCCGGGCGAGCGGCAGATGACGGCTTTCATGCTTCAATCCAGTTTATTTGCCGCGTCGGCGCAGGCCGTCGAAATAGACGATGACGATGATCAGCACGCCGGTGATGATGCGCTGCCAGAAGGCGTTGACGTTCAAGAGATTGGCGCCGTTGTTGATGGTGGCGAGGATGAAGGCGCCGAGCAGCGGCCCGTGCACGGAGCCGACAGCGCCGAACAGCGAGGTGCCGCCGATCACCGAGGAGGCGATCGCCTGCAATTCCCAGCCCTCGGCCTGCGTCGGATTGCCGATGCCAATGCGCGACGCGAGCAGCACGCCGACGAAGGCCGCGCATAGGCCCGACAGCGTGTAGGCCATGTAGATGGTGCGCTGGACGTTGACGCCTGACAGGCGCGACGCCTCGGCGTTGGAGCCGACCGAGAACAGATAGCGGCCCCAGCGGCTGTGGTGCAGGAAGATATAGGCCGGGATGCCGACCAGGATCACCATCCAGAACAGATTGGGGACGCCGACGAAGGAACTGCGCGAGAACGTCTGGAAGGCGTCGTTGTTGATCGAGATCGAGTTGCCGTTGGTCATCAACAGGCCGATGCCGCGCAGCGAGGTCAGCGTCGCCAGGGTGATGATGAAGGGCGGCAGGCCCATCTTGACGATGCCGAAGCCGTGGAACATGCCGATGGCGACGCCGACCAGCAAGGTAATCAGGATGGCGAGGAAAACCGGTGTGCCGGCGTTGATCAGCATCGCAACGATGACGGTGGCGAAGCCGACAACGGCGCCGACGGAAAGGTCGATGCCGCCGGTGATGATGACGAAGGTCTGGCCGACCGCCAGGATGGCGATCATCGACCCTTGCCGCAACAGGTTGGAGATGTTGTTGGCGGAGGCGAAGCTCGGCGTCGCTACCGACAGGATGATCCATAAAAGAACCAGCAGCGCCAGCAGTGTCAGCCCGAACAGGGCGTTGTAGTTGCGTTTCGGCCTTTCGGCAGGGATCGCCTCGGTGCTCATATCTGTCCTCCCGGTCTTTCTTGTTTCTCGGCCAGCGCCTGGGTGAGGATCTCCTCGTGATCAGCGGTCCGAAACCCATGCGTAGCCACCAGCTTGCCGCGCCGGAACACATGCAGCGTGTCGGCGAGTTCATAGACCTCCGGCAGGTAGGACGAGATCAGGATGATCCCGGCTCCCTTGGATAACAGCGCGCCGAACAGGCGGTAGATCTCGGCCTTGGTGCCGACATCGACGCCGACCGTCGGCTCGTCGAAGATGAACAGCTTGGCGCCGTGGGCGAGCCATTTGCCGATGACGATCTTCTGCTGATTGCCGCCGGATAGGCTGGAGGCCAGCGCGCTACGCGTCGGCGTCTTGATGCGCAGGTCGGCGATCTGGCGATCGGCCTGCGCCTTTTCCTGCGCGCGGGAGATCAGCAGATTGCTCGAGATGCGTTTGTAGATCGGCAAATTGAGGTTGAGCCCGACCGGCAGGTTGAGACAGAGGCCCTGGTCGCGGCGGCTTTCCGGTGCCAGCGCCATGCCAAGCCGGATCGCGTCATGTTCGGAATTGACCCTGACCTCCTTGCCCTCCCAGAGGATCTGGCCGGCCGACTTGCGGTGGCGGCCATAGAGCGTGGTGACGAACTCGCTGCGCCCGGCGCCGATCAGGCCGTAGAGGCCGACGATCTCGCCGGCACGGACGGACATGGAGACATTTTCGAAGCCCTTGCCGGACAGGTTCCTGGCTTCGACGATGGTCGCGCCGGGGGTGAAATGCTCCTTGTGGTAGACCTGCTCGATGGAGCGGTTGATCATCATCTTGACCAGTTCGGCGTCATTGGTCTCGGCGATGTTCCTGGTGCCGACCAGCGTGCCGTCGCGCAGCACCGAAACGCGGTCGGCGAGCTCGAACACTTCTTCCATGCGATGGCTGATGTAGATGATGGTGACGCCTTCGCCCTTCAGCCGGCGGATCAGCGTGAACAGCTGGTCGGCCTCCTTGCGGGTGAGGTAGGCGGTTGGTTCATCGAAGATCAGGAATTTGGTGCCGCGCACGGTGGCGCGGGCGGCGGCGATCAGCTGCTGCTGACCGATGGTCAGGTCACCCAGCATGACATGCGCCGGCAGGTCGAAGCCGAGATCGTCGATGATCTTCTGCGCCTGCCTGACCATCGCCCGCTGCTGCAGGATGCCGAAGCGGGAATCCTCCTCGCCGAGGAACATGTTGGCCGCGACCGTGAGATGTCGGCACAGGACGACTTCCTGATGCACGGCATTGATGCCGAGCGCCATCGCCTCATGCGGCGTCGCCAATGCGGCGGGCTTGCCCTCCCAGATGACGTCGCCGGATGTGCGCGGCATGACGCCGGTCAGAAGCTTGATCAGGGTGGATTTGCCGGCGCCGTTCTCGCCGACGATGGCATGGATTTCGCCGGCCTTGAAGGCGAGGTTGACCGGCTTCAGCGCGTGGGTGCCGGGATAGCGCTTTTCCAGCCCGTGCAGTTCGAGGATGGTCCTGCCCGGTTCCAGCGTTGGTGCCGGATGGAGTTCCTGCGCCGTCGAAGTCATGACAATCCTCCCAGATTGGCCCCCAGATCGGCCTCACGATTGGCGCGAGTACGGGGTGTTTCCGGGGCGAAAAGGCCCCGGAAACAGTTCGCCTGTGGCGATGCTCAGTCGAGCTTCGGGTTGAGCAGCGCGTCGATCTTCGGATCCTTCATGTTGGCCTTGGTCACCAGGTTGGCGCCGGTATCGACATTGGCCTCGACCTTTTCGCCCTTCGAGGCGGCGAGTGCCGTTTTGATGCCGTCATAGCCCATCCGGTACGGATCCTGGACGACGAGAGCCGAAATGACGCCGTCATTGAGGAACTTGATCAGCTTCTCGTCGCTGTCGAAGCCGACCAGCCCGACCTTGCCTGCGAGGCTGTTCTCGGCGATCGCCTGACCGACGCCCTGCGCCATGATCAGGTTGGACGCGAAGATGCCCTTGAGATTAGGGTTGGCGGTGATCAGGTCGGTGGCGATGTTGAGGCCGGTGGTGGCCTGGCCGTCGGCATATTTGTCGGCGACCAGCTTGAGGCCGGGATATTTGGCGGCGAGCTGTTCCTTGAAACCCTGGGCGCGCTGTTCGAGCGAGCCGGCGCCCGGAAGCGCGGTGATCAGGGCGACGTCGCCCTCGACCTTGCCGCCATTGGCTTCGCCGATGGCCGCTGCGAGGCCGTCAGCGGCGACGCGGCCGCCCTGGGTGTTGTCGGTGGTCAGGAACGAGGTGAAGGCCTTGGAGTCGGCGCCGGAGTCGATGCCGATGATCTTGACCTTGGTGGCGGCCTCGTCGATCGGCTTGCCGAGCGCCTTGGCTTCGGTCGGCGCGATGACGACGGCAGCCGGATTGCCGGCGACGGCATTTTCGAGGATCGAGATCTGGCCGTTGACGTCGGTCTCGGCCTGGGCGCCGAGTTCGGGAACATTGACGCCGAGATCCTTGCCGGCCTTGCGGGCGCCGGCCAGAACGATCTGCCAGTAGAAGGACGTGGTGTCCTTGACGATGATCGGAATGGTAACGTCGGCCGCGGATGCCGGCGCCGAATGCATCACGCCGGCAAGCATCGAGGCGGCTGCAAGTGCCACGAAGGCGCGGCGGTTGAGAATGCTGGTCACGAATTTCATTAGGAGTCCTCCCTAAGTCGCCTGGTGAACGTTACAGAAGCTCCATCCGGATGGCGCGGCCCAAACGGAACTTTATCAATAAAAAACAGTTACCGCATTTTGATAGTGTATCACCTCGGTCGGCGCAAGCGATGTTTGATGCCTGCTTCGAATGGCTGGGCGGGAGAGTTTTTTCCGTCGGAACTCCGCTGCCAATCTCCTCCAATATCCCGCATGGAATATTAATTCCATCGCTCAGTCAATATGGAATGTTCATTCTTTTTAAGGCTCGCAGAAGTGTGACACCTGGGATATGTCAGGTGTCCGCGATTCGCGGGCGGTCTGGTTTAGAGCGTCGCTCCGAGGTGCCAGGGTACGAACTCGTTGTCGCCGTAGCCGAACTCTTCGCTCTTGGTCTTGCGGCCCGAAGCTGTCTCAACGATCAGTTCGAAGATCTCGCGGCCCATGCCGGCGATGGTCTTTTCGCCCGAGGCGATGACGCCGCAATTCACGTCCATGTCCTCTTCCATCGTGTGGTACATTGTCGAGTTGCTGGCGACCTTGATCGACGGCGTCGGCCGGCAGCCGAAGCAGGAGCCGCGGCCGGTGGTGAAGACGATGACATTGGCGCCGCCCGCCACCTGGCCGGTGGCCGAGACCGGGTCGTAGCCGGGCGTGTCCATGAACACCAGCCCGTGCCCGGTGACCTTTTCGGCATAGCCGAAGACGCCGTTGAGCGGCGTCTGGCCGCCCTTGGCGACCGCGCCCAGCGACTTTTCCAGGATGGTGGTCAGGCCGCCGCGCTTGTTGCCCGGCGAGGGGTTGTTGTCGATGGAAGCGCCATGCTTGGCGACGTGGTCTTCCCACCATTTCACGTAGCCGTCGAGCTTGGCGGCGATCTCGGGGGTGGCGGCGCGATAGGCGAGCAGATGCTCGGCGCCGTAGATCTCCGTCGTCTCGGAAAGGATGCCGATGCCGCCGACGCCGGCCAGAATGTCGACGGCCGCACCCAGCGCCGGATTGGCGGTGATGCCGGACATGCCGTCGGAGCCGCCACATTGCAGGCCGACGACGATCTCGCTGACCGGGATCGGCTCACGCTGAAGCGTGCCGACCTCTTCGGCGATCTCGGCCAGCACGAGCAACGCCTTCTCGACCGATTTGCGCGAGCCGCCGGCTTCCTGGATGTTGAAATGGCGTTTTCCCGCGGCGACGCCCTTCTGGCCATAGAGGGTGAGCTGGTTGACCTCGCAGCCGAGCCCAACCATCAGCACGCCGCCGAAATTCGGGTGACGGGCATAGCCGGCAAGGGTGCGGTGCAACACCATCATGCCGTCGCCGGTGGCGCTCATGCCGCAGCCCTGGCCGTGGACGATCGGGACGAAACCGTCGATGCCGGGATATTGCGGCAGAAGCGTGCGGTTCGCCGCATCGGCGATGGCGTGGCAGACGGTGGCCGAGCAATTGACGCTGGCGAGAATGCCGATGAAGTTGCGCGTGCCGGCACGGCCGTCGGCGCGGCGGTAGCCCATGAAGGTGCGGGTGCGGTCCGCCTCGGTCGCGTGCACTGCCTCGCTCGGCGGCACCACCGGCAAACGACCGCTTTCGAAGACCAGGTTATGCGAATGGATATGCTCGCCGGGCGCGATGTCCTGCGTGGCGCGGCCGATCGCCTGGGCATATTTGACCACGGCTTCGCCGGCTGCAATCGGTTTGATCGCCACTTTGTGGCCGGGCTCGATCAGTGCGACGGCGACGGCGCCGCCCGGCAGCACGGTGCCGATCTCGATGCGGCCATTGGCGACCGCGACATTGTCGGCGGGAGACAGAAGAATGCTGGTTGCGGCGTTCACGGGAGCTTCCTGGGTATGTTCCTGGGTGCGCGAGCGGATTGACACGCGGCTCTTAACATATAATGTCTTTTATCGGGAAAAAACATTTTTGCGTCAATTGTTTTTTCGCACGAGCGCGCCGCGTCTTTTGGATGCGCGATGGAGGCACCAAAACTAGCGTTGCGCATGATGTTTTCCGAAGCGATTCCGATTTCATGCGCGAGAAACGCTTCAGGCCGGCCGCAAGCGCCGGTGCGCCACGGGGCAGGGGATGTCAAAGAGCAACAACGTTTACAAGGACGCCTATAATCGCGGTCTCCGGCTGCTCGACGAAACCAAGAGCCTGCCCTCGGAGCCGGAGCTGGGCACTCTGCTCGGCGTCAGCCGCACGACGGTCCGCACCATCCTTGCGCGCATGGAAGAGACCGGCCTGATCGACTGGAACAAGCGCAACAAGACGGTTCTGCGCGAACCGCGGCCGGACGATTTTTTCCCCGAGGAAGAGACCGACACGCTGGCTGAGATCATCGAGCGCTCCTTCATGCGGCGGCTGCTTGCCGGCGGTGCCGAAGCCGGCATGCAGATCAACGAACTCGAACTGGCGCGCGAGATCGGCGTCGGCACCACCAGCGTGCGCGAATTCCTGATCCGCTTCTCGCGCTTCGGCCTGATCGAGAAGCGCCGCAACAGCCACTGGGTGCTGAAAGGCTTTACCCGCGCCTTCGCGCTGGAGCTGACCGAAATCCGCGAAATGTTCGAACTGCGCTCGGCCGCCGCCTTTGCCGCTTTGCCCGAGGACAGCCCGGTCTGGGCCGACCTCGACCGCCTGGAGGACGAGCATCGCCGGCTGGCGCGCGAGATCGCCGCGCGCTTCAGCGAGTTCTCTGAGCTCGACGAACGCTTTCACAGGCTGATCCACCGCGCCTCGCACAACCGCTTCATCGTCGATTTCTATGACGTCATCGCCATGATTTTCCACTACCACTACCAGTGGAACAAGGCGCAGGAGCGCGAGCGCAACGAAGTCGCGGTCCAGGAGCATCTCGCCTATATCGCCGCGCTCAAATCGCGCGATCTAGCCAGGGTCGACGCCGCCTGCCGCAAGCACCTGAAATCGGCCCGCCACACGCTGCTGACGTCGATCCCGGAGGGAAGGCAGCCGCTACGCGCGTGATTGTGTTGCGTTGCCGCAGCAACGTTTTGGCGATTTTCCGGCCGCCGGCTCCGTGCTAGAGAGCTGACGTTGCTGCGTGGAGAGGCTGGTTCTTGACCATATGCCGGAAACGATGGAGCATGCCGGTCGCGTTCGCCGCGGCCTGGCTGCTCGTGCTCCAGTCGATGCTCGGCGCGTTCGCTTCCGGCATCGAACCGAACGCTTCGCAATTCGATGCTTTCGGCAACACCATCTGCACCCATGACGGTGCGACGCAACTCCCTGCCGGCGACCCGCACCCGCAGCACATGCCAGCCTGCTGCATGCTTGGTTGCAACCTCGTTTCGGCTGTCTACGCGCCACCGCCCGATGCCGGGGGCCCGGCTCGCAGCCTTTCCGTAGAAACCGTCGCCTTTATCCTGGCGGCATTCCGGCATCGCGATTTCGCCCGTGCCCGCACTCCATCCAATCCGCGCGCACCACCGGCGACGGCCTGATCCGTTCTGGTTCGCGCTGCGCAACCCTTCGCCGGCGCGTTTATCGACATCGTTCGCGACCGGCCACGGCGCGATCCCCTAAAGCTCATGGAGCAATCATGTCCCACTTTCTTCGCGCCGCCGCGTTCAGCCGCAGGCGTTTCCCGTTGCGCGGCTTCGAGGCGCATCTCGGCTTCGCGGTGTTCGTCCTTGCCCTCCTGTTCGCCAGCGCCCAGTCCGTCTTCGCGCATGAGTTCAAGGTCGGCGATATCGAGATCGGGCATCCCTGGTCGCGCGCCACACCGGCCGGCGCCAAGGTGGCCGGCGGCTATTTCACCATCACCAACTCCGGCAGTGCGCCGGATCGCCTTCTGTCGATCACCTCCGATATTTCGGCCAAGGCCGAACTGCACCAGATGGGCGTCAGCAATGGCGTCATGACCATGCGGCCGGTCACCGGCGGCCTCGAGATTCCGGCCGGCGGCAAGGTCGCGCTGGCGCCCAACGGCTATCATTTGATGTTCATGGATTTGAAGCGGCAGCCGAAGCAAGGCGAGACCTTCTCTGCCACGCTGACCTTCGAGAAAGCCGGTACCGTTACGGTCAACTTCGCCGTGCAAGGCATCGGCAGCGCGGCACCTCAGGACGACGACTGACTTGGCCGCTTCGAGAGGTACCATCATGAAGAAATCTCTTTTGCCCGGCTGCGCGCTTCTCGTCCTCGGGACCAGCATGGCCTTCGCCCACATCACGCTCGAAACGCCGGAAGCGGCGGTCGGCTCGACCTACAAGGCGGTGCTGCTTGTGCCGCATGGCTGCGAGGGCAAGGCAACGACCGCCGTTCGCGTGCAGATTCCGGAAGGGGTGCTCTCGGTCAAACCGATGCCGAAGCCGGGTTGGACGCTGCAGGTCAAGAACGGCAAGTACGAGAAGCCCTACCAGCTTTACGGCCAGGCAGTGACCAGCGGCGTCAAGGAGATCGACTGGAGCGCCGGCAGCCTGCCGGACGAATTCTACGACGAATTCGTCTTCCGCGCGACACTGGCGGCGGATCTGCCGGCAGGTCAGACGCTCTATTTCCCGGTGGTGCAGGAATGTGACGGCGTTGCCGATCGCTGGATCGAGATTCCGGCGGTCGGGCAGGCTGAGGACGCGCTGGAATTTCCGGCGCCCGGCCTCAAATTGTCGCCGAAGAAGTGAGCGCTAACGGCGGGCTTTGTTCGAAAGAGCGCGCCGCTGCTTTTGGCCATGAGATGAGCGCGGCATCCTTCCTGCGACGAGCCTGTATCGCCGGTAATTATACCGGCCGGCTTGCCGTTGGCCTGCTTGCCGCCATCATGCTGCTCGCCGCAATTGCCGCGCCGAACCCCGCCTTCGCCCACGCGGCGCTGATCAAGGCCGAGCCGGCTGACGCTGCGGTGCTGGCGCAGAGCCCGTCGCAATTGTCGCTGACCTTCACCGAGCCGGTTTCGCCGTTGGTGCTGACGCTGGTGCGGCCCGACGGCACGCCGGTCCCGCTGACCTCTTTCCGGCTCAGCGGCCAGACCGTCGAGATCGACAATCCGCAGGCGCTGACATCCGGCACGCATGTGCTGAGCTGGCGGGTGATTTCCGCCGACGGCCATCCGGTCGGCGGCTCGGTGCTGTTTTCGATCGGCACGCCGAGTGCTGCGCCGGCTGTCGCCGAAGCCGTCGACCGGGGGCTTCGTACGGCGATCTGGATCGGCAAGGTCTTTCTCTATATCGGCCTCCTTTTCGGCGTTGGCGGTGCCTTTGCGTTGGCCTGGCTGGCACAAGGCGGGCGATCCGGCCAGCGCCTGATCGCCGCGGCAATCCTGTGCGGGCTGGTCGCGGGACCCTTGTCGCTCGGCTTCCAGGGCCTGGATGCACTCGGTGCGCCGCTGGCCCGGCTGGCGCAGCCGGTCATCTGGCAGACCGCGCTCGGGACCAGCTTTGGCTGGACGGTGCTGATCGCGCTGATGGCGCTCGGCCTTAGCCTATTGTCGCTGGTTGTGCCGCCCGCCGACGCAAAGCCGCTCGCCTTGGCCGGGCTGGTTGGTGTTGGCGCAGCACTTGCCGCCAGCGGGCATGCCAGTGCTGCCGAGCCGCAGTGGCTGACCAGGCCGATGGTGTTTCTGCACGGCGCAGCGATCGCTGTCTGGGCCGGGGCGCTGGCACCGCTCGGTCTTGCCTTGAAACGGCAGCCGGCCAAAGCCGGGCCGTTGCTGCGCCGGTTTTCGCGAGCGATCCTGTTCGTCGTGGCCGTGCTTGCGGCAGCCGGCATCGTGCTCGCCGTCATCCAGGTGCAAACGCCATCGGCGCTGGTCCATACCGTTTATGGCCGGCTGCTGCTGATCAAGCTGGTGCTGCTTGTCTTTCTGTTCACGCTCGCCGCCGTCAACCGCTTTAAGCTAACGGCCCCGGCCGAGGCGGGAAATACGGAGGTCCAGAGGCGGCTGGCCCGCTCGATCGGCATCGAAGCGCTGATCGTGGTGGTGATCTTTGGCGTTGCCGCCGGCTGGCGCTTCACGCCACCGCCGCGCGCGCTGGCGATCGCCGCCGCACAGCCGGCATCGGTCCATATCCACACGCTGCAAGCGATGGCCGACCTCAGCATTGCGCCCGGCCACGCCGGGCCTGTTGCCGCTTCGATCTTCATCATGACCGGCGATTTCGGCCCGCTCGACGCCAAGCAGGTGACGCTGGTGCTGTCAAAGCCCGATTCCGGCATCGAGCCGATAAAGCGCCCGGCAACAAAGCCCGGCGACGGCACCTGGCGCGTCGACGATCTTGTCATCCCGGTCCCCGGCCGGTGGACGGCGCGGCTCGATATCCTGGTCTCGGATTTCGAGATGGTGAAGATCGAGGCACCGATCGACATCAGGCCGTGAGGACAAGCTGGTGGTCTGCAACACAATTCGGCGAGGCGGTTGACGCGGCCTTGAAGGCCCGTCAATCATCGTCATCAAGAATGGGCATCCAACCCAATCGCGGGCTCAAACCAACAAGATCCGAAAGCAGGGAAGAAACAATGGAAAAAGCCGAAATCGGCCTGATCGGCCTTGGCACGATGGGCTCCAACCTGGCGCTCAATATCGCCGAGAAGGGGCACCGCATCGCAGTCTTCAACCGCACCGCGGCGCGCACCGATGCCTTTGTCGAAAATGCCGGCGCGCTCAGGGATATGGTGGTGCCCTGCTATAGCCTCGAGGAACTGGCCTCCGCGATCCGGCCGCCGCGGCCGATCATCATCATGGTGCTGGCCGGCAAACCGGTCGACGAGCAGATCACGGCATTGCGCGGGGTGCTGTCGGCCAACGACATCGTCATCGACGCCGGCAATGCCAATTTCCGCGATACGATGCGGCGCTTTTCCGAGCTTTCCAGCTCCGGCCTGACCTTCATCGGCATGGGCGTGTCCGGTGGCGAGGAGGGCGCACGCCACGGTCCCTCGATCATGGTCGGCGGCACCGAAGAGTCCTGGAAGCGCGTCGAAAAGGTGCTGACCGCAATCTCGGCCAAGTTCAAGGGCGAGCCTTGCGCGGCGTGGCTCGGCACCGACGGCGCCGGGCACTTCGTCAAGACCATTCACAACGGCATCGAATATGCCGACATGCAGATGATCGCCGAGATCTACGGCATATTGCGCGACGGGCTCGGCATGGGGCCGAAAGAGATCGCTGAGGTGTTTTCCCAGTGGAACACCGGTCGGCTTAACTCGTATTTGATCGAGATCACTGCCAAGGTGCTGGCCGCCGACGATCCCAAGACCGGCAAGCCGGTCGTCGACATCATCCTCGACCGCGCCGGCCAGAAAGGCACCGGCAAATGGTCGGTGATCGAGGCGCAGCAGCTCGGCATCCCGGCCACCGCGATCGAGGCGGCGGTGGCGGCGCGCGTGCTGTCGTCGATCAAGGACGAGCGGCTTGCCGCCGGAAAGGTCTATGGCGGCGGCGTGAGCAAGATTTCCGGAGACAGGGACGCACTGCTCGGCGATCTCGAGCTGGCGCTGTTTGCCGGCAAGATCGCCGCCTACGCGCAAGGCTTCGCGGTGATGAGCGGCGCGTCGAAGGAATTCAACTGGAACCTGCCGATGCCGGTCATCGCCAAGATCTGGCGGGCCGGCTGCATCATCCGCTCGCAATTGCTGGATACGATGGCGGAGGCCTTCGGCGCCGGCGGCGCAGCCACCAACCTGTTGATGGCGCCGGCTTTCGTTTCATTGATGCAGGAGGCACATCCGTCGCTTCGCCGTGTCGTGGCAAGGGCAGCCGAAGCCGGCTCGCCGGTGCCGGCCCTGTCATCGGCGCTTGCCTATTTCGACAGTTACCGGCAGGGCCGCGGCACTTCGAACCTGATCCAGGCGCAGCGCGATTTCTTCGGTGCGCATGGCTTCGAGCGCATCGACGGGCAAGGCGCTTTCCATGGCCCGTGGGGAAGCGGCGCGGCGGGTTGACCGACGCCGCTTAAGTGGACGCCGGGCGGCGATAGGCCTGCACTTCGCCCGGCACGCTCAGGCTTTGCAGGGAGCCGGGTGCGGCGCCGCCGATCCAGCCCAGCACCGAGCGGGCGAGCTCGGCGCCGGCCAGCCGGAAGTTCTCGTTGACGACCAGCAATTCGCTGCGAAACAGATGCAGAAGCTCCGACGACTGCTTGGATACCACATCGACATCGCGGCCAAGCTTAAGGCCGGCATCTTCGATGCCGGCGACGATGGCGAGCGTCGCGGCGGCGGCGCTGCTGATGAAACCATCCGGACGGTTTTCGCGGCGCATCAGCTGCGCGGTCCGCATTCTGATCTGCTCGATCGAATGATCGATCGAAACGGTGTTGAACGGGATTTCGCTGGCGCCGACCTCGCTCAGCGCATCGGCAAAGCCGGCGAGCATGTGGCCGTGATAAGTCAGCTCGACGGGCGGCGCCAGCAGAGCCAGCCGGCGGCGGCCGATGCCGGCCAGATGGCGCACTGCCTCGGCCGCGAAAGCGTAATTGTCGAAATCATGGTAGGGGTGGATCAGCCCCATATCGGTGCGGCCGTGCGTGGCAAAGGGAATGCCGCGCTCCAGCATATAGCGGGCCCTCGGGTCGTTCGGCTGCGTGCGCGAAATGATGACGCCGTCGGCTGAACCGGTTTCCACGAGATAACGGATCGGGTCCAGCGGATCCTGCGAGCGCGAATAGGGCGTCACGATCAAATGATAGGGCGTATCGGCGATGACTTCCGAAACTCCGTAGATGATATCCGAGACAAAGCTCATGATCTCGTGCTCGGTGTTGAGCACCAGGCTGATGACATTGGTCTTGCCGGTCCGCAGGCGCACGCCGGCGCGGTTGGGCCGATAACCGATCTGCTTGGCGACAAGCTGGACGCGCCGCTTGGTCTCGGCGCCGATCTCAGGCGCGTCCTTTAACGCGCGCGACACGGTGGTGACGCCCAGCCCGGTCATGAAGGCGAGCGTCTTCAGTGTCGGCCGGCCCTGGCCCGACGCCTCGTCGGCCTTCTCTTTTTGATGCCTGTTCATTCGTCCCGCCCCGTCAGGCGCATAGCAGTTGCCGGGCAGGCCGGCAATCGGCGGGCCGCGGGTACGCCGCGGGCCTTCACCGAATGAGACCGCTATATACTGAAACGTTACAGATTGTCACTGCCATCGCCTTATCACTGGTGACAGGCGCAAAATGAGCGATACTTCAATCGGCGCAGAAAGAGCGACTGGAACGGGCTTTTCTCGTTTTTGGGCGCCGCAGCATTTACTTTCGCGATGCAACCTCTCTTGTTGCGTTGCGGTAGGCTGGCGAGCTGATTGATTTTATTCGTGTTTCGAAAAAATGTGATGGCGCCTTTGCCCGAGGGGTTGCGCGTCTGAAGCAATTGCCGTATCCAAAATCTGTAACGTTTCAGATTCTGGGAGGAACGAAATGCGATACCAACTCATGACTGCTGCGCTGGCAGCGACGGCCGCGCTGCAGTTCGCCGGCCCGGCGGCCGCGACGGATCTGGAAGTCACCCATTGGTGGACTTCGGGCGGTGAAGCGGCGGCGGTTGCCGAACTCGCCAAGGCTTTCGACGCGACTGGCAATCATTGGGTGGATGGCGCTATCGCCGGCTCCGGCGGCACGGCGCGGCCGATCATGATCAGCCGCATCACCGGCGGCGACCCTATGGGCGCGACCCAGTTCAATCACGGCCGGCAGGCGGAAGAATTGGTGCAGGCCGGGCTGATGCGCGACCTCACCGATCTCGCCACCAAGGAGAAGTGGACGGAAATCGTGCAGCCGAAGAGCCTGCTCGACGGCTGTACCCTCGACGGCAAGATCTATTGCGTGCCGGTCAATATCCATTCCTGGCAGTGGCTGTGGCTGTCGAACGCCGCCTTCGAAAAAGCCGGCGTGCCGGTGCCGAAGAACTGGAATGAATATGTCGCTGCCGCGCCCGCGCTGGAAAAAGCAGGCATCCAGCCGCTCGCGGTCGGCGGCCAGCCCTGGCAAGCCTCCGGCGCTTTCGACGTGCTGCTTGCGGCGGTCGGCGGCACCGACGCGTTCCTCAAGGTCTACAAGGACAAGGACGCGGAATTCGCCGCCGGGCCCGAGGTCGCCAAGGTCTTCAAGGCGGCGGACGACGCCCGCAAGATGGCGAAGAACACCAATGTGCAGGACTGGAACCAGGCCACCAATCTGGTCATCACCGGCAAGGCCGGCGGCCAGATCATGGGTGACTGGGCGCAGGGCGAGTTCCAGGTTGCCGGCCAGACCGCCGGCAAGGACTATACTTGCCTTCCGGGCCTTGGTCTCAACGAGGTCATCGCCACCGGCGGCGACGCTTTCTACTTCCCGCTGCTGAAGGACCCCGAAAAATCGAAGGCGCAGGAAGTGCTGGCCCACACGCTGCTCGATCCCAAGACACAGGTCGCCTTCAATCTCAAGAAGGGCTCGCTGCCGGTGCGCGGCGACGTCGACCTCAAGGCGGCGAACGACTGCATGAAGAAGGGGCTCGAAATCCTCGCCAAGGGCAACGTCATGCCTTGGACGGACCAGCTGCTTTCGCAGGATACGCAGAAGCAGAAGGAGGATCTTTTCTCCGAGTTCTTCGCCAAGCAGGACATGACCGTGGAAGATGCGCAGAAGCGCTTCGCCGCCATCGTCGGTTCGGCCGATTGACGATCGACAACTGCCCTCACTCCCGCCCCTGCGAGCGCAGGGTCGGGAGCGTACCGCCCTTACCCGATCCAGCGCGGCTGTGCAGATGAGCAAGAGCGAACGCCCTAGCCAACTCTTTCGCAACCTCAATGCGAAGATCGCCTCGATCCCAATGATCCTTACCGCGCTGGTGATCTTTGTCGGCGGCAGCGCGTGGACGGTGCTTTATTCCTTCACCAGTTCGAAGCTCCTGCCGCGGCTGAATTTCGTCGGGCTCGACCAGTACTACCGGCTGTGGTCGGTGCCGCGCTGGCTGGTCTCGATCGAGAACCTGCTGATCTACGGCGTGCTGTCGCTGCTGTTCTCGCTGGTGATCGGCTTCCTGCTTGCCGCCCTGCTCGACCAGAAGATCCGGTTCGAGGACACGTTCCGGACCATCTTCCTCTATCCCTTCGCCCTCTCCTTCATTGTCACCGGCCTTGTCTGGCAGTGGCTGCTCAACCCCGAATTCGGGATCCAGGGAGTGGTGCGCAGCCTCGGCTGGGAGAGCTTCAGCTTCAATCCGCTCTATGATTCCAGCATCGTCATCTACGGCATATTGATCGCCGCTCTCTGGCAGGGCACCGGACTCATCATGTGCCTGATGCTGGCCGGCCTGCGCGGGATCGACGAGGATATCTGGAAGGCAGCGCGGGTCGACGGGATACCAACCTGGAAGACCTATCTGTTCATCATCATACCGATGATGCGGCCGGTCTTCATCACCACGCTCGTCATCATCGCTGCCGGTATCGTCAAGATCTATGACCTGGTTGTCGCCCAGACCAGCGGCGGGCCCGGCATCGCCTCCGAAGTCCCGGCCAAATATGTCTATGACTACATGTTCTTC
Organism: Mesorhizobium sp. M0060; assembly: GCF_040323155.1. Classification (NCBI taxonomy): domain Bacteria; kingdom Pseudomonadati; phylum Pseudomonadota; class Alphaproteobacteria; order Hyphomicrobiales; family Phyllobacteriaceae; genus Mesorhizobium; species Mesorhizobium sp. M0060. The sequence goes on from NZ_JAMYUP010000009.1 coordinate 117,195, forward strand.
GCCCAGAACCTCGGTCAGGGGTTCGCCGCGTCGACCATGATGCTGCTGTCGGTGATCATCGTCATCGTGCCGTGGGCCTATCTCGAGTTTGGAGGCAAGAAGCGTGTCTGACCATACCGTTTCCTTGCCGGCCGGCCCCGGCACGCTCGAAGCGTACGGGCCGAGCGGGCCGAAGCCGCGGCATATGTTCTCGCGCCGCAACATCTTCCTCTACGGCACGCTCATCGTGGTGGCGCTCTACTATCTTTTGCCGCTCTACGTGATGGTGGTGACATCGCTCAAAGGCATGCCCGAGATACGCCTCGGCAACATCTTCTCGCCGCCGATGGAGATCACCTTCGAGCCCTGGGTCAAGGCCTGGTCGAGCGCCTGCACCGGGCTCAATTGCGACGGGCTGTCGCGCGGCTTCTGGAATTCCGTGCGCATCACCATTCCGTCGGTGATCCTGTCGATCGCGCTCGCCTCCGTGAACGGCTATGCGCTTGCCAACTGGCGCTTCAAAGGGGCCGACACCTTCTTCATCATCCTGATCGTCGGCGCCTTCATCCCCTACCAGGTGATGATCTATCCGATCGTCATCATCCTGCGCGAGATCGGCCTCTATGGCAGCCTCAGCGGCCTAGTGATCGTCCATTCCATCTTCGGCATGCCGATCCTCACACTTTTGTTCCGCAACTACTTCTCTTCCATGCCGGAGGAGCTGTTCCGGGCAGCGCGCGTCGACGGCGCCGGCTTCTGGGGCATCTATTTCCGCATCATGCTGCCGATGTCGCTGCCGATCTTCGTTGTCGCCATCATCCTGCAGGTGACCGGCATCTGGAACGATTTCCTGTTCGGCGTCGTCTACACCCGCCCCGACACCTATCCGATGACGGTGCAGCTCAACAACATCGTCAACTCGGTGCAAGGCGTGAAGGAATACAACGTCAACATGGCAGCCACCATCCTGACCGGCCTCGTGCCGCTGATCGTCTATTTCCTGTCCGGAAAATTGTTTGTGCGCGGCATCGCCGCCGGCGCGGTGAAAGGATGATGGCGATGACCGCAAACCGCAGCGTTGAGGTAAACGGCAGCAGGGGGGCAAACGGCACCAGCGTCTCGATCCAGAACCTGTCGCTGAATTTCGGCGCGGTATCGGTGCTGCAGACGCTCAATCTCGATGTCGCCGAAGGCGAGTTCATCGTGCTGCTCGGCCCGTCCGGCTGCGGCAAGTCGACCTTGCTCAACTGCATTGCCGGGCTGCTCGACGTTTCCGAAGGCCGCATCTTCATCAAGGGCAAGAACGTCACCTGGGAAGAGCCCAAGGACCGCGGCATCGGCATGGTGTTCCAGTCCTATGCGCTCTATCCGCAGATGACGGTGGAGAAAAACCTGTCGTTTGGGCTGCGCGTTGCCGGCCTCGCCAAGGACGAGATCGCCAAGCGCATCGCCCGGGCCGCCGAGATCCTGCAGATCGAGCCGCTTTTGCATCGCAAGCCCGCGGCTCTGTCCGGCGGCCAGCGCCAGCGCGTGGCGATCGGGCGCGCACTTGTCCGCGACGTCGATGTCTTTCTGTTCGACGAGCCGCTCTCCAATCTCGACGCCAAGCTACGCGCGGAATTGCGCGTTGAGATAAAGCTGCTGCATCGCAAGCTGGAAAACACCATGATCTACGTCACCCACGACCAGATCGAGGCGATGACGCTGGCCGACCGCATCGCGGTGATGAAGGGCGGCGTGATCCAGCAGCTCGATGCGCCGCAGACGATCTATAACCGGCCGGTCAACCGGTTTGTCGCCGGCTTCCTCGGCTCGCCGGCGATGAACTTTCTCGACGGCAGGCTGGAGCAGGCGGAAGGCGACTGGCACTTTGTCGTCGAGGATGTGCGGATCCCGCTTGCCACCTATGCTTTCGAGAAGGACCCGGTGCCGGGCCCGGCCGTGTTCGGCATCCGCCCCGAGCATGTCGCGTTCAACAGCGGGGCGGGATGGCCGTTCGCAGCCACGGCAAATGTCGAGGTCGTCGAGCCCATGGGTTCCGACACGCTGGTGTGGCTGAAGCTCGGCGGCCAGAATTTCACTGTACGCGTGACATCGGAACGCACGCCGAAGAACGCCGAGGCGGTGGGCATCGGATTTGACCCGATGCGCGCCTCGCTGTTCGACGCCGCAACCGGCAGCCGCCTCTAGATCATGATTTAACCGTCCAACATCCATCCCTCGCCCAAGACTTAACCCTCCCCCAAGACTAACCCTCCCAAGAAAACGGACAGACACGATGAACTGGTCATTCCAACTTTACAGCGCCCGCAATTTCCAGCCCTGGGAGGGCGTGCTCAAAATGCTGGGCGAGCTTGGTTACAGCCAAGTCGAAGGGTTCGGCGGCGTCTATGACGATCCCAAGGCCTTCCGTGCCGAGCTCGACAAGAACGGGCTCGCCATGCCGACCGGGCATTTCTCGATCGACGCACTCGAGAAGGATTTCGACGGCGTGCGCAGAACGGCCGATGCGCTCGGCATCACGCTGCTCATCTGCCCCTTCCTGAACGCCGAGTTCAGGCCGGCCGACGCGGCCGGCTGGCGCGGCTTCGGTGAACGGCTGGCCAAGGTCGGCGAGACGGCTGAGAAAGCCGGCTATGGTTTTGCCTGGCACAACCATGATTTCGAGTTCAAGGCGCTTGCCGACGGCTCGGTGCCGCAGGACCATATCCTGTCTTCGGCGCCCGATATCGGCTGGGAGATGGACGTCGCCTGGGTGGTGCGCGGCGGCGTCGACCCGCTGCCCTGGATCGAAAAGCACGGCAAGCGCATCGTCGCCGCCCATGTCAAGGACATGGCCAAGCCGGGCGAGGGCCTCGACGAGGACGGCTGGTCCGACGTCGGCCACGGCACCATCGACTGGCCCGGCCTGATCAAGGCGCTGCGCGCCAAAAGTGCGGCAAAATACTACGTCATGGAACAGGACAACCCCAACGACATCGAGCGCTTTGCCCGCCGCTCGATCGCAGCCGCCAAGACCTATTAGGAGCACACCAGCATGGCAACAAAACTTGGGATTGGCGTCATCGGCTGCGGCAACATCTCGAAGGCGTATTTTTCACTGGCGCCGCTATTTCGCGGCATCGAGATGCGCGCCTGCGCCGATATCAACATGGAAGCGGCGAAAGCGCGGGCAAAGGAGTTCAAGCTGCGCGCCGAGACCGTCGAGGGGCTGCTCAAGGCGGACGATATCGACATCATCGTCAACCTGACCATTCCGGCGGTGCATTACGAGGTGTCGAAGCAGATCCTCGACGCCGGCAAGCACGTCTATTCGGAGAAGCCGTTCGTACTGTCGGTCAAGGAAGGGCTCGACCTGAAGAAGCGGGCGGAAAACAAGGGGCTTCGCATCGGTTCGGCGCCCGATACGTTCCTTGGCGGCGCACACCAGCTTGTCCGCGACCTGATCGACACCGGCAGGCTCGGCAGGATCACCAGCGGCACCTGTCATGTGATGAGCCATGGGATGGAGCATTGGCACCCCAATCCGGACTTCTTCTTCCAGCCAGGCGCCGGCCCGGTGCTCGACATCGGACCCTATTATATCACCAATCTGATCCAGCTGATCGGGCCGGTGAAGCAGGTCGCCGCCTTCGCTTCGATCCCGATGACGGAACGCATCATCAGCTCGAAGCCGCGCGTCGGCGAAAAGATCCCGGTCTCCACGCCGACGACGATCCACGGGGTGTTGGAGTTCGAGAACGGCGCCGTGGTGACGCTCAATACCAGTTGGGACGTCTGGAGCCACGGCCACGCGCCGATGGAGCTCTATGGCGAGGCGGGCACGGTGTTCGTGCCGGATCCGAACTTCTTCGGCGGCGAGGTGCGCTACACCGAAGCCGCCAAGCCGGTGAAGAAGCTGCCGAAATGGCGGCACCCGTTCGGCGTGCCCAACGAGATGCACTCGCAAGGCATGATGGCCAACTACCGCACCGCCGGTCTGGCCGACATCGCGATCGCGATTACCGAAGGCCGGCCGCACCGCTGCTCGATGGAACTGGCGCTGCATGCCGTCGACGTCATGACCGGCCTGTTGCGTTCGGGCGAGACCGGAAAGTTCGTTGCCATGCAGACCAGCTGCGAGCGGCCTGAAGCGCTCGGCGTCAAGGCGGCGAAAGAGCTGCTGGCGAAGAAGAAAACGAAGTAGGCGGCGCACTCAAGGGATCGCGGCCCCCTCCCCGTTCTTACGGGGCGAGGGTAAGGGGTGAGGGGCGGAGCCGACTCACCCGTTTTCGCGGCGGCAATTGTCGAACTCGCTTCAATCTGAGGATTTCCCATGCCCTATGTCCCCGCCGAAAACCGCTACGAAAAGATGATCTACAATCGCTGCGGGCGGTCCGGCCTGAAGCTGCCGGCGATCTCGCTTGGGCTCTGGCACAATTTCGGCGACGACACACCGCATAGAACCAAGCAGGCGATCACCCGCAAGGCCTTCGACCTCGGCGTCACGCATTTCGACCTCGCCAACAATTACGGCCCGCCGCCCGGCTCGGCGGAGCGGGCTTTCGGCGAGATCCTGCGGACGGACTTTGCCGGCTATCGCGACGAGCTGATCATCTCGACCAAGGCCGGCTACGAAATGTGGGCAGGACCTTATGGCGAGTGGGGCGGGCGCAAATATGTGCTGGCCAGCCTCGACCAGAGCCTGAAGCGGATGGGGCTCGACTATGTCGACATCTTCTATTCGCACCGCTTCGACCCCGAAACACCTCTGGAAGAGACGATGGGTGCGCTCGATCACGCGGTGCGCTCGGGCAAGGCGCTTTATGCCGGCATTTCCTCCTACAATTCGCAGCGCACACGCGAGGCCGCCGACATATTGAAACAGCTCGGCACGCCTTGCGTGATCCATCAGCCGAGCTATTCGATGCTCAATCGCTGGGTCGAGGATGACGGCCTGCTCGATACGCTTGAGGGGCTTGGCGTCGGTTCGATCGTGTTCTCACCGCTGGCGCAAGGCATGCTGACCGACAAATATCTCGGCGGCATCCCCGACGGCAGCCGCGCCAGCCAGGGCAAGTCGCTGCGCCCGGCCTTCATCAACGACAAATCCATCGCCAATATCGAGGCGCTGAACGTGATCGCCCGTCGCCGCGGCCAGACGCTGGCGCAGATGGCGCTGGCCTGGGTGCTGCGCAGGGGCAGGGTGACGTCGGCGCTGATCGGCGCCAGCCGGCCGGAACAGGTCGAGGATTGCGTCAGCGCGCTGAAGGCGCTCGACTTCAGCGATGCCGAGCTCGCCGAGATCGACACCTTTGCACGCGAGTCGGATATCAATCTCTGGGCGGCGTCGGCCGAGCGCAAGGGTCCGCCAAGGAAGTAGGCGACTGCGGCATCCACGGCTCAGACCGGGAACGACGATGCGAGCATGGTGAGCCACGCGGTCAATCTACACAACGACAGCCGGGCGAACATAGTAAAGAGTGCACTGTCACCGTAATTCCTCGTAATTCCTGCCAGGCTTCAGGGAAGGTGTTCGAGTGTATCTGGCTTTGTGCGACGAAAGCTAACTTGCTCCAATTTTCCAATTTCTAGTTCGACAGAGATGCGTCCGCCGTCGTTGAGCTCTATTTCGAGGGCGTCTTGATCGAATTTTACGGGAACTATGCTCATACCTATTTTCCAAAGAATTGGAAGTGATCCTTTGTGTTTTACGACATCGTAATTTGAGAGCTCATCTGAAATATAGACTTTAAAATCTCTATTTATATCTATCGATATCCTATCGCCCATGTCTAAGGATAAAGCTTCAATCACAACCGAATACAATTCGATTCTAATCAAAGTTACTTCGGTATTCTCAACCCATGATATCCTATTACTCATTACGGAAACCTCAATGAATTGAATGGATCTACAGCATAGTAAGGCAAAGATCGCTATCATTCAGTACAGTCCACCCGGTAACTGGTGAAATTTAATTACGGTGACGGTGCACCTTTTTGAGCCGCGACATCCGTGTCGAGCAAATCGAACAGCCCGTCGACGATGGCAGCCGGTCCTTCATCGGTCTCAGATTCACAACGCCGTCGAGTTGATCCGTCAGATGCGCCCGGGCGCTTGACCAAGGCCAATCGGCCGCCTGCCTCACCAGTCCCGCGCGCACAGGGTCCGGCAACTCGCGTGCGCGGGGTCAGATTTGCCACTTCAGTTGGCAGCCGTCTTCGACCTCGACAGCCAGCGGCTAACTTTCGGCTGCCTTGAGGCTCCGCGCGGCTTCCTCGAGCGTCGCTCTATCGTTGCCAAGTCTGTCGATCAGGTCTTGCGCCTGATCACCGGTTATCCCGGTGCGCATCGCCAGCGCCTCGACCGTCAGAACGTCGGAACTGGCGATCGTTCCAGCCGGAACGCGGTCCGCGTCGTCGAGGTCAAGCTCATGTTTCGCCTGCTGCCAATGACGCTCATGGGCGCCGTGCGGGCGGCCCTCGCGCACCCAGATTTCATATGCTCGCTGCCGAATTTTTTCATGCCGATCGTCATCCATGGCGGTTCCTCCCTTGTGGGTTTTCACCAACGCCGGGAGTGCCGGAACGATCCGACGCTCGCGCCGATTTCGCACACAAGCCGGGACAAACCCGGATTTTCATCGAACAAACACCGGACAGACGCGTTTTGCGGAGGAACCTAGATAGCGGGCCGGCCGTTGATCCGAACCTGAGCAAAGGAGATAACGATGGCCGACGAACCGAACGAATCCGCAGCACCGAAAATAACTCAGCGTGAAGCTCAGGAAGCCCTGGAGAAGCAGGTCGCGCAGCTGAGGCGCGAGATCAACAAGATCAACCGGACCTTGGCCGAACGCGCGGAAGAGGCGATCGAGGACGCCGGCGATTGGTATGACAACGCTGCCGAGCGCGCCTCTCGGACGGCACAAGCCCTCCGCAACAGGGCGCAGACAGTGTCCGGGGTTGTCCAGGAGAATCCTGGCACAGTATCGTCCGCCTTCATACTCGGCGTGGCCCTAGGGGCATTACTGGGCCTCGCCTTGGCCGCCACAGACCAGCGCCGCGATCGCTGGTTCTAGTCCCAACCTAAAGTTTCCGGACAGAAACGGCGGGATTGCTCCCGCCGTTCATTCAGCAGGCGAACGCGGTCAGGGCGTGGCCGGCTTCTGAGCCGTGCCGAGGGCTTTGGGCGCTGCCGGTGCGGGAGCCGCCGTCTTCATCTTGTCCTCGATCCAGCCGATGTAATTGGCCAGCCGCGTGTAGATGCCGTAAGCGTTCTTGTGGCCGCAGGCGGCGCTGCCGTCGGCCGGACCTTCGCCCCAGCTGACGACACCGACCTGCACCGGACCGTCGGCGCCGGTCATGAACAGCGGTCCGCCGCTGTCGCCATTGCAGGCGTCGCGCTCGCCGCTGGCGGTGCCGGCGCAGATCATGTTGCCGGTCAGCGGATCGGCCATATCAGCAGCAATTGCGTTGGCGGCCGCCTCGATGCCTCTTTCCGAGTAACGCATGCGGCGGGCGAGCTCGCCGAGCGCAGCCTTCAAATCATGCGCATAAATCGCCATGATGCCGCTGTTGCAGATTGCGTTCGGCTGGAGGTCCAGGTCGGCGACCATCAGCGCCGTGGGAAATGTTCCGTCCTGCATCTTGCCCCAGCCGGTGACCGTCGTCTTACCGGCGTCGGGGGTCGGCCCACGGGCAAATTTGATGGTCGGGGCATCGGCCGGCTCGGCCAGCCGGATCAGGCCGAGATCGTTGTCCAGCGTCTGCTCGCTGTAGCCTTCGTTGACGATGATCTCCACCGCCTTGTAACGCTTGCCCTCGCTGAGATCGGTGGCGCCGGTGAGCACGGTGACCACATCAGGCGAAATCGGCTCGCCATTGTCATTGAGGCAATGTGCCGCCGTCAGCACCCATTGCGGCGCAATCAGGCTGCCGCCGCAGAACTGCGCATTCGCCTGCGAGGCCGGGCTTTCGTCCAGTCTGTCGGTGGTCAGCAACGCCACCTGGAACGGGTAAGCGCCCGTCTCGGCCTGCTTGCCGCCGTAGACGCGATCGGCGCCGTCGGGGTTCTCCGCCTTGGCTTTTGCCCGGGACTCGGTCACGGGTTTCATCGGCGAGATCGCCGCCTCCGGCCGGGCGGCCGCGTCATCGGCATGAACGGAATTGACGACCGGCAAGGCCGCCGCGATGCCAAGCAGCGAGGCGGCAGCAATCGGTCTGAACCTATGGATGATCTTCACCTCGAACCCCCTGAGACGATGTTCCGACAGATCAGCCTCGACGCATAATCCACTGAAATGGAACCGGCCGGTGAGGTCATGCCCCAAGGCGAAGCACGATCTGTCACCAAACCGAGTACCACTTCTGCTAATCGTGCTGTCGAGCCAAACCCGCCCAACATCCTATAGCCCCCCACGAGCTATGTGGAAGCAATTTGTCGTTGCCAATGTTGGATTATTTTAGGCAGTATACCGTTGCGGGCATTTTTGGCGGGGACCTAAACTGGCTGCACTGAATAATGGCCCGGTAAAGGCGCCGGCAACCAATTTCATTTTTCGGCGCCACCACGATCTCGACAATATTTCTATATCTTGATCCAGTCCTTGCTGACTTTTGGGAGCGTCTCACCATGACAAAACTGACACATAGCATTATTGTGTCCGCGTTGCTTTCCACCGCAATGTGGGCGGTTCCTGCCTTGGCTGCCGATCCAGGTTCCGCCAATGCCGGCAACGGCGAAAGCATGCGGGACGTGACATCGGGCGATTACAAGCCCGGCCGGGCGAAGCCGATCGCCCCGCCGAAACTGACCGACGACGAGGCCAACCGCGCCGCGCCGCTCGCCGACGAAGCAACGGCGGTCAAATCCTATGGCATCGTCGGCCGTTCCGCCGATGGCAAGGACATCAAGATCGACCCGAACGAGACGCTGAAGGACCTTGTCATCAAGGAAATGAACGCGCCCGCCGAGGGGCAGAAGTCCGACAATTCCGGGCTAAGCGGAGGCGAAGAGGCCGGCCGCCAGGTGTTCGGGGGGGACGACCGCGAGCAGATCAAGAATACCAAAACCTACCCGTTCACCGCGATCGGCTACCTCGAAGGCAAATCGAAGAGCGGCAGCTATGGCAGCTGCTCGGCGACGCTGATCGGTCCGCGCACGGTACTCACCGCGGCGCACTGCCTCTACAGTCACGAAGACAAGGCCTGGCTCGACAATATCCTGTTCGTGCCGGCTCTCAACGGGAAGACAGCCGACGACGCGCCGTTCGGCGCCTTCACTTATGAAAGCGCCTATATCGTCCAGGGCTTCATCGACAATTATCAGGGCTTTTACGGCTCGGTCGTGCCGTGGGATCTCGGCATCGTCACCCTGAAGCAGGATGTCGGCACCAATCTCGGCTGGCTGGGCTATGCCAATTACGTGGATCTCGGCGATTTCACTGCCAACATCATCGGCTATCCCGGCGACAAGCCGATGGGCACGATGTGGAAGGCGACCTGCGAAGTGCACGCCGAAAACATCGCCACCGAGTATTTCCAGTACGACTGCGACACTTATCCAGGATCGAGCGGCAGCTCGGTCTATGCCTATGACAATGGCTCCAAGCAGCGCGTCATCACCGGCGTGAACGTGGCCGAGAGCCCGGATGCCAATACCGCCGTGCGTCTGAACGCCATCAACGTCCAGTGGATCAACAGCCTGTACAAATAGGCCTGCCGAGTTTCCGCCGCGATCGTCGGGGCGGGCTATTTATTTAGCCGCATTTCTGCGACGCCAACTGTGATCACACTTGGCTGCAAAATGCTCCAAACCAAAGCCGGCGGCGGAGCATTTCCGTCGCCGGCTTTCGCATTTCGGGGATTATTCGGACTGGGCCGAGGGTGGCGCCTGGCGGACATAGTTCTCGATCGGCAGGGCGAAAGTCGGCGAACCGGCCTTGCGCTCCTTGTCGATATAGCCGGCAAAATAGCTCCAGAAGGAAGCGGCATAGTCGCGGAAATAGGAGTCGGCGACCTCACGCGAGCACAGCCCGCCTTCGACGCAGAAGGAAAGGCGGTTGAGGAAGTAGGCTACGCGGTCGAAATTGTCGCTGAACTCGGCAAGCGGCATGTCGCCGCCAGTTGCGCTCATCGCCTCGATACCAATGCGTTGCCTGAACACCTGTTCCTCGGTCGGCGTCGGATTGGCGCTGAGCAGATTGCCGTATTTGGCATTGAGTGCTGCAAGGCGTTGCTTGAGGGCCCGTTGCGCCTGCTGGTAGTCCTTGCTTTCCCAGAGCTCGACCAGCGACATCGTCTGCTCGACGCGCTTCTGCTCCTGGTTTGCCAGGAACTGGTAGACCGAAAAGATCAAGGTGAAGATGATCGCCAGGCGTACAAGCAATCCGGACCAGGCATAGACGAGCATGCGCCAGTCGCGATCGGTGAACGGGTTCGCCTCCTTCTTGACCTCGTGATTGCTCACCCACGGCAGGCCTTCGACGGTTTCCGGCAGTGACACCGGTTTCTTTTCCGATGTCGGCGCTGACACTGCCTGCTGTGTTGCGATGCCCCCCGCTTTTGTCATCCGCAGCTGTCCAGTTCTATGGTGGCGGACGGGTCGAGCACGATACCCGGCGTCTCAAGCTTCTTCTTCAGGCAATCCAGCTGCGCGCGCGAAACGATGAACTGCACGTCAGGCTCCACCTGCGCCTTGCCCGGCGACGGCAATGGCTCGACCACGCCGCGCGAGGCGCAGCTGCTGAGATCGACCACGACGGCGGTGTTGCCGGTTTTGGCGATTTGGTCATACTGGTCGAGAAAGCAACTCGCCAACTCGGAGTTGATGACGACCTCCTTGGCGCAGAGGCCGCAGGCCTCGTCCGCCGAGGCATTGGCGGCCAGCAACAGCCCGGCGACAAAGCCGGCGGTTGTTGCGCGCCACGAAAATACGATCCTGTTCACGAACGCCCTCATCCGTTTCGTTCGGCCGCCGACAGCGGCGGTCGAAGAATGTTCATTGTCAGCCGCCTAGGCAAGAGGCCTGGCCGGGCGCTTGATGTCGCCTCAAGCGCGCGGCACCGTCTCCATCGGGAAGATCATCACGGCGCCCTTCGATGCCTTGTCGTCGGTAAGCCGCATGGCCGACCGCGTCGCCGGCGCCATGCCGATATCGGCCAGCATGTCGGAGAAGCTTGGCTGTCCCAGTCCGCGCGTTACCGAGACAACGCCCTCTTGCGCCAGGAAGCTCAGATCCTGCTTCTCGCTCTGCGGCGGCGCTTGGGTCAAGACGGCGATCATCCGCTCCATGCCGAAGCTGGTGTCGGTGAATTTGAACAGGCCTTCCTCGAGGACGGCTCCCTCGGTTAGGCGCTCGGCGAGAAAATGCTGGATGGAATAATCAGAGCCGACATAGAGCACGTTGATGTCAACCAGGTTCGCCGAGCTGTTCCTGGCCAAAACATGCACCTGATCATCGGGCGAAACACGCGGCACCGTCGACGGCTCGATCGGCTGCAGCGTGTCACTATCGAGGCGCTTGATCCGGAACTCGACGTCGACCTCTTCCGGCCGATAGTCCGAAGCGGCGGCCAGCCTCGACAGGCCGATGGCGCGAAAGATTTTCGTCAGGTTCTTGGCCGCGGCATCGACCAACTTTCCGTGGTCATCCGGATGAATGACGATCAGCGGCGGCTTGCTGCCGTCCTTGAGCGTCATGTCGCCCGAAGCCGGCAGAAACCACAGTGCCGGCGCGTCGGTGGCATCTTCTGCAGCGCCGGCGACGGCATTCTCGCGCAGCACGGCGAGACGCAGATCGGCGCCCTTGCCCGGTTCGACCAGTGCGATATGGAAACCTGAGTTCTCCCTGGCCGCCAGTTCGTCGAGGACCGAACTGGCGAGCGCGGCCTCCGTCTCCAGGCCCTTGGTCGCCGCCGGCCGTGCGATCACGAGCTTGTAATCGACGGCGAGCTCGGCAAGCCGCGCATAGGCATTGGCGGGGATGTCGGCCAGCCTGAGCGCCGGCTTGCCGCCGAACTCGACCGGCTTGACGCGGCTTTCCAGATTCTTCGCCGATTGCACCTGGAGATAACCAAGCGCTTCGGACAGCGGCGACAGCGCCGAGGGCAATATTGCAAGCTTGCTGCCGGGGGTGAGGCGGTGCAGCAGTCCGGCGCCGATCGTGGCGTTATCGTCCTTGACGACGACCGGCCACTGCATGACCGCGTCGGTCTTGTCGGTGCCGAACACGCGTGCGTCGAGTTCTCCCTCGAATAGCGGCGTTGGCCGGTTGCGGCCGTCCGCCGAATACTGCTGCAGCACCGCCTGGCCGAGCTGGCGGTAGGTGATGTTGGGGTTCTCGGCCAATTTCGACAGGATGGTGAAGGTGAACAGGCCGAATCGAGGCGCATCGGCCGTGCCCTTGGGCAGTGGCATCTCAGGTGTCGTCTCCACCGTCTGCGCCGCGTAGAAGGCGACCAACTTACCCTTGGTGGTCGGCTCGGCGCCGGTCGGCGTCAGCTTGAAGGCCGGCTTGCGCTGGCCGTCCCCGTCAAAGCCGCGCGACGTGGCGGACGCAATCTCGTCATAGGCTTTCACCGCAGCCGCCCTGGCAGCGTCGTCGCCGCCGACCAGATCGGCGAACTCGACCTTGCGTTCCAGCTCGTCGTCGACCTCGGCCGCGCGCGTCGCCGTGCCGGAATGGCAGCAGTCGAACACGGCCCAGATAAAGGCGCCCTTGTCGCGGATGGCGTCGAGCGCGGTGCCGATCTCGTTGTCGACCAGCGCATTGGGCACGCCCTTTTCGCGGTTGACCCATTTGTCGATGTCGGACGGCAAGAAAATCTCGTCGAGGCCGTCGGTCTCGTCGCCCTTGTTCGCCGCGGGCTGCTGCGCACCATGACCGGACAAATGCAGGTAGACGAAATCGTCGCGCTGGACTTTGGCGGCAAGGTCGGCGAGTGCCGCCTTGATCGCCGCATGTGTCGGCGGTCCGTTGGCGCCCTCGACATCCTTGGCGAGCAGCGTGACGTTTTCGGCTGAGAACTTCACCGGCGCGGGCGTGTTCTTCAGAAGGAAATCGCGCACCAGGCCGGCATCGTTCTTCGGTCCGATCAGCCAGTTCTTCCGCGGCAGGTTCGGATAATCGGTGCAAGCAACGAGCAGCGCGTGGTAGGTGCGCGCCGCTGCGAATGCCCGGAACGGAAGCAAGCCGGCGGCCGCCAGCGCGGACGTGCCGGCAAGCAGCGTCCGCCGAGTCAATTTGATCATGATTGCTTCCCCAAGCCCGATCGAATTTCCAAGCACGGCCAGCCTGGCCGAGGATTTTGTCAGTATTTTGAATATCGCGCCGCTGCCCGGCCGACCACCGGCCGCGAATAGAAACAGTAGCAAAAAAGGCGGTTCGTCGCTATCTGGATGGAAGAGGCCTGATTGCATGCCCAACAGCGGCCATCGGCACGGAACGGCTTGGAACGGGATCATGGCGGCAAGGGATGTACTGACGAAGAACCAGCTTTGCGTGCTCGAGAAACTCGAGGCTGCCAGCGGGCCGCTCAGCGCCTATACGTTGCTCGACCAGCTGCGCGAGCGCGGTTTCCGCGCCCCGCTGCAGGTCTACCGGGCGTTAGACACGCTGGTGAAGTCCGGCTTCGTGCACAGGCTCGAAAGCCTCAATTCCTTCGTCGCCTGTGCCGAGCCGCACGACCATAGCCATTCGATGACAGCGTTTGCCATCTGCGATGCCTGCGGCCAGGTGACCGAGTTCTCCGACCACGATGTCGGCCACCGGCTCGACGAATGGGTGCGCTCGACCGGCTTCGCCGCCAAAAAGGCGGTGATCGAGTTTCGTGGGACTTGTGCGAAGTGTTTGGCCGAAGCGGCTTGAGGCCGGAGCCTCAGAGACAAGGCAAGGGAGCCTTTTACGTCTTGTCGGGTGACGCTAGAGTGTATCCTCATCTACGAAAGTGCCGTGGTCGGCCTCCGCGAGTCCTGCTCTGACGGCGCTGCGCTCCGATTCGGACGTGGCATATAGACCGGTTCGGCGGGCCTTGATGAGGCGGGCATAGTCGGCAAGCTCCTCCTGGTCTTCGCGAGGCCAAGCTTCCGCATGCTTTACCAGATTCTGGAGTGTCTTGGTGATCATGGGGGCTTTGTATCACACTGGGGACGGGTTTGGATTTTCACTTTGCGCCCATTCCAGCCGTTTGCGCTGCCCCTCACCCTCACCCTCTCCCCGTGAAGGACGGGGGCGTTGGTGCCGGCTTCCTTCTCCCCGTCATTTACGGGGAGAAGTGCCCGGCAGGGCGATGAGGGGCGGCGCCGAGGACTGTCAGTTGGTGCTGTTGTGAAAATGCAGAAGCCGCCATTCGCAGGGCGGCTCAGCGGCCCCGCCTCAATGTGCCTCTTCCCAGTTGTTGGCGGCGCGGGCGTCGACGTGCAGCGGCACCGACATCGATACCGCCGGCATGGCGGCGTTCTCCATGACATGGCAGACGACGGGGATCGTCGCCTCGACCTCGGCTTCGGCCGTCTCGAAAACCAGCTCGTCATGCACCTGCAGCAGCATGCGGGCGGAAAGCTTCGCCTTTTCCAGCGCCTCGTCCATACGGATCATGGCGCGGCGGATGATGTCGGCGGCGGTGCCCTGCAGGCGTGCATTGATCGAGGCGCGCTCGTTGAACGCGCGGACCGAGGGATTTGACGAGCGTATCTCCGGATAGTGGATGCGGCGGCCAAAAATGGTTTCGACGAAGCCGTGCTCGCGGGCATAGGCCTTGGTCGCGTCGATATAGTCGCGGATGCCGGGGAAGCGCTCGAAATATTTCTTGATGTAGTCGCCGGCTTCCTCGCGCGCGATCGACAGCTGGTTGGCGAGGCCAAAGGCCGAAATGCCGTAGATGATGCCGAAATTGATCGCCTTGGCACGGCGGCGCACTTCGGAAGGCATGCCCTCGACCGGCACGTTGAACATTTCCGAGGCGGTGATGGCGTGGATGTCGGCGCCGTCGGCGAAGGCCTGCTTGAGCTGAGGGATTTCGGCGACATGGGCGAGCACGCGCAATTCGATCTGGCTGTAGTCGGCGGAAACCAGCTTGTTGCCCTTGTCGGCGATGAAGGCCGTCCTGATCTTTCGGCCCTCGACGGTGCGCACCGGAATATTCTGCAGATTGGGGTCCGAGGACGACAGCCGGCCGGTTGTCGTCGCGGCAAGCGCGTAGGAGGTGTGGACGCGCCTGGTGTCGGGATGGATGAAGCCGGGCAGCGCATCGGTATAGGTCGATTTCAGCTTGGTCAGCTGGCGCCAGTCGACGATCTTGCGCGGCAATTCGTGGCCTTCGGCGGCGAGGTCTTCGAGAAGCTGCGCCGAGGTCGACCATTGGCCGGTCTTGGTTTTAGAACCGCCGGGCAGGCCCATCCTGCCGAACAGGATGTCGCCGAGCTGTTTTGGCGAGCCGATGTTGATGCGCTCGCCGACCAGCTGATAGATCTCGTCCTCGAGCCGCGCGGCACCCTGTGCCAGTTCGCCGGAGAGCCGCGACAGGATCTGCCGGTCGACGGAGATGCCGCGCTGTTCCATCCTCGCCAATACCGGCACCAGCGGCCGTTCTAGCCGTTCATAGACCGAGACAAGGCCCTTGGCGGCAAGCCGTGGCTTCAGCACCTGCCAGAGCCTGAGCGCGACGTCGGCGTGCTCGGCGCCGTAGGCGGTCGCCTTGCCGAGGTCGGCCTGATCGAGGCCGACGAAGCTTCTTCCCGAACCGGCGAGTTCCTTCAGCGGAATGGTCGAGTGGCCGAGCCATTTATCGGCCAGCGCCTCCAGCCCATGGCCACCATGGGTGCCGGCCTCGAGCACGTAGGAGATCAGCATAGTGTCGTCATAGGGGCCGATCTCGATGCCGTGACGGCTCATGACGACAAGGCGGTATTTCATGTCGTGCACGATCTTGAGGACGGATTTGTCCTCGAGCAGCGGCTTCAGCAACGCCAGCGCGTCGCGGATCGGGATCTGGTTTTCGACCGCGCCGCCGCCGAGCAGGTCGCCGTTGCCGTTCTTGTGGGCAAGCGGCACATAGGCGGCGTGGCCGGGCGCGACGGCCATGGCAAGGCCGATCAGTTCGGCCCGCATCGGATCGGGTGAGGAGGCCTTAACGTCGAAGGCGACGATGCCGGTCTCCATCGCCTCGGCGATCCAGGCCTTCAGCGTCGCGGCGTCGCGGATGCAGGCATAGGCGCCGGTGTCGATCTTACGGGCGGTGGCAGCCTCCAGGCGAAGCGCCGAAAGCAGAGATGGGGTGTCGCCTTGCGTGGCTTCGGCCGGGGCTTCGGACGCCGCTTCGTCCGACTTGACGCCCGGTGCGCTCTCGGCGGCCGCGGGCACGCCAAAACCCATGTCGGGGCCATGCGCGGTATCGGCACGCTCTATCGTGACGGCAGTGGCCGCAACGTCGCCTGCGTCGGTTCCGGTCGCTTCGGCGACGCGGCGGGTCAGCGTCGAGAATTCCATGGTCTTGAGAAAGCCGATCAGCCTGGGACCGTCCGGCGCGTGCAACACGAACTCGTCGAGCCCCTCGGTCACCGGCACGTCATTCTTCAGCGTCACCAGATCACGCGAAATGCGCGCCTTGTCGGCGTTGGCGATGATCGATTCGCGCCGCTTGTCCTGCTTGATCTCGCCGGCGCGGGCGAGCAGCGTGTCGAGGTCGCCGAACTGTTCGAGCAATTGCGCCGCCGTCTTCGGCCCGATGCCGGGCACGCCCGGCACATTGTCGACCGAATCGCCGGTCAGCGCCTGCAGGTCGATCATTTTCTCCGGCGGCACGCCCCATTTCTCGATCACCTCGGGAACGCCGATCTGACGGTCCTTCATCGGGTCGTACATGGCGACCGAAGGGCCAACCAGTTGCATCAGATCCTTGTCGGAAGAGATGATGGTGGTATCGGCGCCGGCTTCACAGGCAAGCCGGCAATAGGTGGCGATCAGGTCGTCGGCCTCGTAGCCTTCCGTCTCGATACAGGGCAGGTTGAAGGCCCTGGTCGCCTGGCGAATCAGGCCGAATTGCGGGATCAAATCTTCCGGCGGCGCCGAGCGGTTGGCCTTGTATTCAGGGTAGAGGTGGTTGCGAAAGGTTTTCGACGAATAGTCGAAGATCACGGCGAAATGCGTCGGCACGATGCCGACATCGGTGTTGCGGGCGTCCTGCGTCAGTTTCCAGACCATGTTGCAGAAGCCGAGCACGGCACTGGTCGGCAGCCCGTCGGACTTGCGGGTCAGCGGCGGGAGCGCGTGATAGGCCCGGAAGATGTAGCCGGAGCCGTCGATAAGGAAGAGATGATCGCCTTTTTTCATGGCACGAGGGATAGCGCGGCGCAGCGCCGCGGTCCATGCCAAACGCGGCTTCAGGCAAGGGTTCCGGCAACACCCTGACAGAGCTGGCCCATGAGGGCTTGGTTCAGAGCCTGGTTCAGAGCTTTGTTCGCTCACGCCTATGTTACGAAAGTGTAATTTTTGTGCCCTTGAATCGCCATGTTCGGAGACACAAATAAATGCCATCGGCAGTTTTCGCCGAAGTCCGGAGCAAGGCCCGTCCCCCGCCTATCCCGGACACTTGCGGCAGCCTATCCCCCCTCTCCGGGCTGCCGCATCGTTTCGAGTAAGGCCGCCGTGGTTCCCCCTCCACCACGGCGGCATTTTTTTGCCTTTCGACAGGATCCTACCTTGTGGCCTAACGGTCGCGGGCTTTCCGTTTCGCCGTATGGGCTCTAGATTCGCCGCCAGAATCGAAAGGCCCGCCAGATGTCTGCAGTTTCCCCGGTACTCGACCGCCTCGACAAGAATTTCGACCAGAGCCTCGAACGCCTGTTCGGCCTGCTCGGCATCAAGTCGATCTCCACCGATCCGGACTACGCGGCCGACTGCCGCAAGGCCGCCGAATGGCTGGTCGCCGAGCTCAAGCTGATCGGCTTCGACGCCAGCGTGCGCGACACGCCTGGCCATCCGATGGTGGTCGCGCATCACGACGGGCCGGCGGGCGCGCCGCATTTGCTGTTTTACGGCCATTACGACGTGCAGCCGGTCGATCCGATCGAACTGTGGGAAAGCGACCCGTTCGCGCCAGCGGTCAAGGAGATCGAGCCCGGCCACAAGGTGATCACCGGCCGCGGCGCGGCCGACGACAAGGGTCAGCTGATGACCTTCGTCGAGGCCTGCCGCGCATGGAAGCAGGTGCATGGCGGATTGCCGTGCCGCATCACGATCCTGTTCGAGGGCGAGGAGGAGTCCGGGTCGCCGTCACTGAAGCCGTTTCTCGAAGCGAATGCGGACGAGCTCAGGGCCGATTTCGCGCTGGTCTGCGACACCGGCATGTGGGACCGCGATACGCCGTCGATCTGCGTCTCGCTGCGCGGTCTGGTCGGCGAGGAGATCACGGTGACGGCCGCCGATCGCGACCTGCATTCCGGGCTCTATGGCGGCGCCGCCGCCAATCCGATCCGCATCCTGGCAAAAATCCTCGCCGACATCCACGACCAGGACGGTCACGTCACCATTCCGGGGTTCTATGACGGCGTCGAGGAAACGCCCTCGCAGATATTGCAGTCGTGGCTGTCGCTCGGCGAGACCGCCGAGACCTTCCTCGGCCCCATCGGCCTGTCGATCCCGTCCGGCGAAAAGGGCCGCTCGGTACTCGAGCTGACCTGGGCGCGGCCGACGGCCGAGTTCAACGGCATCATCGGCGGCTATACCGGCAAGGGCTTCAAGACGGTGATCGCGGCGCAAGCTTCGGCAAAAGTCTCCTTTCGCCTCGTCCACAAACAGGATCCGGAGAAGATCCGCGCCGCCTTCCAGGCGTTCGCCAGGGAACGTGTGCCGGCGGACTGCGCGGTCGAGTTCCACCCGCATGGCGCCTCGCCGGCAATCCAGCTTTCCTACGACTCGCCCTTTCTGGCCAAGGCCAAGCAGGCGCTCTCCGACGAATGGCCGAAGCCGGCCGTGGTGACCGGCAGCGGCGGCTCGATCCCTGTGGTCGGCGATTTCCAGACCTATCTCGGCATGGAATCGCTGCTGGTCGGTTTCGGCCTCGACGACGACCGCATCCACTCGCCGAATGAAAAGTACGAGATGAGTTCCTTCCACAAGGGCCAGCGCTCCTGGGCGCGCATTCTCGAGGCGCTGACACGCTGAAATTGCGCCATGATCAACTTTCTGTTGATTTTTCACCGGATCACGGCAAGGACGGGCATGGTCCGTCGCGCGTCTGTGCACGGGGCCGCGACCGGAGAAGACGATGAGCGACATCCGTTTCCACAAGAACGATCTGCCCGGCCTGCTGCATTACGATGTCGGGGCGGTCGCCATCGACACCGAGACGCTGGGGCTGAACCCGCACCGCGACCGGCTCTGCGTCGTACAGATCTCGCCGGGCGACGGCTCGGCCGACGTCATCCAGATCGCGCCCGGCCAGAAGAAGGCGCCGAACCTGGTCAGCCTGCTGCGCAACCGCAGCATCACCAAGCTCTTCCATTACGGCCGCTTCGACCTCGCCGTGCTCTACAACGCCTTCGGCGTCATGCCGGAACCGGTGTTCTGCACCAAGATCGCGTCGCGGCTGACGCGCACCTACACCGACCGGCATGGGCTGAAGGACATCTGCTTCGAGCTTCTCGGGGTCGGACTGTCGAAGGCGCAGCAATCGTCGGACTGGGCGGCCGAGACACTGTCGCCCGAGCAACTCGAATATGCCGCGTCCGACGTGCTCTATCTGCACCGGCTGCGCGACGTGCTGGGCGCGCGGCTGGCGCGCGACAACCGGACCAAGGAAGCCGATGCCTGCTTCCGCTTCCTGCCGACCCGTGCGAAACTCGACCTGATGGGCTGGGATGAAGAGGATATCTTCGCCCATAGCTGATGGCCTTCTGGCAATTTATCGCCGTCGGCCGGGAGGAACTGAAATGGCTGCCCGAAAATCAATCGAAACGGCGCCGAAGGACGGTTCCAAGGTCACCGTCTACTGGCAGGACAGCGACGGCGTCATGAACGAGAGCATCGCGCAATACCGTTCGCTCGACCGGCTGAAGGCGGCCGGCGGCGACTGGGACGAAAGCGATGCCGGCTGGTGGGCCTATACGGACGGCCATACGCAAAAGAAGATCGAGCCGATCAGCTGGCGGCCGGCTTCCGACGATCCGGACGCGGACGACTGAGGCCGGGTATGTCGCCGGCCGGCATCGCACGCTGAAGCGATTTATTCCTGGATGGCGTATTTTGTTCTTGCTTTGTGCCGGCAGCTATGCTAGTAATTTCCGTATGGTTGCTCATTCGCGCCGACGACCCGCCGACCGAGGCGGGTTTTTTCATTTCGGCTTTAGCGCCGGCGCGGGCCGCATCCGGTTGAATACAGTTTGCTTCGATTTTTCCCGACTTAACCCGCCTTTAAACCGCCGCATCTAGTCTTCAACTCGAACGCCATAGGCATCGGGAAAACAGCACAGCGCATGGCGAACCGGAAAGACAGCCGCATCGAGCCCAGCTTCGAGGCATCGCCGGCGGCGAGCTCCTCGGCCGGTTTTTCGGTGAGCGAGGAGGACCGCGTCGTGCCGAGCAACCGAAAAGCCGCTACAAAACGCAAATCGCCCAAGGCAAAACCGTCACGTGGCGGGCGCGGCAAAGGCCGGCGCGGCGTGTTCGGCGTGCTTGGCCGGCTGTTCTACTGGTGCTTCGTGCTGGCCATCTGGGGCGGCATCGCTGCTGCCGGCATCGTCGTCTATTACGGCGCGAAAATGCCGGCGGCTACCACCTGGGCCATTCCCGACCGCGCACCCAACATCAAGATCGTCTCGGTCGACGGCCAGCTGCTTGGCAATCGCGGCATGAGCGGCGGCGAAGCCGTCGGCCTGCACGAGATGTCGCCCTACATTCCCGAAGCCGTCATCGCCATCGAGGACCGCCGCTTCTATTCGCATTTCGGCATCGACCCGATCGGCCTTTCCCGGGCCATGGTGACCAATGTTCTCGGCGGGCATTTTTCGCAGGGCGGCTCGACGCTGACCCAGCAGCTGGCCAAGAACCTGTTCCTGACGCCGGACCGCACGCTGGAACGCAAGGTGCAGGAAGTGCTGCTGGCGCTGTGGCTGGAGCACAAGCATACGAAGGACCAGATCCTCGAAATGTACCTCAACCGGGTTTATTTCGGCTCCGGCGCCTATGGCGTCGAAGCGGCCTCGCGCCGCTATTTCGGCAAGAGCGCGCGCGACGTCACGCTGTCTGAGGCGGCGCTTCTCGCCGGCCTGCTCAAGGCGCCGTCGCGGCTGTCGCCGGCGCGCGACCCGAAGGCGGCCGAGCAACGCTCGCAGCTGGTGCTCGCTGCTATGCGCGACGAGGGCAAGATCAGCGCCAAGGAGCTGACCACGGCGATGAGCGCGCCGGCGACACGCGCGCCGTCCTACTGGACCGGCTCGGAAAACTACGTCGCCGACACGATCATGGAAGAACTGCCCGACCTGATCGGCGACGTGCGCCGCGATATCGTCGTCGACACGACCGTCGATCTGACGCTGCAGAAGCTCGCCGAGCAATCGATCCGCCGGCTGATCGACCAGAGCGGCAAGAAGCTCAACGTCAGCCAGGGCGCGCTGGTGTCGATCGACAATTCCGGCGCGGTGCGCGCCATGGTCGGCGGCTATGATTATTCGACCAGCCAGTTCGACCGCGCCTCGGAAGCGCGCCGCCAGCCGGGTTCAGCGTTCAAGCCGTTCGTCTATATGGCGGCGCTGGAATCCGGCCGCACGCCCGACAGCGTGCGCAACGATGCGCCGATCAAGATCGGCAACTGGACGCCCGATAATTACGGCGGCAAATATTTCGGCAAGGTGACGCTGGCGACGGCGCTGGCAAAATCGCTGAACTCGGTGGCCGCGCAGCTGACCATGGAAGTCGGACCGAGCGCGGTGGTCGAGGCGGCGCACCGCATGGGCATCCAGTCCGAGCTGACGGCCAACACATCGATCGCGCTCGGCACCTCGGAAGTGACGCCGCTGGAACTGACCTCGGCCTATGTTCCCTTCGCCAATGGCGGTTACAAGCCGGACATCCATTTCATCCGCCGGGTCACGACCAGCGACGGCAAGGTACTCTACGAAAACAATGGCGGCGGTGCGCCGCGCGTCGTCAAGCCCGACGTTGTCGGCATGATGAACTCGATGATGACCGGCACGGTCGAGATCGGCACGGCCAGGAAAGCGGCGTTCGCCTGGCCGGCCGCCGGCAAGACCGGCACCAGCCAGAACTCGCGCGACGCCTGGTTCATCGGCTATACCGCCAATCTCACCACCGGCGTCTGGTTCGGCAATGACGACGGCAGCGCGATGAAGAAGGTCACCGGCGGCGCCCTGCCGGCGCAGGCCTGGCATGAATTCATGGTCGCCGCACATGAAGGCGTGCCGGTGCGGCCGCTGCCCGGAACCTGGAAATCGACGCCGCCCGACACCATCGTCCCGGACGAGATACCGTCCGATACGGCGCCGCCTGCGCCGGTCGCTTCCGTTGGCCAATCAGCGCCGCCCGCAGCCACCCAGTCGCCTTCGCGTCCCGCGCGGCCCGCCGAGACGGTCGATGCCGGCGGCCTTGCCATGCCGGGTGTCGACGGCGCAACCGGATCGATCAAGCACCCGGTGCCGCCCGGCAATGTCGGCGGCCCGGTCAAGAAGCGGCAGACCTCGATCCTGGACATTCTGACAGGCGGCTGAGCTCTATCCCCTCGCAACCGCTGCCGCGTTCCGCTACATCTCTCGCTTGGAGGCAAGCGACATGGCCGAAACCGACACCAGAAAGACCATTGTGCTGACCGGCGCCAGCCGCGGCATCGGCCATGCCACGGTCAAGCGCTTTTCACGCGAAGGCTGGCGCGTCATCACCTGCTCGCGCCAGGCTTTTGCCGAGGACTGCCCGTGGCCGGCCGGCCCGGAAGACCACATCAAGGTCGATCTCGCCGACCAGGAGGATGTCGGCATCGCGATCTCCGAGATTCGCCACCGCCTGGAAGCACATGGCGGCCAGCTGCATGCGCTGGTCAACAATGCCGGCATCTCGCCGAAGCTCAAGGACGGCAACAGCCGCATGAACTCGATCGACACGCCGATGCATGTCTGGCGCGACGTCTTCCAGGTCAATTTCTTCGCCCCGATCATGCTGGCGCGCGGTCTGTTCAAGGAGCTGGCTTCGGCCAAGGGCTCGATCGTCAACGTCACCTCGATCGCCGGCACCCGCGTGCATCCTTTCGCCGGCACCGCCTACGCGACGTCGAAGGCGGCACTCGGCTCTCTGACGCGCGAGATGGCGCATGATTTCGGCCCGCACGGCATTCGCGTCAATGCGATCGCGCCGGGCGAGATCGACACCGCTATCCTGTCGCCGGGCACCGAAAAGATCGTCGAGACGATCCCGCTGAGAAGGCTGGGCACCACCGCGGAAGTCGCCGATATCATCTTCTTCCTGTGCTCGCAGCAGGCCTCCTACGTGACCGGCTCGGAAATCCACATCAATGGCGGCCAGCACGTGTAGAAGGCTTTTCCAGGCGAGCTATCCAGCCTGCCGTCCCGTTCCCATGTGATGGCACGCGGTCATCCTCAGCCGGCCAGGTGAATTGGGTCAGGCCGTCCCCGTCACCACTTCGACAATCCCACGGGCGATCTCGCGTTCGCCCATGATGACCGTGTCGGCACCAAGGCCCTTGAGGTGCTCGACCTCGGCATCGGAATGGGCGCGGGCGATGATTTCGATTGTCGGATTGGCGGCGCGGGCGCGCAGCACGATCTGCCCTGCCTCGAAGGCGTTGGGAATGGCCAGGATCAGCCGCTTTGCGCCCTCGGGATTGGATGCGGCGAATACGTTGCCATTCGCCGCGTTGCCGGCCACGGTTTCGACGGCTTCGGTCTTGAGCTTCGCCAGCGTCTTGTCTGCATCCTCGATGACGAGGAAGGGCAGGGCGGCCTGCTTCAGGGACGCGCCGACGAGACTGCCGACGCGGCCGTAGCCGATCAGGATGGTGTGGCCGGCCTGCCTCGTCCTGGGCGGCGGGCCATCCTCTTTCGCAGGTGCCGACACGGAAGCCACCTGGCCGGGCTCGGTTGCCGGGCCGATCGGCCTTACTTCGTCGGACGGCACCGTCTTGCCGGCGCGTTTTTCCAGCCAAGGTTTTACCCAGTCGACGGCAACAAACATCAGCGGGTTGAGGACGATCGACAGGATGGCGCCGGCGAGGATGAGGTCGCGGCCCTGTTCGGGCAGCAGCTTCAGACCGACGCCAAGTTCAGCCAGGATGAACGAGAATTCGCCGATCTGGGCAAGGCTTGCCGAAATCATCAACGCGGTTGCGATCGGATAGCGGAAAACGAGGACGATGACGAAGGCTGCCAGCGACTTGCCGATAACGATTATGGCCAGCGTCGCCAGGATCGGCCAGCCATTGCTGATCAGGCTGAACGGGTCGAACAGCATGCCGACCGAAACGAAGAACAGCACGGAAAAGGCGTCACGCAACGGCAGCGATTCCTCGGCCGCCCGGTGGCTGAGCTCGGATTCGCTCATGATCATGCCGGCGAAGAAAGCGCCCAGTGCCAGCGACACGCCGAACAGCTTGGCCGCGCCAAAGGCGACGCCAAGCGCAATGGCGAGCACCGCCAGCCGGAACAGTTCGCGCGATCCGGTATGGGCGACGTAGTGCAGGATCCAGGGGACAAGCCGGCGGCCGACCACCAGCATGACCACGACGAAGGCCGCGACCTTGGCCAGCGTGATGGCGACGACGCCCCAGATGCCGTAGTTCGCGGGCAGCGACAGCAGACTGCCGTGGACCTCGGCCTGCTGCTGGCCACCGAGCACGCCGGCCAATGCCGGCAAAAGCACCAGCGCCAGCACCATGGCCAGATCCTCGACGATCAGCCAGCCGACGGCTATGCGGCCACGCTCGGTTTCGATCAGCCGCCGCTCTTGTAGCGCGCGCAACAGCACCACGGTCGAGGCGACGGAAAGCGCCAGGCCAAAGACCAGCCCCGCACCCATCGACCAGCCGAGCATCCAGGCAAGGCCGGCGCCAAGGGCTGTCGCAAAGCCGATCTGCACGATGGCGCCGGGCACCGCGATAGCGCGGACCGACAACAGGTCCCTCAGCGAGAAATGCAGGCCGACGCCGAACATCAGCAGGATGACGCCGATCTCAGCCAGTTCATTGGCGAGGCCGGCATCGGCGACGAAACCCGGCGTGTTCGGTCCAACCAGAACGCCGGCGATGAGATAGCCTACCAGCGGCGGGACGCGGAAGCGGTTGGCAAGCGCGCCGAAGACGAAAGCCAGCCCCAGACCGGCAACGATGGTGGCGATAAGGGGCGTGTCATGCGGCATTGTCTATGGAGCGCCTTCAGGAATCGCGATGTCGGATATGCCGGCCAAAGCCGCCGCCCTGGCAGTATGGACAGTCGCGTGACAGCCCGCAATCCCATGAAATCAATGGCAAAGCAGCAAAAAGACGGAGAGCCGGCAAGATTTGCCACCACCACGGCGCGGCCTGCTCCAGCCTGGCGATTGATACGGAAATGAAGGTTGCGCGCAGCCGATGCCGCGATCAGGTCGCCTGCAGCAGGCTCTCGATATCGGGTATGCTGTGGTTGGTCAGCGTCTTTGGAATTTCCGCCGTTATCTTGTCAGCGACCTCCTTGTGCAGCTTCCTGCGCATGTCGCCCAGCACCGGCGGCGGCGCGATCAGCACGATCTCCTTGAACGTGCCGCGATGCGCGAGCTTGTAGAGCGTGTCGGCAATCTCGTCGGCAAAACGCTCCTTGCCGAGACGGTGCCAGTCGGTGTCCTCGACCGCGCTGCGGTGGACGGAAGGGCCGTCGCTGTAGCGGCCGGGGCGGTCCGTGCCTTGCTCTCGGGTCGCCGGATTTTCCTGCTCCATCTCGTGCACGACCTGAAGGTCGGGATATTGGACGTCTCCACGGTTCTCGAGGAATAGCGCCTTTTCGCCGTCGGCCACCACGATCCACAATCCGCGTTTCAGTCTGACGTAGCTCATGGGGCGCTCCTTTTTTGATTTTTCGAACCCATCGCCGGGCCTTTGCCGCAGGGGTATGACCGGGCCTGGGTCTACAGGGCAAACGCGTGCCGAGGCGTGAATGTTCCGGTAGGGATGGCGAGAGCGCCAAGCTGCCGTTAATGGCTCGGTTGGGATCCGGCGGCTTTAATCTACTAAATTGGTAGAATTTAGAAAAATCTGTTTTGTGGCGCGCTCGGCCAGCCGCTAGAAAGGCAGCGGATCAAGGGCCGCAACAGCAGCTTCAATCCGCTCCGCATTTGAATGTGGAATATTTTTCTCTTGGCCGTCATGCTTGCAGAAAAGAGATTGCCTGCTACGAAGCGATGCGCGAGTGGGTGCCTTCTGGTTTTTCGCGCCCCCGCGTAGAACTGGCAAACGGTTCCAGGATTCCGCTCGTCATGCCGCAAGCCAACCCTAAGCTCAACGCCTTTCCCGTCTTCATGCGGGTCGAGGGCGAAGCCGTGGCCATCATCGGCGGTGGCGAGGAGGCGCTGGCCAAGGCGCGGCTGCTCGCTCAGTCGAGCGCTGTGCTGCGCATCGTCAGCGATGCTGCAAGCCCCGAACTGCTGGCCTTCATCGCCGAGACAGGTGCCACCCACGTCGCCGACGCCTACGATGTCGCGCACCTCGCAGATGCGGTGATGGTGTTTGCCGCCAGCGGCAATGAGGCGCTCGACCGCCGCGTTGCAGGGGATGCGCGCCGGCTGGGCATTCCGGTCAATGCCGTCGACCGGCCGGAGCTCTGCGATTTCTTCACGCCGGCACTGGTCAACCGCGCGCCGGTCGCCATTGCCATCGGCACGGAAGGTGCCGGCCCGGTGCTGGCGCAGATGCTGCGCAGCCGCATTGACCGCATGCTGTCGCCTTCGCTCGGGCCGCTCGCCGCGCTTGCCGCATCGTTTCGCGGCGCCGCCGAAAAGCTGCTGCCGAAAGGCAATGCCCGCCGCCGCTTCTGGAGCGATTTCTTTGGCGGCGCGCCGGCCCGCGCCGTGGAAGCTGGACAGCTTTCTGAGGCGCATGACGCCGCCGTCCGCCTGCTGCTTTCGGATACACCGGCATCGGGCCATATCGCCCTGGGCAATGTTGCTTTGGTGGGGGCTGGTCCCGGCGCCGAGGACTTGCTGACGCTGCGCGCTCATCGCCTGCTGATGGAAGCCGACGTGATCGTCCATGACGCGCTGGTGCCGGAGGCGATCGTCGCCATGGGCCGCCGCGATGCCGAACGCCTGCCGGTCGGCAAGCGTAAGGGCTGCCATTCCAAGAGCCAGGCCGAGATCAATGCGCTGCTGGTCGAGCTTGGCCACGCCGGCAAGCGCGTCGTGCGGCTGAAATCCGGCGACCCGCTGGTGTTCGGCCGGGCCGGCGAGGAAATGGCGGCGTTGCGCGATGCCGGCATCGCCTATGAGGTGGTTCCGGGCGTCACCGCGGCCTTTGCCGCCGCCGCCGATTTCGAACTGCCGCTGACGCTGCGCGGCGTGTCGTCGTCAATGGTGTTCACCACCGGTCACGACTTAAAGGGAAATTCGCTGCCCGATTGGGCAAAGCTCGCTATTTCCGGTGCAACGGTCGCCGTCTATATGGGACGCTCGGTCGCCGCCGAGGTCGCCGGCCGTCTGATCGAAGCCGGCCTGTCGCCGGATACGGCCGTCGCCGTGGTCGAGAATGCCAGCCTCGCCAACCGCCGCCGTTTCCATGGCACGCTCGCCGACCTGCCGTCGCTGGAGGCGCGCGCCGATCTCAGCGGCCCGGTGATGACCATCATCGGCGACGCGGTCGCCGGCGCCAATTTCGAACGGTCCGAGCCGTTGGCGGCACACAGGCAGGAAAGCGTGGCCCGTGCTGCCGCGGTAGGAGTGAACCAATGAAAGTCCTGACCGCGAACCGCCTCGCCGACGGCATAGCCGTCTGGTACGCCAATGGCGGCTGGGCCGAGACCATCGACCACGCCGACATCGCCTATGACAAGGCGGCCGAGGACCGGCTGGAGGCGATCGGCGCCAAGGCCTCCGCCGACAACGAGGTGGTCGACGTCAATCTGATCGACGTGACCGTGCTCAACGGCACGGTCGAGGCGGTCCGGCTGCGTGAAAAGATCCGCGCCGCCGGCCCCACCACCCGTCACGATCTGGGCAAGCAGGCCCGTCCGCAAGCCGCCCGCGCGGCATAGATGACAGGAGCATGATCCCGATCATGCTCGAATGAAGAAAATAACGGGCGGACGCGCCCGGAAAGACCGAGACATGTACCGTTACGATGAGTTCGACCACGATTTCGTCAAGGCCCGCGTCGCCGAGTTCAGCGACCAGGTCGCACGGCGGCTTGCCGGCGAGATCACCGAGGATCAGTTCCGGCCGCTTCGGCTGATGAACGGCGTCTATCTGCAGCTGCATGCCTATATGCTGCGCATTGCGGTGCCCTACGGCACGCTGAACAGCAAGCAGCTGCGCATGCTTGGCCATATCGCCCGCAAATACGACAAGGGCTACGGCCATTTCACGACGCGCCAGAACATCCAGTTCAACTGGCCGGCGCTGTCGGACATTCCGGCTATCCTGGCCGACCTGGCAAGCGTCGAGATGCACGCCATCCAGACCAGCGGCAACTGCATCCGCAACGTCACCGCCGACCACTTCGCCGGCGCCGCCGCCGACGAGGTCGCCGATCCGCGCCCCTATGCCGAAATCCTGCGGCAATGGTCGTCGGTGCATCCGGAATTCTCGTTCCTGCCGCGAAAGTTCAAGATCGCGGTGACCGGCGCCGAGCGCGACCGCGCCGCCATCCAGACGCATGACATCGGCCTGCACCTGAAGAAGAATGCGGCCGGCGAGTTCGGTTTCGCGGTCTATGTCGGCGGCGGCCAGGGCCGCACGCCGATGGTGGCCAAGAAGATCCGCGACTTCCTGCCCGAAGCGGATCTGTTGTCCTACTGCACGGCGATCCTGCGTGTTTACAACCTCTATGGCCGGCGCGACAACAAGTTCAAGGCGCGCATCAAGATCCTGGTCCACGAGACCGGCGTCGAGGAGATCACCCGCCAGGTCGAGGCTGAATGGCAGGAATTGAAGGACGCCGAGCTGAAGCTGCCGGAAGCCGACATCCGTGCCATCGACGCCTATTTCGCGCCGCCGGCGCTTGTCGACCGGCCGGAAGGCGACGAGGCGGTCAAGCTTGCCCGGCTCGATTCCAAGAGCTTTTCCGAATGGCTGGACCAGAATGTGGTCACCCATCGCCATCCCGACTATGCCGCAGTGACCATCTCGCTCAAGGGCATCGGCGAGACGCCGGGCGATGCCTCCGACAGCCAGATGGAAGCGGTCGCCGACATTGCCGAAAAATATTCCTTCGACGAGCTGCGCGTCAGCCACGAGCAGAACCTGATCCTGCCGCATGTCGCGCGTGCCGACCTCAAGGCGGTCTATGACGCGCTGGTCGATATCGGGCTGGCGACGGCCAATTCCAATCTGATCAGTGACATCATCTCCTGCCCCGGCCTCGACTATTGCGCGCTGGCGACGGCGCGTTCCATCCCCGTGGCGCAGGAAATCTCGCGCCGCTTCGCTTCGCTGGAGCGCCAGCGCGACATCGGCGAATTGAAGCTGAAGATTTCCGGCTGCATCAATGCCTGCGGCCATCACCATGTCGGCCATATCGGCATCCTCGGCGTCGAGAAGAAAGGCGCCGAGCTCTATCAAGTGACGCTCGGCGGCTCGGCCGACGAGAACACCTCGGTCGGCGAGATCATCGGCCGCGGCTTCAGTTCGGAAGAGATCACCGATGCCATCGAGCAGATCGTCGAGACCTATCTCGGGCTTCGGCTGGACAGAAACGAAAGATTCATCGACGCCTACCGCCGTGTCGGTCCCGCGCCGTTCAAGGAGGCGCTCTATGCTGGCGAAGCCAAGGCCGCTTGATCGGATCGTCGACGTCGAGGCCGGCATCGCCGCCGAAGCGGCGGGTCTCGACGCGCTCTATGGCCATCTGAAGCCGCTGGAGATCATCGAGCGCTCAGCCCGGGAGTTGTTTCACGGCGAAATCGCCGCGGTTTCGTCGTTCGGCGCGGATTCGGCGGTGCTGCTGCACATGATCGCCGAGATCGACCGCACGCTGCCGGTGATCTTTCTCGACACCGGCAAGCATTTCGAGGAAACGCTCGGCTATCGTGACGCGCTGGTCGCCGATTTCGGGCTGACCGATATCCGGGTGATCAGGCCCGACGATACGGCGCTGGCAAGGATCGACCCGACCGGCAATCTCAACGAGACCGATACCGACGCCTGCTGCGACGTGCGCAAGGTCGAGCCGCTGGCGCGCGGCGTCGAGCCGTTCCGCGCCTGGTTCACCGGCCGCAAGCGCTTCCAGGCGGCGACGCGGGCAGCGCTTCCGGTGTTCGAGGCGGTCGGCTCGCGCATCCGCATCAATCCGCTGGCGCACTGGACGACATCAGACCAGGCCGGCTACATGCGCGCACATGCGCTGCGTGAAAACCCGCTGGTCGCCTATGGCTATCTGTCGATCGGCTGTTTTCCGTGCACGCAGCCGGTGCAGCCTGGCGATGACGCGCGCAGTGGCCGCTGGGCCGGGCACGCCAAGACCGAGTGCGGCATCCATTTGTCGGGGCTGGAGAAGTCACTGACCGACGCCTCGCTTTAGGATCTTTTGGGATCCCGGATTTTTGGGATCCAGGTTTTTGAACTTGGGAATTTTCTTGATGAGCGAATTGATAGCGGAAACCGCCACCCGCCTGTGGACGCCGAATGGTTTCTGCGAGGACGAGTGGGTTCATGCCGAAAGCGCCGAGGCGCTGGTCGGCAATGGCCGCTTCATCCTGCCGCTGCAGGCGTTTCTCGGCCTCGATCCGGAGGTGCGGCGGTCGGCGAAGGAACGCATTGGCGTGCTGCTGCAGCCCGGCGACCAGCTCGAAAAGATCGCCGGCCTGCTCGACCAGCTGTCGCTGGTGGCGCTGGCGTTTCCGGCGTTCAATGACGGCCGCTCGTTCTCCAAGGGCGAATTGCTGCGCAGCCGTTATCATTTTGCCGGCGCCATGCGCGCCACCGGCCAGGTTCTGATCGACCAGCTGCCGCATATGCTGCGCCTCGGCTTCGACGAATTCGAGGTGTCGCACCCGGTGCTGCTGAAGCGGCTCGAGCAAGGCCGCACCGGCGGACTGCCGCTGTTCTACCAGCCGGCGGTGAAGCCGGAGGCCAAAGGCCCGAAATATTCCTGGCGGCGGGTGCGCGCCGGCTGATCCGCCCCGCGGAACCAAAGCCGCATCTGGTCGGACCACATTGCCGATTCAGTCTTTTATTTTGCCCGTCCCCGCTTTAGGATAGGTCTATTATTTCGAGATCCGAAATAAATGTGTGGCCACAAGGGAGGAACCGGATATGGCTGGCAAGAAGATATTGATGCTCGTTGGCGAGTTCAGCGAGGAATACGAGATTTTCGTCTTTGAACAGGCCATGCATGCGGTGGGCCACACCGTCCATGTCGTCTGTCCCGACAAGAAGGCGGGCGATATCCTGAAGACCTCGCTGCACGACTTCGAAGGCCACCAAACCTATACGGAAAAGCTCGGCCACGACTACATTCTCAACAAGACGTTTTCCGAGGTCAACCCGGCCGAATACGACGCCGTCTACGCGGCGGGCGGGCGGGGCCCGGAATATATTCGTATCGACAAGCGCGTGCAGGCGCTGGTGCGGCATTTCCACGACACCGGCAAGCCGATCTTCACCATCTGCCACGGCGTGCAGATCCTAATCGCGGTCGACGGCGTCGTGCGCGGCAGGGAAGTCGCGGCGCTGCAGTATTGCGAGCCGGAAGTCACGCTGGCCGGCGGCATCTATATCGACGTTGCGCCGACCGGCGCCCATGTCGACGGCAATCTTGTGTCGGCCAAGGGCTGGCCGGGCCTTGCCGCCTTCATGCGCGAATGCCTGAAAGTGCTGGGCACCGAGATCCGCCAGGGCGAGATCCTGATGCGCGACGAACGCCAGGCGGCTTGATTTAGAGTCCTAAATAAACCGCCGCGCAGGCAGCGCGGCGGTGCGTCTACATGGCCATCCGCGCTTCGCGGAACGACACCAGCTTGTTGCGGCTCTCGTCCCACAGCGCCAGCTTGACGCAGCGCAGGCTGTCGAACAGCGTTATGCGGCCGATCTCACGCAGCTCCGGATAGTCCCTCAGCACTTCCGGAAGCCGGTAGCATGGCACCTTGGCGGAGAGGTGGTGCACGTGATGGACGCCGATATTGCCAGTGAGCCAGCTCAGCACCGGCGGCAGGTCGTAATAGGACGAGCCGTGCAGGGCGGCGCGCTGGAATTCCCACTCGGAGTCCTTTGTCCACTCCGTCTCCTCGAACTGATGCTGGACATAGAACAGCCAGATGCCGGCCGATCCGGCGAGGATGACGATCGGCAAATGGACGACCAGGAACGCGCCGGGGCCAACAAACCAGATGAGCAGGGCAGCGATGACGGCGATGGCGAGATTGGTGGACATCGACGACACCCAAGGGGTGAGACCGCCCCGCATCATGCCCAAGGGCAGTCTCTGCTCGAAAATGAAGATCCAAATCGGGCCAAGGCCAAACATCACCAGCGGGTGGCGATAGAGGCGATAGGCGAGCCGACCTCGCCACGACAGTTGCCGATATTCGGCCACGGTCAGCGTCTTGATGTCGCCCGTGCCGCGCTCGTCGAGATTGCCGGCGCTGGCGTGATGGGTTGCGTGGGCGCGGCGCCAGCAATCGTATGGCGTCAGCGTCAGCACGCCAAGCACGCGGCCGATCCAGTCGTCGGCATAGCGATTGGCAAAGAACGAGCCGTGGCCGCAATCGTGCTGGATCATGAAGATCCGCACCAGAAAGCCGGCGGCCGGAAGGATGAGGACCAGACCCCACCAATGGCCATAGGCATAAGCGGCCGAGGACAATGCCCACAGCGTGGCGAAAGGGATGAGGGTGATGGCGAGTTCGACGGCGCTGCGACGCCTGTCGGGCTTTTTATAGCGCGACAGGATTTTCAACCAGGCACGCTTGCTGTTTGCCACAGCTTCGGGGGAAATCATGTTCATCATGAAACATAGGCGGTGCAGGGCGCTGCCACAAGATGGGGTCACGCAAAGTTACTGCGCGTAAATGTCGCGCGATGCGAGGAGTTTCCGGCCGCAATCGCCGGGCGCGCCGCCGGCAACGGGGTCTACCGACGGCGCCCGCCTGCGACCATGTTGGCTTCGATGCCGTCCAGGCGGTCAAGCAATTCCTTCAAACGGTCGGGAATATCGGACTCCGTGCGGAAGGCCGGCAAGGTGCGCAGAAAGCGCTTGGTCGCTTCGGTGCCGAGCTGGCGCCGGATATCGGCGGCGAGCCCGTCGCGTTTTTCGCCATTCCTGCGGGGCATCATCCAAAATCCTGTGTCGGCTTCGAAACTCTTCCAGGGGAGGAATGGTTCCCGCTTTGTAGTATCCTGGCAAGCAAAGCCGGCAGCTGTGGTAAAGTTTGAATTAAAATCGAAAGGTCTGCGCCGTCCGCCATCAAGCCGCGACAGCGGCTGCAGTATCGCTTGCCCCTTGATTTTTGGCCGCTAAACCTCGATATCGGGCGCAAATCCACACCATTCGAAATGACGGGAAACGGCGATGAGCGACCAGGCAAAAGACGAACGCGCGCTCGATGAAGCCGAGAAGACCGAGGCTGCCGCGGAGCCAAGGGAAGGCGGCGTCGACGGCGACTATGAAGCGCTTGTGCGGCTTCTGAAGGAAAACGAAGAGCTGAAGGATCGCGCGCTGCGCGTCGCGGCCGACATGGAGAATTTGCGCCGCCGCACCGCCCGAGACGTCCACGACGCGCGCGCCTATGCGGTCGCCAATTTTGCCCGCGACATGCTGTCGGTATCAGACAATCTGCGCCGTGCGCTGGATGCCATCCCGGAGGAGGCCAAGGCATCGGGCGATGCCGGCTTCAAGGCGCTGATCGACGGCGTCGAGATCACCGAGCGCGCCATGCTGTCGGCGCTGGAGCGGCACGGTGTGAAGAAGCTCGAGCCCGAGGGGGAGAAATTCGATCCGAATTTCCACCAGGCGATGTTCGAGGTGCCCAATCCCGACGTGCCCGCCAACACGGTCGTCCAGGTCGTGCAGCCCGGCTATTCGATCGGCGAGCGCGTGCTGCGGCCGGCCATGGTCGGCGTCGCCAAGGGCGGCCCCAAGCATGTGGCAAGCGAAGCGCCGGAGCCGGGGCCGGTCAACGAGCAGGCTGAGAAGGATGCGTGAATGATGAATGGTCAATAGTGAATGGTTAGTAGTTGGTAGAAAGTAGTTTGTAGAAGCCAGACGGGCTTCGTTTCTATCATTCACTATTCATCATTCACTATTCACTATTCACGCAGCGAAGCGCTGCGCTTCCCCGCCATAATAGTTGACGTAGCGGGCGCCGATCTCCTTGACCGGCATCACCACGAACACGTCGACCGTCGAGAATTCACGATCGATGACGCAGCCGTCGCCGATGCGCGCGCCGACGCGCAGATAGCCCTTGACCAGCGGCGGCATGGCGGCGATCGCCGCCTTGGCATTGACGGCCTCGATCGGCATCAGATCCATGGAACAATAGCGCCCGGCGACGGCACGCACGTCCCAGGATGAATTCGTCCGGCAGTGATGGGCAAGATAGGTCAGCGCCTCGGCATGTGCCGCCGGCACGGTGCCGTGGAACGACGCGCAGCCTGTCATCACGCCGATGCCGTAATGGTTGATATAGGCCCAGATGCCTTGCCACAGCGCCTCGATGGTGCGCTTCGAACGGTATTCCGGCAGAACACAGGAGCGGCCAAGCTCAAGGAAGCGCTGGCCGGGATGCCGGGCGATCAACTTGGTCAGCTCGAATTCGCCCTCGGAATAGAAGCCGCCGGCTGCTGCGGCAATCTCCTGCCGCAGCAGGCGGTAGGTGCCGACGATGCGGCGATGCTCGGGGCCGGAAAGCGAAGTATCGAAGACCAGCAGATGATCGCAGAGGGGATCGAAGCGGTCGGCATCGCGGCGGTCCTGCATCTGGAACAGGTCCTTCCTGGCACCAAGCTCGTCGTAGAACACCCGGTAGCGCACTTCCTGCGCGGCAGCGATCTCGGCCTCGTTGCGGGCGAGCCGCACTTCGAGATTGCCGATGCGGCCGAGCGATGCGCCTTTTATGACGGCATCGGCGTTCCGGCCGACAAGCAAAGGCCCGCTGGCGTTCGGCCGAGCATCACATTCCGGCATGACTGTATGCACGAGTGATTCTCCTTCGAGCCATCCCTCTTGGCACGGGGATACGGTGTAGGTGCAACAGGATTGTGACAGTACCGTGATACGGCTCTGCGGGCAATACTTCGTCGGCTGGGTATCGCATGACCCCGGAAACCGAAATTGGTTTCCGGAAAGGATCATGCGAAAAAGTCAAAGTGTTAGAGCGTCCTTTGCGCGTCCAAGAGACGCGGGCGCTCTAATGCCAACCGGCTATCGGGTGATCGAAAGCGGCTCAGGCAGCCACTTGCCCTTCGACCGCGTGAACCAGGGCATCGGGGTCGAGCGGCTTGGTGACGAAGCCGCTGGCACCGTGAGCGAGCACGGCGTGGCGGGTCTTTTCCTGGCTGTCGGCCGACAGCACCATGATCGGCACCGGCGGCACCGCGGTCTCCTCCTCATAGCGGCGGATGGCGGCGATGGCGTCCAGACCGTCCATCACCGGCATATGCAGGTCCATCAGCACCACATCGAAGCGGTGCTTGTGGCCGGTGCTGATGACCGCCTCGACCGCGGCCTTGCCGTTGCCGACCACTTTTACGCGATGCCCGGCCTTCAGCAGCGTGGCGCGGGCCAGCATGGCGTTGATGTCGTTGTCCTCGGCGATCAGCACCGACAGGCCCTGCTGGCGGCCGCCAATGGCGTGCACAGCTTGCGCGCCGCGCTTTTGCGGCTGCGGCTCGGCGATGACCGGCGCATGGCTGGTCAAAAGCACGCGCAGCAGTGTCTCGCCGCGCACCGGCCTTGCCAGGAAGGTGGCGTAACCGTTGGCGCGGAACTCGCCAAGCATGCCGCGGTCGGTCGGCGCGATCAGCGTCACCGCCTCGCAATCGGCAAAGCCGCCCTGGCGCAGGCGCCTGAGCAGCCTGCCGTCACTTTCCTCCATGGCAGCATCGACCAGAAGCACGTCGCAGCCCTCGGCGAAAGGGGTGGCCTGGGCGGCGGTGGTGGCCAGATCGACCGTGCCGCCATTGGCGCGAATGGTGCGGGCGATGGCTTCGGCCTCGACGAGATTCTTCGACACGATCACCGCATGCCGGCCCGACAGCGCGTTCTGGCGGATCTGCGGCGCCTCGACTGCGGAAATAGCGGGAATCTCGAAGACGAATTCGGACCCCTGGCCAAGCCGGCTCGACACCGAGATAGTGCCGCCCATGGCGGTCACCAGGCGCTTGGAAATGGCAAGACCGAGGCCGGCGCCGCCATGCGCACGGGTCGAGGTGCCGTCGGCCTGTTCGAAGTCCTCGAAGATGCGCTCCATGTCCTCCTCACGCAGACCGGGGCCGGTGTCAGCGATGGTGAAGCGGATGCGATCGGTGGTTTCGGTGCGGACGCGGGCGATGCTTACCAGAACGCCGCCGCTGTCGGTGAACTTGACGGCGTTGCCGATGAGGTTGAGCAGCACCTGCCTGACCCTGCCGGGGTCGGCGGTGATCAGCTGCGGCACGTCGGGTTCGACATGGCAGCCG
The DNA here is from genome assembly GCF_040323155.1 of Mesorhizobium sp. M0060. NCBI lineage: Bacteria > Pseudomonadati > Pseudomonadota > Alphaproteobacteria > Hyphomicrobiales > Phyllobacteriaceae > Mesorhizobium > Mesorhizobium sp. M0060. Next base: position 153,972 of record NZ_JAMYUP010000009.1, read on the forward strand.
AGGCCGATATCCTTGGCAAAGGCCCGCGCCGCCAAGAGTTCGACGACGTTGTCGGCGATCTCACGCACCGACATCGGCTGCGGTTCCGGATCGAAGCGGCCGGCCTCGATCTTGGAGTAATCGAGCAGGTCCTCGATCAGAGCCAGCAGCGCGCTGGCCGAGGTCGAGATGGCGCCGACATAGGTCCGCTGCTCGGGCGAAAGGCTGGTGTCGGCGAGAAGCCGCGCCATGCCCATGATGCCGTTCATCGGCGTGCGGATCTCGTGGCTGACGGTGGCGAGGAAGCGCGATTTGGCTTGGCTGGCATATTCGGCCCGCTCGCGGGCGGTGATCAGCGACGATTCGGCGCGCTTGCGGGCAGTGATGTCGCGGGCGATGGCACGATGCGAAACGGCGCCGCTGTCCTTGTCGCGCACCGACAGCTCGATCCAAGAGAACCAGCGTGGACCGTCCGGCGTGCGAATGGCGACGTCGGTGGAACTCAGGCATTCATGGTCGGAAAAGGCGGCGTCGGGGACGATGCCGACATCGATGCCGAGTTCGGCCAAGGTCTTGCCGGCAAGGTCGCGCTGGTCGGTTTCGACAAGGTCGGCGAAAACCTTGTTGGCGTAGACGATGTGGCCGTCGCGGTCGCGGTGGACGACGAGATCGCCGAGCGCATCGATCAGCCCGCGGAAGCGCTCCTCGCTCTCCTGCATCTCCCACATGCGGTCGGCCAGCGTCTCGATCTCGGCGCGGCTGCGGGCCGCCGTCGCGCCGAGCAAGGCCACCGCGCGGCGCTCGGCGCGCCTGTTGCGCAGATGCATGGCGAGCCCGGCCATGGCTGTCGCCAAAAGGCCGATGGTGATGAAGATCGGCGCTCCGGTCAGATGCGACAGGCCTGCCAGCACGACGATGGCGACGAGCGTCAGGAACGGCAGGCCTTCGCGGTTGGCATCCGGCAATTCCGGCGCCAGCGGTGGAGCGGCGACAAGCTGCCGCCCTGGCGCCTCGGGAGCCGTCCCGTCGGCCCGTTCGGCTGGTTCCGCCTCTCTGATGCCGGGTTCCGCAATCATACGGAACTCCTGCCAGATAGAGCTTATGGAAGGTTGTGGCGGATCGTTCGAATTTTAGCGGTCGCGCTCTTTTTGTCCCTTGTTGCCCTTGGGCTCACATGTCCACCACCACTCGGCCGCGGATCCTGCCCTCGACGATGTCATGCGCCGCGCCGATGATGCCGTCGAAGCCGATGCTCGTCGACAGGCTGGCAAGCTTTGCGTGATCGAGATCGGTGCCGATGCGGCGCCAGGCCTCGATGCGGACCGCCTTGGGCGCCATCACGGAATCGATGCCGAGCAGGGAGACACCGCGCAGGATAAACGGAGCGACGCTTGCTGGCAGGTCCATGCCGCCGGCGAGGCCGCAAGCGGCGACGGCGCCGCCATAGGAGGTCATCGACAGAACGTTGGCCAGCGTGTGGCTGCCGACAGCATCGACGCCGCCGGCCCAGCGTTCCTTGGCGAGCGGCTTTGCCGGCTGGGTAAGCTCGTCGCGTGAGATCACTTCGGCCGCGCCAAGGTCTATCAGGTAAGGGCGTTCGGCACTGCGGCCGGTCGAAGCGATGACGTGATAGCCGAGGCTGGACAGGATCGAGACCGCAACCGAGCCGACGCCGCCGGCAGCACCCGTCACCACCACCGGGCCGCGGTCGGGCACGATGCCGTGCCGCTCCAGCGCGATGACGCAAAGCATGGCGGTGTAGCCGGCGGTGCCGACCGCCATCGCATCATGCGGGCTCATGCCGTCCGGCAGCGGCACCAGCCAGTCGCCGTTGACGCGGGCGCGTCCGGCATAGGCGCCGAAATGCGTCTCGCCGACGCCCCAGCCGTTCAATATGACGCGATCGCCCTTGCGCCAGTCGGGATTGGAAGACGAGGTGACGGTGCCGGCGAAATCGATGCCCGGCACCAGCGGCCAGCGGCGGATCACCGGTGCCTTGCCTGTTATGGCAAGACCGTCCTTGTAGTTCACCGTCGTCGCCTCGACCGCGACGGTAACGTCCCCCTCCATCAGGTCTGCCTCGGTGAGTTCGGTCACTGCGACCGACTGTTTTTTCTCGGCGTCGCGCGAAACGAGGATGGCTTTGAAGGTTTCGAGCATTTTTTCTCCTCGAGGCGTTCGGTTCTGAAGTGTGTGGCGCCCAGCCAGTGAGGTCAATCGTGCGAGGTCCCGCGCCCCCAGCCAATGAGTTCATCGAAGACGACCAGCACGGCACCGACCGAAATGAAGGCGTCGGCGAGGTTGAAGACGGCGAAGGACCAGACCGGCGTATGGAACAGGATATAGTCGATGACATGGCCATAGGTAGCGCGGTCGATCAGATTGCCGAGCGCACCGCCAACGATCAGCGCGAAACCGACGCGGGCAAGCAGGTGGCCGGGCGGCGTGCGGGCAGCGAGGTAGAGCACGAAAGCGACCACCAGGACCGCGACGACCACCAGGCCGGTGTCGCCAAAGGACGAAAACAGCGAAAACGCGATGCCGGTGTTGTAGGTGCGGTACAGTGCCAGGAACGGCAACAGATCGAGCCTTTGCTGAAAGGCAAGGCCGGTCTCGACCAGATACTTCAGCCACTGGTCGAACGCTATCGCGGCGACGACCAGAAGAGCGTAGGGGCTCCAGGACTTCATGGTTTGCAGTTTCACGGTTTGGGATGTCACGATCCGGCTTCCTCCGGGCCGAGCTTCAGCGCGCCGCGCCGGATCTCGAACAGCATGACGCCGGTGGCCACCGCCAGGTTGAGCGAATCGGCGCGGCCGGCCTGCGGTATCCGCAGCAATCTGTCGCAGCTTGCAGCCAACTCGTCAGGCAGGCCTTGCTGCTCGTTGCCCATCATCAAAAGCACCGGACCTTTTGAAAAATCGACCGATCTGTAATCGACCGCACCCTTAAGATGTGTGCCGGCGACGAGGCCGGGAAAGCTCTTTCGCCAGGCGAGGAAAGCCTCAGGCGTCGCCTTGGCGACCGGCACGGCGAAGATCGAACCCATGGTGGCGCGCACCGTCTCGACCGAAAAAGGATCGGTTGTCTCGCCGACCAGGATGACACCCGTGGCGCCGACGGCGTCGACTGTGCGGATGACGGTGCCGAGATTGCCGGGGTCGCGCACGCGGTCGAGCGCCACCCAGACGTCGCCGTCCTGGGCGCGGATGTCCTTCAGCGGCAGGAATTTCTGTGAGAACACGCCGACGACCATTTGCGGATTGTCGCGGCGGGTGATGGCGACCAGCACCTTTTCCGAAACTTCAAGCACGGTGCCGCCGGCGGCAACTGTGCGCGCCGCGACTTTTTCGACCGCCGCATTGCCGCGTGCGGCCTTGGCGAAGACCAGTGTCCTGATCGTCCAGCCGAGATCGAGCGCGTCGATGACCAGCTTCAGGCCTTCGGCCATGAAGGCATTCTGCTGGTCGCGGAATTTCTTCAAGGCGAGCGCCTTGATGTCCTTGATCAGCGGATTGGCGAGGCTGGTGACTTCCTTCACCTGCCCTGGCGCGCCTGCGTGCCGTTCGTATGTACTCATTCAGGCCACCCAGCGCGAGAACAGCGAGGTCGACAGCGCCCGGCCGGCGGATTTCTCGCGAATGATCAACTCGCCCGATTCGACCGTGCCGCCCATGCCGGCGAAGGTGTCGCGCAGCAAGGCATGGATGGCGAAGAAGGAGGCGCGGATCGAATAGGCGGTCAGCACCACGGCGAGCGGCTTCGGCGTCAGGATGGCGCGGCAGATGTCGGTCAGCGCCGGCAGATCCTCGAATAGCTGCCAGACCTCGCCCTTCGGTCCGCGGCCATAGGCGGGCGGGTCGAACAGGATGATGTCATAGCGGTTGCCGCGGCGCTCCTCGCGTTCGGCGAATTTCACGGCATCGTCGACGATCCAGCGGATCGGCTTTTGCGACAGGCCCGCCATCTCCTGGTTTTCGCGGGCCCAGCCGATCGCTTTCTTGGAAGCATCGACATGGGTGACCTCGGCGCCAGCACGCGCCGCCACGAGCGAAGCAAGGCCGGTGTAACCGAACAGGTTCAGCACCTTGACCGGCCGTTTTGCCGCCGCGATCAGCCCGGCCATGTGGTCCCAATGCGAGGCCTGCTCGGGAAAGACGCCGACATGGCGAAACGAAGTGAAGCGGCCGAGATAGTCGATGCCGTCATGCTTCATCGGCCAGGTCTCGCCGAGCGGTGTCTTCGGAAAGCGCCAGCGGCCGATGCCTTCCTCGTCGGTATCGCCGGTGAAAATGGCGTCGGCGCGCTCCCAGTCTCTGGCCGGCAAAGCCTTTTGCCAGATCGCCTGGCCCTCCGGCCGAACGATGCGGTAGGGGCCGTATTGCTCGAGCTTTTCTCCGGCGCCGCTGTCGAGCAGCGCGTAGTCCTGATTGGGACCGACTTCGAGGATCAGCGGCAAATGTTCGGCAGGCAGCGCGCCGTCGCGGCGCGACAGCAGGCGTGGCGCGGCTTTAGGCTCGGACCGGTCCTGCGGTTTTGTCTCCGGACCAGCAGTTCGATTGGCGTCGCGCTGCCGCGGCTGCTCCGCCACGCCCTTCGCGGGCGGGCGGCTGTCGCGGCGTTTGTCGCGAAAAGGTTTCAAGAAGGCGCATCTCCGGGCGGCGGCTCGGCCGCTTCTGCCACAGCACATTGACCGGCGCAACAAAGCGGCCGCCGGCATTTGCGAAAGGATCAGCCGCGCCGGATCGAAAGCAGGGCGACGACGAGCGCTATGAAACCGGCGGCCTTGAAGCCGGTGACGACCATATGGCCCGTTTCCCAGCGGCTCCGGATAGTTTCGAAATTGTCCGGGATCGGTCCGGGCACCCAGGTAGCCAGGACATCGTTTGCCGGTTTGACCAGCGCAACCCACGCCACAAGGGCCATCAGGTAAAGCATGGTGGCGGCCAACGCCCACCAGAATGCCGGGCGGTCGCCGCGCAGCATCCATGCGAGTAGACCCGGACAGACGATCGCCGCCACGTCCAGCGGTGCGCCGATAGTCGCGAAGAATTGGAACTGAGCGTTGAAGACCGTAGTTTCACGCCAAAGCGAAGGCGACCATCTGGTCAGTCGCGGCACCGATTCTAGCACATGGGCGAAGGATGGCCCAAGGCTGAGCGCAGCGACGGTGGTGGTCAAAATCGACCAGAACAATAGGAACCCGCGGATTTCCATAGGTTCGAACAACGGAGCGAGGCCGTAGATGTTCCCGTCCGCTACCATGTTGCTTGCCGCCGAAAGTGCTGGGGCTCTATCGTCGATTGAAACCAGGTTATGATTCATGTCCCGTGCTGAACGCCTGCTCGACCTGATCCAGATACTGCGCCGTCATCGCCGGCCGGTCAGCGGTCGCAGCCTTGCAGGCGAAATGGGCGTGTCGATCCGCACGCTCTATCGCGATATTGCCGCGCTGCAGGGGCAGGGCGCGCGGATCGAGGGCGAGGCGGGATTGGGTTATGTGCTCAGGCCCGGCTTCATGCTGCCGCCCTTGATGTTCACCGACGAGGAGATCGAGGCGATCGTGCTCGGTTCGCGCTGGGTGGCCAAGCAGCCGGATTGGCGGCTTGCGAACGCTGCCACCGACGCGCTGGCCAAGGTCGCCGCGGTGCTGCCGGACGATTTGCGTGAAGATCTCGATGCCTCGACGCTGCTGGTCGGATCGCGCACCGAGGTCATCGAAGGCATCGATCTCGGCGTGGTGCGGCAGGCCATCCGCGAGGAGCACAAGCTGAGCTTTGTCTATCGCGATGCCGGCGGCGCTGCCTCCGAGCGCACCGTCTGGCCATTTGCGCTCGGCTTCTTCGACAAGGTGCGCGTCGTCGCGGCGTGGTGCGAGATGCGCCAGGACTTCAGACACTTTCGCGCCGATCGGATATCCGGCCTCAACGCCACCGAGATGCGCTATCCGCGCCGTCGCCAGGTGCTGCTGAGGGAATGGCGGGCGACGCTCGACAAGCCAAGCTAAGGCTGCTGCCCAGGTTAAAGGCTGCCCGCAATAAAGGCTGCTGCCAGAATCTGGCAGTGGGATGCCTTATGCTCCTCCAGTCGAAACCATCTGGAGAGCAATTCATGACACCGCCCAATTTCGTCATCCTCTATGTCGACAAGCCTGAGTACAGCGGCGCCTTTTATAGCGCTCTGCTCGGGCGGGAGCCGGTCGATACCTCGCCGACCTTCGTGCTGTTCGTGCTCGACAACGGCTTCAAGCTCGGCCTCTGGTCGCGTCACACGGTGGAGCCGGCCGCCGCGGCAGCAGGTGGCGGCGCCGAGGTCGTCTTTGCGCTGGATACGCCTGCAGCCGTCGACGCCACCCATGCCGAGTGGGCCGGCCGCGGCCTGACAATCCTGCAGAGCCCGGCCGACATGGATTTCGGCCGGACCTTCGTCGCGCTCGATCCGGATAACCACCGGCTGCGGGTTTATTGGCAAAGGGAATAAGGCAGTAGGTTAGTAAGGCAGTAAGGCAGTAGGTGAATAGGAAATATGATTGGCACGAAGCCGCACGATTGGTACGGCTCCCTACTGCCCTACTGCCCTACTGCCCTACTGCCCTACGCTTGCGCGATACACGGCAATGCCGGCGGCGAGGTCCTCGAGGGCCGCACCGACCGACTTGAACAGCGTGATCTCGTCATCGCTCTGCCGACCTTTTTTCTGGCCGCGTGCCAGTTCATGCAGGTCTGCGACGATGGCTTCCGGTTTCAGCACGCCGGAGGCCAGCGGCTGGACGATATCGCCGGCTTCCTTGATGGCGCCAGCGCGGGTGTCGACATAGACGCGGGCGCGTGCAATCGCGTCGTCGTCGCTTTCGCGCATCGCCGGCGTGAAGCCGCCAACCAGATCGACATGGGCTCCTGGCTTCAAGAGTGCGCCCTTGATCAGTGGCGTGGTGGTGATGGTCGCCGACGACACGATATCGGCCTGGCCGAGTTCGGCGTCGAGATCGCCTGCTGCTTCGGCCGCAAAACCCTCGGCACGCAATTTTGCCGCGAGCTTTTCGGCATTGGCCGGCGTGCGGTTCCAGATGCGGATGTTCTTGATCGGCCGCACCGCCGAATGCGCCTTTGCAAGGAATGGCGACAGCGCGCCGGCGCCGACCACCAGCAGCCGCGAGGCGTCCTCGCGGGCCAGATACGAGGCGGCCAGCGCCGAGGCACAGGCCGTGCGCCACTGCGTCAGCCGCTGGCCGTCGATCAAGGCCTGCGGCTCGCCGGTGGCGCCGTCGAGCAAGAGGTAAAGCCCCATCACCGCAGGCTTGCCTACGGCATTGTTGTCGGGTGACACGGTGACAATCTTGACGCCGATATGGCCATCGGCCGAGGTGCCGGCTGCGTTGAAGTCGGTCCAGGCCGGCATCAAAAGCAGCGTCGAGGCGGCGCCATCGGGCCGCTCGACCGTGTGATGGTGCCTGATCGGCTGCACAGCGCCGTCGCGAAAAGCGGCGCGCAACGTCTCGACCAGCCCGGAAAAGGTCAGCGCACGGTCGACCTCGGCGGCGGAAATGGTCAGCATGGAAGGCTCCGTGGAGAAATAGGCCAGCTGCGCTTCAGGCCCGAACCGCGGCTCAGTTCGTCGGCTTCGGCAAGGCCGGGCCCTGCGCCGCGGTGGGCGCGCGGCTGACCGCCTGGCGCAGGTTCTCAGCCTCGGCGCCGCGCTGGCGCGCCAGCTTGCGGTAGCGACCCTGCTTGATCCAGGTCGCCAGGCTGCCGACGATCATGCCGATGGCCAGCGCCAGGAACAGGAAAATGAAGAGCGGCAAGGTCAGCGTCAGCGCCGGATTGCCGGGATTGAACGGATCGAGCGTGAAGGCCACCGGTTCGCGGTTGGCGACGGCCAGCGCAATCAGGATGACGGCCAGCGGCACGAAAACCACGATGAGGATGAAGCGATTGAACATGTTTTTCCGTTCGGAAGAAAAGGCAGGAGCGGGTCGGCGGGCGCCGCGCCTATTTGCCTCCGTTCAGCCTTTCACGCAATTCCTTGCCGGTCTTGAAGAACGGCACCCATTTCTCCTCGACCTCGACGGATTCGCCGGTGCGCGGATTGCGGCCGGTGCGGGCAGGGCGGTTTTTCACCGAAAACGCACCGAAGCCGCGCAGCTCGACCCGGTTGCCCTCGGCAAGGGCGTCGGTGATTTCATCGAAGATGGCGCCGACAATGTTTTCGACGTCGCGCAGGAAAAGATGCGGGTTGCGCGTGGCGATGATCTGCACAAGTTCGGATTTGATCATGAAAAGGCTCCCCGTGAAAGCAGTGCCGTCGAAATTATCAGAATGATTTTATTTGCTTTTTTCACTCGTCTCAAGGGTGCCAGACGGAAACGAGACCGTCAAGAAACAAGCGGTCCGCTCCAATTTCGTGAAGGACGTCGCCGCCATAGCCGGGCAGGCCAAGCGCACCGCCGATGGTCTGCGCCATCGTCTTGGAGAACAGGAAACCGCTGCGTTTTTCCGTGTCCTTCCATTCCACCACTTTGAGCTTGGCATCGACACCCTTGCCTGCAAGCCAGTCAATCGCTTCGGCCTCGCCGCCGACCGCGTCGATCAATCTGTTGGTGACCGCCTGCCGGCCGGTGAAGATCGATCCGTCGGCGAGCGCCAGCACCTCCGGTTTGGTCATGTTGCGGCGTTCGGCGACGATGCCGACGAACCAGTCGTAGCTGTCGAGAATGAGCTTGCGGACCATGGCGCGCTCATCATCATTGGTCGGCTTGAAGGGAGACGGCGAGGCCTTCAAGGGCGAGGATTTCACCTCCTCCAGCTTAATGCCAAGCTTGTCCATAAGGCCGCTGACGTCCGGGTACTGGATCAGCACGCCGATCGAGCCGACGATCGATGATTTGCGTGCGACAATATGGTCGGCCGCGGTGGCGATCATATAACCCGCCGACGCGGCGAGCGTGCCGACCTCGGCCACCACCGGCTTGTCGGCGGCGAGCTTGCGCACTTCCTCGTAGATCGACTCGCCACCGACGGTGGTGCCGCCGGGTGAATCGATCGACAGGATCACAGCCTTGACGCGCGGCGACTGACGGATGGCTTCCAGCCGCTTGATCAGTTCTTCGTCTTCGGTGATGGTACCTTCGATCTTGACCTTGGCAATGTGGTCGACAGCCGCGCCAGTGAAGTCGTCGCCATAAATCCAGGCGGAAAAGGCGATCAGCCCGGCTGCTGCGACAACAATCGCCGCAACACGCCAGAATGTCAGCTTGCGGCGCAAGCGGCGGCGGTCGATCAGGTCGTCGGCTCTCAATGCCATGGTCAGCCTCGTAGTCGGTGGGAGCAGATGCTTTTAAAGCAACCATTCGCGCCCGGCTACCGTTTCCTGACGGCCTTGCGCCAAAGGCCGTCTTCGGCGTTCGCGGCACGCTTCAACCTGTCACGTTTACAGGCTCTAACACTCTGCGCCCATATCTGGTATGAGGTACAGGCGCGCCGGGGGCATTTTCGTTGTACAGGGGCGGTTGTCACATTTTTGCGGTTTTCCTCGGCTTGTGCTTGCTTGAGGGCGCCGGCACCCCACCTATAGGGCGGCCTGGCGGGCAGGGGTTTAGAAGAAGCAGTCATGTTAGCGGGACCAATCGAACCGACCAACACCGAGACGGAGTTGGCTCCCAAGGCCGCAGGCTGGGCGCGGGTCGACGCGTTTGACATTGCGCAGCGTCATTCGCGCCGGGTCCGGATTCTCAAGCTGGCCGTGCCGCTGGTCGCCGCCGTGATCGCGGTCGCGTTTCCGGTCTATTCCTATCTCATGGCCCCCGCTGCAATCGAGGTGCAGGCCGACGGCGGCGCCTTTGCCGATGGCAAGCTGGTGATGGCCAATCCCAAACTCAACGGCTTCACCAAGCAGAATCTGCCCTATTCGATGACGGCCCTGCGCGCCATACAGGACGTTAGCAAACAAGGCATCATCGACCTGGAAGGCATCAAGGCCAAGCTGCCGATTGCGGCCGACAACACGGCCGCCATCGATGCCACGCACGGCACCTATGATCGCGACGGCAACACGCTCAGCCTGACCAGCGACGTGACGGTGTCGACCACGGATGGCGTGGTGGCAAAATTCAAATCGGTCTATCTCGACATCGGCGAAGGCACTATGAAGACAAGCGAGCCCGTCGACGTCAGCCGCGGCGGGTCGCGGATCAGGGCGGATTCGATGTCGGTCCAGGACAATGGCAAGGTCCTGGTTTTCGAGAACAAGGTGCGCGTCGACATCGATCCCGCCAGCCTGAAGGCGGCAGAGGCAAAGAGCGGAGAGACCAATGTGGTTCAGTAGTTCGGCACGGCGCCTCGCTGCGATTTCGGCGTTGCTAACCTTGGGGCTGACCTTGGGGACGGCGCCGTCGCTGGCGCAGTCCAAGGCGACCAGCCAAATGTCCGGCCTCAGGCTGTCGGGCGACAAGCCGATCCAGATCGAAAGCGACAAGCTCGAGGTGCGTCAAGCGGAAAGCGTTGCCGTCTTCACGGGCAACGTCAACGTCGTCCAGGGTCCAACTGTGCTCAAGGCCGGCAAAATGACGGTCTATTACGTCAGGGATGCAGGCGCCGCCAAAGGCGCCCAGCCGGCGGGTGCCGCGGCAATGACCGGATCCGCCAACATCGACCATCTCGAGGTCGACGATAAGGTCTACATCAAATCGGACAATCAGGTTGCCACCGGCGACCGCGGCACCTTCGACATGAAGACCGAAGTGCTGGTGCTTTCGGGCAGCAAGGTCGTGCTCTCGCAAGGCGACAACGTGCTTGTCGGCTGCAAGCTCACCGTGCAGATGAAGAGCGGCCTTGCCCAGGTCGACGCCTGCGGCGGCCGTGTCATGATGTCGATCACGCCGCCGGCGAAGTCCGGAGCAGCGAAACCCTGATGACCGGCATATCGTCGCTGCTGGCGCGTCTTCCAGGGCGCGCCGCTAGCAAACTTGCGGCACCGGCCAGGGTCACCGTTGAAGCGGCAAAGTTCAAGGGAACCTTGATCGCCAAGGGGCTGACCAAAAGTTACAAGGGCCGCAAAGTCGTCAGCGGCGTAACGCTGGGCGTGCGCGCCGGCGAGGCGGTTGGGCTGCTCGGCCCCAACGGTGCCGGCAAGACGACCTGTTTTTACATGGTGACCGGCCTGGTGCCGGTTGACGAAGGCACCATCGAAATCGACGGTTTCGACGTCACATCGATGCCGATGTATCGCCGCGCCCGTCTTGGCATCGGCTATTTGCCGCAGGAAGCATCGATTTTTCGCGGCCTGAACGTCGAGCAAAACATCCGGGCCGTGCTCGAAGTGGTCGAAAAGAGCCGCAAGGAGCGTGAGCGCCTGCTCGACGAATTGCTTGAGGAATTCCACATCAGCCATCTGCGCAAGGCTCCGTCGCTGTCGCTCTCCGGCGGTGAGCGGCGGCGCCTCGAAATCGCACGCGCGTTGGCCACGCGCCCCGCCTACATGCTGCTCGACGAACCTTTCGCCGGCATTGATCCGATCGCCGTCGCCGACATCCAGCAGCTCGTGCGCCATCTGACGGCACGCGGCATCGGCGTGCTCATCACCGACCATAATGTCCGCGAGACACTTGGCCTGATCGACCGCGCCTATATCATCCATGCCGGCCAGGTGTTGACCCATGGCCGGGCCGACGAAGTGGTCGCAAATGCCGATGTGCGGCGGCTTTATCTCGGCGAGGGATTTACGCTCTAAATGCGAACTTCCGGTTCGAACGCGATTTCCGGCGTAGTCCAGTAGCTTTTTCTTCAATTTTCTGCCTGAAATCGCGCTGGCAGGCGAGTTTTGCCGCTCCTCGTCTTGACAAGCAAAAGCCGGGCCAGTTTCTATGCTGGCCTGGAAAATTCTTTCCAGCAGTGCGGGTGCGTAGACGGGGCGTTTGAAACCGAACCATGGCGTTGGCGGCAAAACTACAGCTACGACAGTCGCAGTCGCTGGTGATGACGCCGCAGCTGATGCAGTCGATCCGGCTGCTACAGTTCACCCACCTCGAGCTGGAACGCTTCATCGACGACGAGATCGAACGCAATCCCCTGCTGGAACGCGCCGAACCGCAGGAGGACGCCGCCAGCGACCAGGCGCAGAAGAGCGACGCCGCACCGGAATCGGCCGCCGGCGGCGACTGGTTCGAAGCGGAGACGGCGTGGAGCGCCGAGGCGATCTCGGAAAAGCTCGATACGTCGCTGGAAAACCTGTTTCCCGACGATCCCGGTACGAGCGAGCGGCTCGGGCCCGACCTGACGGCGCAATGGAAATCGGCGTCCGGCAACAGTTCGGCGTCTTCCTCCGACGGCTTCGACGTCGCAGATATGGCGGCGGCTGCCATCACGCTGCGCGACCATGTCGGCGAGCAGGTGGCGCTCGCCTTTGCCGATCCGGCGGCGCGCCTGATCGCCGGCGAGCTTGCCGATGGCCTCGACGAGGCCGGCTACATGCGTGCGGATATGGCCGAGATCGCGGCCCGCCTCGGCACGGACGCCACGGCGGTGGCAAAGGCGCTGGCGATCTGCCAGACATTCGAGCCTGCCGGCATCTTCGCCCGCGACCTCGCCGAGTGCCTGTCGCTGCAGCTTGCCGTGCGCGACCGGCTCGATCCGGCGATGAAGGCGCTGATCGCCAATCTCGAACTCCTGGCACGGCGCGATTTCCAGACGCTGAAGCGAATTTGCGGCGTCGACGAGGAGGATCTGCTCGACATGCTAGCCGAAATCCGGGCGCTCGACCCGCGGCCGGGAATGGCGTTTTCGCGCGGTGCCAGCGATGCGATCGTGGCCGACGTCGAGGTGCGCGCAGCCAATGACGGCAGCTGGACGGTCGAGCTCAATGCCGAGACGCTGCCGCGCGTGCTGGTCGATCACATCTATTTCGCCCAGGTCACGCCACATGCGAAAAACCAGGCGGAAAAAGATTTCCTCGCCGAATGCCTGCAGAACGCCAACTGGCTGACGCGCAGTCTCGACCAGCGGGCGAAGACCATCCTCAAGGTGGCCTCTGAGATCGTGCGCCAGCAGGACGCTTTTCTCGTCCACGGCGTGCGGCACCTAAAGCCGCTCAACCTGCGCACGGTGGCGGACGCCATCGGCATGCACGAATCAACGGTCAGCCGGGTCACGGCAAACAAATACATGCTGACGCCGCGCGGCGTGTTTGAGCTGCGCTATTTCTTCACCGCCTCGATCGCTTCGTCAGGTGGCGGCGATGCGCATTCGTCGGAAGCGGTGCGCGATCGCATAAAGCAGCTGATCGACGAGGAGAAAGCCGTCGATGTGCTTTCCGACGATGCCATCGTGGACATGCTGCGGGAAAGCGGCGTCGACATCGCCAGGCGCACGGTTGCCAAATACCGGGAAGGCATGAACATACCCTCTTCGGTGCAACGGCGGCGCGAAAAACGCGCTTTGGCCAGCGCCGGTCGTTGAGTTTCGGCGGAATTTCCACAGCTTTCGCCTTTCATTGACAAGCGGCAACGAAGTGGCTAGAAGCCCGCCCGCATGAGACGGGCTGGCGAGTGGATTTGAGTTCGCTGATGCCCGCACGAGAGATGGTCCGTCACGACGTAGGCCACGGGACGGCCAAGAAGGCGGCTTGTGATCAACCGGAAAGTTCGGATTTAAAATCGGCGCAAGTGACGCCGCAAAAGCTTGTGCGCACGGACCACGAGTATAAACTCGGGACAGTTTGAAGCCTGAGCAAGGAAGGTCAGTTTTCAGATGACACTGCGCATATCGGGAAAACACATGGACATCGGCGATGCGTTCCGTACGCGCATCACCGACCGTGTCGGGGAAGTGATCGGGAAATATTTCGATCGGGGCTTTTCAGGGCAAATCGTAGTCGTCAAATCGGGGTCGCGCTACACGGCCGATTGCATGATCCGGCTGGATTCCGGCACTTCGCTGCAGGCGACCGGCGATGCCCAGGATCCGACGCTTGCCTTCGATGCCGCGGCGGATCGTCTGGAAACCCGCCTCAGGCGCTACAAGCGCCGGCTGAAGTCGCACAATTCAGGCAATGCCAACGGCGAACCCACCGACGTCGCCTATACGGTGATGGCGCCGCTTGCCGACGATGATGAAGACATACCGGAGAATTTCGCGCCGGCCATCGTCGCCGAATCGACCATGACGCTGCGGACCATGTCGGTAGCGTCAGCCGTGATCGAGCTCGACACCAAGGACAGCCCGGTCCTCGTCTTCCGCAATGCCGGAAACGACCATCTCAACATCGTCTATCGCCGGCCGGACGGGAATATCGGCTGGATCGACCCGTCTACGGCCAAGGTCGCGCAGGGGTAAAAACCAGCCGCACGCGAGCGTGAGGACTGGCGACGGCAGGCGAACAAGGGATTTCAAGCATGGATCTGAGCGATCTCGTCAACGTTCCGGCAATCATGCCGGCGTTGAAGGCGAACTCCAAAAAGCAGCTGCTGCAATTGCTGTCTGAGAGGGCGGCGGCGATTTCCGGCATTCCGGAGCGGGAGGTGTTCGATACCATCCTGCAGCGCGAGCGGCTGGGTTCAACCGGCGTCGGCAACGGCATCGCCATTCCGCATGGCAAACTGGCCGGGGTGAAGCGGATCGCCGGCGTTTTTGCCCGGCTGGAGACACCGGTCGATTTCGAGGCCCTCGATGACCAGCCGGTCGACCTGGTGTTTCTGCTTCTGGCCCCCGAAGGTGCCGGCGCCGACCACCTCAAGGCGCTGTCGCGCATCGCGCGGGTGCTGCGCGATGCCGACACGGTTGCCAAGATCAGGGGCACGCGCGACGCCGTGGCCATCCACGCGCTGCTGTCGGACACGCAGGCCTCGCACGCCGCCTAGATGCATTGGGATTGAAGATACCGCTGGCTGAAATCCTTCAGGGGCCGCCGTGAGCGGCCCTATCCATTTCAGCCGGAAGACCGCCCGTCTCTTCAACGCCTAATGAATGGCGACGGTGACGAGGTCGTTTTCCATGGCGCCGGCCAGCGCCCGGTCACGAGCGTCCGAAAGCAGGATCGGCTGGCCATTGGCGGCAAACAGCGCCCACAGTTCCATGCCCGGCGCGATTTCGCCGAGGCCTGGGAAACGCCCGCGCAGATCGTCGCTCGACACTTTCCTGAGATAGGCGACCGAACCTTCGCCGAGATGGGCGAATTCGCCGCTGGTCATGATGATATTTTCGTCAGTTCTGGTCATTTCAAGCCTCCTTGCCGCGAGACGCCGCTCAAGGCCATCCCGCATGAGAGCTATCGGCAAAAATCAGTCTTTCACCGATATGTTTATTTTTCGTACCAGCCGTTCGGACTCCGGCCGATCGAGATCGATCGACAAAAGGCCGTTCTTCAATTCCGCCGCAATCACCCGCATACCGTCGGCCAGCACGAAACAGCGCTGGAACTGGCGCGCGGCGATGCCACGGTGGAGGAATTCGCGCTCGGTGTCGTCGTTCTGACGGCCTCGCACGACCAACTGGTTCTCCTCCGTGGAGACATCGAGATCGCTTTCCGCGAAACCGGCGACGGCGAGCGTGATACGCAGCCTTTCGGTCTTGCCGTCGGCACCGCTGAGGCGCTCGATGTTGTAGGGAGGATAGCTGTCACCTGACTTAGCCAAGCGCTCCAGCGTCTTTTCCATAGAATCGAAACCGAGGAGAAGCGGGCTGGAAAAAGGCGTCATTCGGCTCATGTTACAGTGTCCTCTCAAGAGCGACATAAAGTGGAAAAACCCGGATGGCATTTTTCCCGATGGTCTTGATATGGTCCGCCGCCCGGCAGACTTCAAGCCGTCACACATCCCGCCCAAAAAGACTTGCCAAAACAAGGAATTGAAATGCCCCAATCCCGCAGGATCATCATCGACACGGACCCCGGCCAGGACGATGCCGTCGCCATATTGCTGGCGCTCGGCAGCGCCGAGCTGGAGATCGTCGGCATCACCGCGGTGGCCGGCAACGTGCCGCTGAAACTTACCGAAAAAAACGCCCGCAAGATCTGCGAGTTGGCCGGTCGGCCGGACGTCAAGGTCTATGCCGGCGCCATCCGGCCGCTGGCGCGCGAACTCGTCACCGCTGAGGAAGTGCATGGCAAGACCGGCCTCAACGGACCGCAACTGCCCGAACCAAAGATGAAGCTGCAGGACGAGTATGCGGTCGATTTCATCGTCGAGACGCTGATGAACGAGGAGAGCGGAACGATCACGCTTTGCGCGCTCGGGCCGCTCACCAATGTTGCGCTGGCGCTGATCCGCGAGCCCAAGATCGCGCCGCGCATCAAGGAGATCGTGCTGATGGGCGGCGGCTTCTTCGAGGGCGGCAATGTCACGCCGACCGCCGAATTCAACATCTATGTCGACCCGCACGCCGCCGATGTCGTGTTCAAATCGGGCATTCCGATCATCATGATGCCGCTCGACGTCACCCATAAGGCGCTGACCACCGCCAAGCGCACGAAGGCTTTCCGCAAGCTCGGCACCAGGGTCGGCACGGCGACGGCGGATATGCTGGAATTCTTCGAACGCTTCGACGAGGAGAAATACGGCACCGATGGCGGCCCGCTGCACGATCCTTGCGTGATCGCCTATCTGTTGAAGCCGAAGCTGTTCAAGGGCCGCAATTGCAATGTCAGCGTGGAAATGGCCTCGGAGCTCACCATGGGCATGACGGTGATCGACTGGTGGGGGGTGACCAAGCGGCCGAAGAACGCCATGGTGATGCGCGACATCGACCACGATGCGTTTTTCGCGCTGCTGCTGGAAAGGTTGGGGCGGCTTTAAGGGCCGCTCAGTCGTTGAGCAGGCGGTAGGTGGAGGTGCCGTTCTGGCGATGTTGTTCTTCGACCGAGACTTCCGATCCGATCATGTGGGGCGTTTCCACCTCACCATCGACTAATATCACTGCGTTGCTGTCATCGAGACGGACTTCATATCTATAATGAAATCCTTGGCCGACGGAAACTTTCGGATTTAGCGGCATCGTCGTAACGTATTCGACGATGCCTCCTACGCGTTGCGTGCCGACAATCGGGCTATTCTGCCTTGTTACAATCGGCACGACGATCGCAAGCGCGAATGCACAAAAGAAAGTGATGCCGACAACTCTATCGCGAAACTCTTCTTGCAGCAGAAGAAAGCGGTTCCTAAGAGAAAGATTTGTCGGCCCCATCCCCTATATTTGAGTGGAGTATGGGCCTTGTTCAAGAACGATTCCACAAAGAAAGATCTGACGCTCGCTTCGCCTTAGAAAACGGCTTCGGTGATCGGATGGCCGTTCAATTTGCAAACCGGTAAAAGATGGCGCCGTTGTCGCGCGTGACGCGCTCGATGCCGACGCGCGAGCCGATCAGATGCGGGAGGTCGTCGTAAACCAGGACCGTCGAACCGTTCTCAAGGAACAGCAGATATTGGATATTCCGCCCCTTACCCTGTCCACTTTTGATTGTTGCATCGACCGGGTCAACCGACCGGATCGGGCTTGCGTCATTCGCCCATTTGTTCAGAGCCGACGGAACCATCACCGCGAACAAAGTGATGAGCAGAATCACGCCAAACGCGTTCCTTTTCAAATCCGCATAAGTCCACGGCATAGACATAAATCCCTCAGTGCAGATTTATGTGGTTGCACGAACGCTGACTTTCAATCAGTCTTTTGTTCCGCGTGATGTTACTGTTCGTGACGCCGGGTTCGCGGCTGTTACTTCGCCTTGGAAAACGCCAGCCACAGGCCGCCGCCGACCAGGAAGCTGCCGCTGATCCTCGACAGCAGCTTGACGCGGCCGGCCGACAGCAGGCGTCCGGCGCGGCCGGCGGCCAGCGCGTATGTTGAATCCGACACGGCGGCGAAGATCATCGCGGTAAGACCCATGACCACGATCTGCAGCGCGTAGTTGCCTTCGGGAGAAATAAACTGCGGAAAGAAAGCGCCGAAGAACACCAGCGTCTTCGGATTGCTGACCGCCACCAGCAGGCCTTGCAGGAAAAAGCCGCCGCGCGGTTTTTTCGCCGTTCCGTCGGCGTTCAGCTTGCCTTTCGAGCGGAACATCTGCACGCCCATCCAGATCAGGTAGGCGGCGCCGATCAGCCGGACCCACTCGAACCAGTGGCCCATGCCCGCGATCAGCGAAGTCAATCCGATGCCGACGATGGCGATCATGATGGCCAGCCCGGCCTGCGTGCCGGTGACATTGGCGAGACCGGCGCGCGAGCCGTGGCGGATGCTGTTGGCGATGATCAGCGTGACCGTCGGCCCCGGCACAAGGATGATGACGATGCAGGCGACGACATAGGTGGCATAAAGTTCCAGCGACATTTTTCCCTCCGCAGAATGCCGCTCGTGCGGCGCGGCGTCGCGATCAATGCATGGCGACGGGTTGGGCGCAAGTCGGTGAGGCGCCGACAATGCGGAACTGACTTCAGCAGGCGCCGGCCTGCCACGGCAGCGTCGCCTCATAGGCGGCAGCCGCCCTCAGCACCGAGAGGTCGTCGCGCGGCGGCCCGATCAATTGCATGCCCATCGGCCTGCCCTTGGCGTCGAAGCCGGCCGGCACGTTGACCGCCGGGCAGCCGGCCATCGTGGCAAGCACTGAAACCTGCATCCAGCGGTGATAGCTGTCCATGGTCCGGCCGGCGACTTCACGTGGCCAGGGGATGTCGACAGCGAAGGGAAAGACTTGCGCGCTCGGCAACGCAACCAGGTCGAAACGATCGAACAGCGACAGCAATGTTAGGTACCAGGATGAACGGACGACCGAGGCTGCATGGACCTGAGCGGCGGTGAGGCGAAGCGCGCTTTCCACTTCCCAGACGGTTTCCGGTTTCAGGAGATTGCGTTTGTTCGGATCGTCATAGTGGATCCTGAGCGCGCAGCCATTGTTTGCCTGGCGCAGTATCACGAAGGCTTGCCATAACGCCTCGAAGTCGAAATCCGACACCAGAGGCTCGATCAGGAACGATACACCGGCGAGCCGGCCGAGAGCGGTCTCGCAAAGCTCGAGAATTCCCGGTTCGACCGGCAAATGGCCGTCGAGATCGCCCAGCCAGGCGACGTGGCCACCGGCGGATGGCAGTTCCATTGCTTGAAGGAATGAACCCGGTTTGTCGTTGTGGGATAGCGGCGATCGAGGGTGATAGCCGGCCTGCACGTCGAGCAGCAGCGCCATGTCGCGCACGCTTCGCCCCATCGGGCCTTTCACCCCCATCTGGGCATGAAACACATCCAGGCTCGGACCATTCGGTACCAGCCCCTGCGACGGGCGGAAGCCATAGACGTTGTTGTAGGCGGCCGGGTTGCGCAGCGAGCCACCCAGATCGCTGCCATCGGCGATGGGAACCATGTCGAGGGCGAGCGCCACGGCGGCGCCGCCGCTCGAGCCGCCGGCGGTCAGCGCCGGGTCGAATGCGTTGAGCGTCTGTCCGAACACGGTATTGTAGGTGTTGGAGCCAAGCCCGAATTCGGGAACGTTGGTCTTGCCGATGATGATGGCGCCGGCCTGGCGAAGACGCTCAACGAAGAAATCATCCTCAGCCGGGATAAAGCCAGCGAAGATCGGCGAGCCGAAAGTGGTGGCAATGCCCCTGGTCAGAGCGAGATCCTTGATGGCGATCGGCAGGCCGAACAGGGACCCGGCATGGCCATCATGCGCCAAATGAGCGTCTGCCTCGTCGGCCTCGCGCAGGATGTCGGCACGCTCACGCAATGAAACGATGGCGTTGACCAGCGGGTTCACCGCCCCGATCCGGTTGAGGAATGCCGCGATCACTTCGCGCACCGAAAGCTGTCGGCGCCTGATCCTGTCGGCAGCTCCACGGCGGACAGGCGGCAGATATCGCCGGCGGGCGGCACAGCATGCTTGGTGGTCGGGCGCATGGCCGTCGTCCCGATTCAGCCTGCGGCGTTCTGCAGGGCGGCATCGACATCCCTGGCCAGCGGGATGGCCGGCTGGGCACCGGCTTTCAGGCAGGCGAGCGAACCGGCGGCGGCAGCGCGGGCAAGCGCTTGGTCGAGCGGCAGGCCGGCTGCCAGTCCAGCAGCAAAATAGCCGGAGAACGTGTCGCCGGCGCCGACCGTGTCGAGCGGCGTGATCTTCAGCGCCGGAACCATCAGAAGATCGTCCGGCGTCGCCGCCAGAACGCCGTCTGGGCCAAGCGTGACGACGATGGTTCGGCCGGTTCTCGCGGCGTAGTCGCGCATCCGTGCCGGGCGGTCGCGGCCACTCAACGACAGCGCCTCGCCATAGAGATCGAACTCGGTTTCGTTGGCGACGAGATAGTCGGCCTTGCCGAGGAAGCCGGCCGCGTCGCCGTGAAAAGGGGCGGTGTTGAGCACGGTGACCGCTCCGGCCGTCCTTGCCGCGTCAAGCGCTGTCTCGACCGTTAGCAGCGGGACTTCCAACTGCAGCAGCACGACATCGCCGTTTTTCAGGAAAGCCTTGGAAAGGTCACCCGGCACGACCGAATCATTGGCGCCCGCCACGACGGCGATCACGTTCTCGCCGTCGGCGCCGACCATGATCAGTGCGGTACCGGTCGAGGCAAAGGTCTCGCCGACGCCGGACAGGTCGATTTTGCCGTCGCGCAGCAGCGCCAGAGCCTCGCCGGCGAAGCTGTCCTTGCCGACCGCGCCGACCATGCGCACCTTGGCGCCGGCGCGGGCGGCGGCCAGCGCCTGGTTGGCACCCTTGCCGCCGGGGGCAGTGGCGAAACCGGAGCCGCGCACCGTCTCGCCGGGACCGGGCAAGCGGTCGACACTAGCGATGAGGTCGAGATTGATGGAGCCGATGACGACGATCAAGAAGTGCCTCCCGCTAGCGCATCGACCCGAAAATCGGAATAGATGCATATCGCTAATTGCGCGGGAAGCTACCCTGTAAGATCGGTGCTTGCCAACCCAGCGGTTCTTGCGCCGCTCTATCGTTCCATCCGGCGGCTATTCAAGGAGCGACCTGTCCCGCCTCCCAGCCGAGGATGGCGCGTTTGCGGGTCAGGCCCCAATGGTAGCCGGTGAGCGCGCCGGACTTGCCGAGAGCCCGGTGGCACGGCACGACGAAGGACATCGGATTGGCACCGACCGCGGCACCCACAGCCCGGCTGGCGCTCGGTGCGCCGATGCGCGCGGCGATCGAGGAATAGGTGCAGGCCTTGCCCATCGGAATGCGCAGCAAGGCCTCCCAGACGCGGACCTGGAAGTCGGTGCCGATCATGACGACGCGCAGCGGCTGGTCGGCGCGCCACAGCGCCGGATCGAAGATGCGCGCGGCGTAGGGCGCCGTTGCCGCCATGTCCTCGACATAGGTCGCATTCGGCCAGCGGCTCGACATATCGGCAAAGGCCGCGCGCTCGCCGCCGGGGTCGTTGAAGGCAAGGCCGGCAAGGCCGCGGTCCGTCACCATGATCAGCGCGACGCCGAAAGGCGAGATATGATAGCCGTAGCGGATAGTGAGCCCGGCGCCGCGCGTCTTGTAATCGCCCGGCGACATCGCTTCGTGGGTGACGAACAGATCGTGCAGCCGGCCTGGGCCGGACATGCCGAGCTCGAACGAGGTTTCAAGCAGCGGCATGCCGGAATCGAGCAGCTTGCGCGCATGATCGAGGGTAACGGCCTGCAGAAAAGCCTTGGGCGACAGGCCGGCCCAGCGGGTGAACAGCTTCTGCAGCCCGGTCGGAGTCTCGCCGACCTCCTCGGCCAGCACTTCCAGCGAAGGCTGGTCGCGATAGTCGAGGCTGATCTTCTCGATGGCGCGACGGACGATTTCATAGTCGCCGCCTTCGGGCGTAATGTCTTTCTGAAGGATTGCTGTCGTTTTGAGAGGCATTTGGGCGTTCATCGGTCTATCTCCTTGAGTGCGAATATCGCGCTTCGCGGCTCCGATCACCACCCGAAACTTGCCTTCCCGCGGCATGTACCCAGATAGAGTCGGCTTTGAATGGGAAGGACAATTCATGGCCGGCGAGAAGGTGCATCTGACCAAGGAAAAAGAAACGCTGCTGATCACCGTCTATGGCAAGGCGCTGGAAAGCCGGCTTCCCAACTCGCTGCTGAAAGACCGTTTCGCGGACGAGGCGGTTCGCCGCATCGACTACGACTTCTCGCGGCTCAAGGTCGATGACAATCTCGGCGTGGGTCTGGCGATCCGGGCCAAGACGCTGGACGACTGGGTTTCGGCTTTTCTGGCGAACAACCCGAACGCCATTGTCCTGCATCTCGGCTGCGGGCTCGACACGCGAATATTCCGTATCGACCCGCCAGCCGGCGTCGACTGGTTCGACGTCGACTATGCCGAAGTCATCGAGCTCAGGCGCAAGCTCTACCCGACGCGCGAGCATTATCACCTGATCGGATCGTCAGTCACCGAGCCTGGCTGGCTGGACGACGTGCCTGGCGATCGCCCGGCGATGGTCGTGGCGGAGGGCTTGACGCCCTATCTTGCCGCTGACGAGGGCCCAAGGCTGGTCTCACGGCTTGTGTCGCATCTGGCCAGCGGCGAACTTATCTGCGATGCCTACAGCGACCTGGGTCTGAAGCTCGTGCGCCTCAACCCGTCGTTCCGCGCCACCGGAGCCGAACTCCACTGGGCGATCAACGATCCGCGCGACTTGGAACGGTCAGTGCCCGGTCTGCGGTTTGTCGAGGAAACCATGGCCTACAAACCCGAACATGCCGCCCGTGTGAGCTGGTTCGCCGGACTGATCTTTCGCCTCTGGAGCCACATTCCGGCTCTTCGGAGGGTCGGCAGGCTGTTGAGATTTCGGTTTTGATCGTCAGCGCGCCTTGGCGGTCGCCAGAGCGCGCGAAAATGCGGTGGCAAAACTCTCGCGGTCGTCGGGATTGAGGAAGCCGCCGATCGAGACGGTTTTTCCTTGCGCCTCGACCGCCATCCCGGTGATGCCGATCTCGGCGTGGCGGGCGATCGAAAAGCGCGCCCAGAACGGATTGAAGCGATGTGCTTCCGATTTGCCTGACGGGGCAGTCTTGCGGATATCGAGGCTGGTGCGCGACACCGACACCTCCTCGCGAGCCCGGGCGGCACTATAATTGGCGCGGAAAGCGATGTAGACGGCAATAACGTCGAGGCCGAAGAAGCCGAACACCGGCCAGGCGCCACGCGACAGAAAAAACGCTCCGGTCACCAGCCAGCCGAACAGCAGCGCGCCCATCAGGATGGCAAAGCCGGTCTTGCCCAGCGACCGGTGCGGTGTCAGCAGCGCCTGGAAGAATGGCTCGTCGGCCTGAAATGAGGCGTTTGTATCGCTCATTAGGGGATATTATAGGAAGGCGATGACGAGCCCCAAGCCCAAAAACTCTTCCGCGCTCAAAAAAGACCTCTTGCCCGGCCGCCGCGACGGCTCGAACGCCAAGCCGCGTCCGCGGCCGGCGAGATCGCGGGCGCTTTACAGCCCGGCCGAAGTGCATGAGATTTTCCGGCGCTTTTCCGTTCAGCGGCCGAAACCGAGAGGCGAACTCGAATATATCAACGCCTTCACGCTGCTGGTGGCTGTGGTGCTTTCGGCGCAGGCGACGGACGCCGGCGTCAACAAGGCGACGCGGGCGCTGTTCAAAATTGCCGACACGCCGCAGAAAATGCTGGCGCTGGGCGAGGCCAGGCTCGGCGACCATATCCGCACCATCGGGCTCTGGCGCAACAAGGCCAAGAACGTCATCGCGCTATCCGACGCGCTGATCCGCGACCATGGCGGCGAGGTGCCCGAGGATCGCGATCAACTGGTCGAACTGCCGGGTGTCGGCCGCAAGACCGCCAACGTCGTGCTCAACGTCGCCTTCGGCCAGCATACGATGGCGGTCGACACGCACATCTTCCGCATCGGCAACAGGCTCGGCCTGGCGCCGGGTAAGACACCGGAACAGGTCGAGCAAGGGTTCCTGAAGATCATTCCGGACGAATATATGCGGCATGCCCATCATTGGCTGATCCTGCATGGCCGCTATGTCTGCAAGGCGCGCAAGCCGGATTGCCCGGTCTGCGTCATCGCCGATATCTGCAAGGCCAAGGAAAAGACGACCAGCGTGCCGGCGCCGCTGGTCGAGATCGCGCCGCTCGAGCCGGTAGAAGCGGCTCAGGACCGAGCAGCGGCAATCGGTGCCAGCTAGCAGATTTGAACGTCCTGCTACGGAGCGGCATCCATGTTCAGGAACTCTCCTCGACGAACACCTCTTCGCGCTTCTTCTTGACCGCGGGGAGAAAGACGATGACGAGCACAGCGAGCGCGATGAGGAGCAGGCTGGCGCTGATCGGTCTCGTCACGAAGGTGCTCGGGTCGCCGCGCGAGAGGATCATGGCGCGGCGCAGGTTTTCCTCAAGCAACGGGCCGAGCACGAAGCCGAGCAGCAGCGGCGCAGGTTCGCAGCGCAGCTTGACCAGGAGGTAGCCAAGCAAGCCGAAGAAGGCGACGGCATAGAGGTCGTAGACGTTGGTGTTGACGCTGTAAACGCCGATCGAGCAGAACGCCATGATGATCGGGAAGAGCACGTAATAGGGGATCGTAAGCAGTTTCACCCAAAGCCCGATCAGCGGCAGGTTCAAGACGATCAGCATCAGATTGCCGATCCACATCGAGGTGATGATACCCCAAAACAGCGCAGGCTGTTCGATCGCGACATTGGGGCCGGGCACGATGCCCTGGATGATCATCGCGCCAATCATCAGCGCCATGACCGGGTTGGCCGGAATGCCGAGCGTCAGCATCGGGATGAAGGAGGTTTGTGCGCCGGCATTGTTGGCCGATTCCGGTCCGGCGACGCCCTCGATGGCGCCCTTGCCGAATTCCCCCGGATTTTTCGAGACACGTTTTTCGACGGTGTAGGAGGCAAAGGCTGCCAGGATCGCGCCGCCTCCTGGCAGGATGCCGAGCGCCGAACCGATGATCGTGCCGCGCACGATGGGAGCCGCCATGCGCCGAAAATCCTCGCGGGTCGGCATAAGGCCGGAGATCTTTCGGATAAGCACGGAACGTTCGTGCTCATTTTCGAGGTTGCGCAGTATTTCGGCGACGCCGAAGACGCCGACCGCCACTGCGACGAAATTCAGTCCGTCGGCATATTCGCGGATGCCAAGCGTGAAACGGGGCGTGCCGGTGTAGATGTCGGTGCCGACAAGGCCAAGCAGCAGGCCGAGCACGACCATCGCCAGCGCCTTGACAATCGAGCCGTGGGCGAGCGCGACGGACGAGACCAGGCCGACGATCATCAGCGAAAAATACTCGGCCGCGCCGAACTTCAGCGCTATCGCCGTCAGCGGCGGGGCAAAGATGGCGACGAGGAAGGTCGACACCGTGCCGGCAAAGAACGAGCCTATCGCCGCGGTCGCCAGTGCTGCTCCGGCGCGGCCGTTCCTGGCCATCTGGTAGCCATCGATGGCGGTGACGGCTGACGAGGATTCGCCGGGCATGTTGATGAGAATGGCGGTGGTCGAGCCGCCATACTGCGCGCCGTAATAGATGCCGGCGAGCATGATGAGGGAGGAAACCGGGTCGCCGATCTGGAAGGTGATCGGCAACAGCATGGCGATGGTTGCGGTGGCGCCGATGCCGGGCAGGACGCCAATCAGCGTGCCGAGAAGGACGCCGATCAGGCAGAATCCGAGGTTTGCCAATGATGTGGCGGTCGAAAAACCGAGTGCGAGATTGTTGAGGAGTTCCATTCATCTCCTCACAACGATAGGGGCAGCCACGGGCCGAAGCGCCGGAACGGCAGGCCGAGTGCGTAGCTGAAGACGACGAATGCGAACAGCGTCAGGCAGGCCGACAGCACGAGCGCGGTCAGCGGCTTCATGCGGCCGCTGGCAAACGATGCGATCAGCGCCGTCAGGAAGATCGAGGGGATAAAGCCCAGGCCGCGCACCGTCAGGCCGAAGAATATCGGAGCAGGCAGGATGAACAGCATGCCGCGCCACGCGATGTGGCCGATCGGTTCGCCCTCGAAGCGCACCGCTTGGACGAGGATGATGGCGCCAAGCAGGATCAGCACGATCGCCAGCACCAGCGGGAAATAGCCCGGTCCCATGCGAAAGGCGGTGCCGATTTCGAGGCCGAGCGATTGCAGCGCGAAACATGCGCCGAGAAAGATGAACAGCGCGGCGCATATGCCGTTGGTTCTGTCGATTGCGACAGGTTTCATGACGTTCTCCCGGCCCGCGCCGCGGGCGTGCCGATGCCGAATCGAAAGGCCAAATCGAAAGCGGGACCCTAGCGAAAACGGGGCGCTGGTGGCGCCCCGTTCAAGCTTTAGTCGGCGTACTGGCCGGCCGCTTCGATGATCGGCTTCCAGCGCGCGATCTCGCTTTCCAGCTTGGCCTTGAGCGCCGCCGGCGTCGCGTCGGCATCGGACGACGGCTTGGTGCCAAGTTCGGCAAAGCGGGCGACGATGTTCTGGTCCTTCAACGCGACCTGAAGCGATTTCGACAGGCGTTCGGTGATCTCGGCCGGCGTGCCCTTGGGGGCATAGATGCCGTGCCAGATGCCGACCTGCACGTGGGGAAGGCCAGCTTCCGTCGTCGTCGGCACGTCCGGCAGCACATCGAGGCGGTCCGGCGAGGTGACGGCATAGCCCTTGATCGTGCCGCCCTGGATTTGCTTGGTGGTGTTGGTCGTCTGATCGCACATGATGTCGACCTGACCGCCGAGAAGATCGGTCATGGCCGGGCCGGTGCCCTTGTAGGGCACGGTAACCAGCGGCGTGCCGATGGCGCTCATGAACAGCATGCCGCACAGATGCGAGGCCGCACCTATCCCGGCATTGGCGACGGTGACGGTATCCTTGTTTGCCTTGGCGTAGTCGACCAGCCCCTTCAGATCGGTCGGCTCGAGATCTTTGCGGCCGACGATGGTCATCGGCACCTCGGTGACGAGGCCGACATATTCGAACGCGTTCAGCGTGTCGTAGGCGAGATTCCTATATAACGTCGCACTGGTCGCCATGCCGATGTGATGCAGGAGCAGCGTATAGCCGTCAGGCTCGGCATTCGCGACGCGGCCCGCGCCCAGCGTGCCGCCGGCGCCGCCGACATTCTCGATGATGACCTGCTGGCCGAGGTCCTTCGACATGGCTTCCGCGACGAGACGCGTGACGGTGTCGGTCGGGCCGCCGGCCGAAAATGGCACGACAATGGTGATGGTGCGTTCGGGGTAGGTCTGCGCGCCCGCGGCCAACGGGTAAAGCATGATGGCCGCGGCGGCAGCCAGCGCGGCGACGAATTTTCGCATCGTGTTTCCTCCCAGGATATGAATTACCAACCGCGGCGCGGAGTTCCTCTCAAAAAGCCGACTGTAGATGGAGCAATAACTAGCGCAATCCAACAAATTGCAATTGGCCTCAAACGGCAAACTGCACGTTTGTCCGCGCAAATGAGTGGAAAGGTTGGGCCGCGCGATGCCCTTCCTCCGACCTATTTCTAATAGCCGTAGCCGCGCGCCATCGCTGCCGCGAACACCGGGATCAACAGGAAGATCAAGGCCTCGGTGCGGACATAGGTGCGAACGGACGCTAGCTCCGCCGCAGGCACCTGGAAGCCGGGACTGGCGCTCGCCTGCCTGTTCCAGGATAGGAAACGAATGGTGGGGATGATCGACAACAGACCGACAATTGCGAAAGCGGCCATCTTTGCCCAGAACACCCAGTTGTAGACGTAGAATTCCCAGCCCTTGAGACCATAGATGACGCGGCCGATGCCGATGACGATGATCAGCATGGCGATGATGCCGTAGTGGCGGTCGATGCCGACAAGCCGCTTGAGCGTCGCGGCGGACAAGTCGCTGCGGATCAGGACGAATTCGGCGCCGATGATGCCTGCCAGCGAAAACACCAGCAGATGGTGGAAGATGGCAAGCACAAGGTCAGTGGTGTCCATGCTGTTTTCCCTCTGTCGGACGGCAGCGCTGAAACCGAATGCGTTGAATCAGATACCGGTGAAAAACTAACACCGCCTGACAGGATTCACATCAGCCTGGAAGATGATCTACACAGCCTTGGCTCTTGTTCGGCGACGACGGTTCCGTCTCATGCATGTCGTTGTTCCTATCTGGGCGACATACATAGCACCGGCAACACAACCGAGGCATGACCATGGCCAGTCCGCAGACAATTGTCGCCCCAGTGATTGAGACCTCGCGCGCCATCTTGCGGCCGCACCGGCTGGACGATTTCGACGCCTATGTCGCAATGTGGGCAGATCCAGTCGTCACCCGCTTTATCGGCGGCAAGCCGCGCACGCGGGAGGAAAGCTGGATGCGCTTCCTGCGCCATGCCGGCCTATGGTCACTTCTGGGCTACGGCTTCTGGGCGATCGAGGAAAAGGCGACCGGCCGCTTCATCGGCGAGGCGGGCTTTCACGATCTCAAACGCGACATGACGCCGTCGATCGAGGGCATTCCGGAAGCCGGCTGGGCTCTGGTTTCGGGCGCACATGGTCAAGGGTTGGCCAGCGAAGTCGTCGCACGGGTACTTGCCTGGGGCGACGAGACGTTCGGAGTCGCAAAAACCGTCTGCATCATCGATCCGGAAAACACCGCCTCGCTGAACGTCGCGGCGAAATGCGGCTATAGCGAAGTGCTGCGAACCCTCTATCACGAGGAGCCGACCATCCTGCTGGAGCGGCAGCCCTGACGGGTGCTATCTGGGCGCTGCCTGCCACGTCGTCGTCGAGTTCGCCAGGCTGAGGATCGTACAGGCCGATTGTGCCGTATGCGGAGTGTTCTGTCTTTGACAGGATGACGCAAACTCTGCATGAATTTTATCGAGCGGGTCTGAATTCAGGCTACGTTTCTGGCAGGCACCGGAGGAAGTGTCGCGATTTGGAGGAATCCCATGCTGAACAGACGCAGATTCTTGATGAGCACCGCGGCGGCAGGTGCTGCCGGTCTCGTGACGTCGCATTTTATCCCCGCTTTCGCGCAGGACGCGCAGCAGCTGCAGATTTTCGTGCCGGCGGCGCCGGGCGGCGGCTGGGACCAGACGGCGCGCGCCATGGACCAGGTGCTGCGCAGCGAAAAACTGATCTCCGGCTCACAGATCACCAATGTCGGCGGCGCCGGAGGCACTGTCGGCCTGCCACAGTTCGTCAACCAGTGGAAGGGCAAGGGCAATGCGCTGATGGTGGCCGGTATGGTCATGGTCGGCGCCATTATCGCCAACAAGGCGGCCAACAACCTTACCGAGGTCACGCCGATCGCCCGCCTCACCGGCGAGTTCGAGGCGCTGGTGGTGCCGGCCGCCTCGCCCTTCAAGACTGCGGCCGACTTCGTTGCTGCCCTCAAGGCCGACCCGACGCAGGTTCCGGTCGCTGGCGGTTCGGCCGGCGGCTCGGACCACATATTGTTCGGCCTCATCGCCAAGACCGTCGGTGTTCCGGCCACCAATCTCTCCTATGTGCCGTTCGCCGGCGGCGGCGAGGCGCTGTCGGCGCTGCTCGGCAACCAGGTCGCGGCCGGCATCTCCGGCTATGGCGAGTTCGCCGAACAGGTCAAGGCGGGCGCGCTGCGGCTGCTGGCCATATCCGCGGACAAACGCCAGGAGGGCATCGATGCTCCGACGATGAAGGAAGCCGGCATCGACGTCGAGCTGTTCAATTGGCGCGGCGTCTTCGCACCGCCCGGCGTTTCGGACGCCGATAAGGCAGCAATGATCAAGCTGATCGAGACCATGGCCAAGAGCGACGCCTGGGCCACCGAATGCAAGAACCGCAACTGGACGCAGATCCTGCTCACCGGTGACGACTATGCGAAATTCGTCGCCGAAGACACGGCCCGCATCGGGACGATCCTCAAGGACCTCGGCCTTGCCTGATACTCTCGGCAAGGGGCGGCCTTCGCCAACCCTTGCCGACTTTCGCCAGCCGCATGGACACACGCTCCGCCGGAGGTGAAACTACGCCGAGCTCGGCCGAGGGAGACTGCTCCGAGGAGGCCGGCTCAGGGAACCGATATTGGGAGGACGATCATGAGCACCAGCGACCAGCCGGCGCCGCCGCGCCTTGCAGTGCCCGAATTGCTGATCGGCATTGGGCTCCTCGCCTGTGCGGGTGCGGTGGCCTGGCAGACGCTGGCAATCCCGGTGTCGCCGCTCTATTCCAAGGTTGGCCCGACTGTGTTTCCCTACATCACCATGGCCGGCATGGTGCTCCTTTCGCTGCTGCTCGTCATCGCCGCCTTGCGGGGCGGCTGGCAGCCGGAGGACGAAAAGGAGACGCCGACCGACTGGAAGGCGATGGGCATCGTCGCTGTCGGACTGATCGCCAATCTTGTGCTGATCCAGCCGCTCGGCTTCACCGCGGCATCTGTCATCATGTTCGTTCTCATCTGCCACGGTTTCGGCAGCCGGCATCCGCTGCGTGACGTGCTGGTCGGCCTGATCTTGGCGCTGGCCGCCTATTTCGGGTTTGCCAGGGCGCTCGGTGTCAATATCGGCGCCGGCTTCATCGAAAACCAGCTGAATGCGATCGTCGATTCTGTCATCGCCATGCTGAGGGGCTGACGCCATGGAAACGCTTGGCCATCTCGCGCACGGATTTTCGGTCGCCTTCTCGCCGACCAACCTGATATGGTGCCTGGTCGGCACCACACTTGGGACAGCGATCGGCGTGCTGCCCGGCCTCGGGCCGGCATTGACCATCGCGCTGCTGTTGCCGATCACCTACCAGGTGGCGCCGGAAGCGTCCTTCATCCTGTTTGCCGGCATCTACTACGGCGCCATGTATGGCGGCTCGACGACGTCGATCCTGCTCAACACGCCTGGCGAAAGCGCCACCATCGTCACGGCGCTGGAGGGCAACAGGATGGCCCGCTCCGGCCGCGGCGGTGCGGCCCTGGCGACCTCGGCGATCGGCTCCTTCGTCGCCGGCACGCTGGGCACGATCGGCGTTGCCTTCCTGGCGCCGATCGTCGTCAAATTCGCGCTGGCGTTCGGCCCGGCCGAGTATTTCTCGCTGATGGTGCTGGCCTTCATCACGGTTTCGGCGGTGCTCGGCTCGTCGTCGGTGCGCGGCCTGACCAGCCTGTTCGTCGGCTTCGTCATCGGCATGATCGGCGTCGACCTGCAGACGGGCCAGCCGCGCTTCACCTTCGGCATGAGCGAATTGCTCGACGGCGTCGACGTCATCGTCGTCGCCGTTGGCCTGTTCGCCGTTGGCGAGACGCTTTACATGGCTTCGCGCCGCTATGCCGGCAAGGACGATATCGTGCCGTTGAAGGGCTCGCTCTACATGACCGCAGCCGAATGGGCGCGCTCGTGGAAGCCATGGCTGCGCGGCGCCCTGATCGGCTTCCCGATCGGTGCCATGCCGGCCGGCGGCGCCGAAATCCCGACCTTCCTGTCCTATGCGATCGAGAAGAAACTCTCAAAACACAAGGAGGAGTTCGGCACGGTCGGCGCCATCGAGGGCGTTGCCGGGCCGGAGGCCGCCAACAATGCATCCGCGGCCGGCGTGCTGGTGCCGATGCTGACGCTCGGCCTGCCGACCTCGGCGACGGCCGCGATCATGCTGTCGGCATTCCAGAGCTACGGCATCAATCCCGGGCCGCTGCTGCTGACGACACAGGCCGACCTGGTGTGGGGGCTGATCGCCAGCCTGTTCATCGCCAACGTCATCCTCGTCGTCCTCAACCTGCCGCTGATCGGGCTCTGGGTGCGGTTGCTGAAGATCCCGGCGCCGCAGCTCTATGCCGGCATCCTGGTGTTCGCCACGGTCGGCACCTACGGCATCTCGCAATCGCCGATCGACCTCGTCATCCTCTATCTGCTCGGTGCTGCCGGCTTCCTGATGCGGCGTTTCGATTTCCCGACCGCGCCGGTCATCATCGGCATGATCCTCGAGCCGCTTGCCGAAACCCAGTTCCGCCGCGCGATGACCATCTCGAACGGCGACTGGACGGTGTTCTACAAGCATCCGCTGTCGCTGACGCTGCTGACGCTGGCCTTCATCGGATTGGTCGGGCCACATATCTATGCTTACATCGAGCGCAGGCGCATGCGCGGGCCGGAGCATGTGCCGGGCGATGCCTGAGCTGTTCGTGACGTTATGACAGACCTGCTTTCCGGCATCCGCATCCTCGACCTGACCAATGTGCTGGCCGGCCCCTATTGCGCCTATCAGCTGGCGTTGCTCGGGGCCGACGTCATCAAGGTCGAGACGCCGCAAGGCGGCGACCTCGCACGCCAGCTCGGTGCCTCGCCGGAGCTCAACAGAGCCGGCATGGGCGCGTCGTTCCTGGCGCAGAATGCTGGCAAACGCTCGGTGGCGCTCGATCTCAAGCAGGAGGCCGACCGCGAACGCTTCCTCGATCTGGTCGCCTCGGCCGACGCGCTGGTCGAGAATTTCCGCCCCGGCGTAATGGACCGGCTGGGGCTTGGCTATGCCAGGCTGAAAGAGGTCCGGCCAAGCCTTGTCTATTGTGCGATATCGGGCTTTGGCCAGACCGGGCCGATGCGCGACAATCCAGCCTACGACCAGATCATCCAGGGGCTTTCCGGCATTATGAGCATCACCGGCACGCCGGAGACGGCGCCGCTGCGTGTCGGCTATCCCCTCGCCGATACGCTTGGCGGTCTGGTCGGAGCCTTCGCCATTGCCGCTGCGCTGGTCAAGCAGAAGACGACAGGTGAGGGCGCGTTCCTCGACGTCTCCATGCTCGAATGCACGCTCTCCGCGCTCGGCTGGCCGGTATCGAACTATCTGACCGCAGGCGTCGAGCCGCAGCCGATGGGCAATGAGAACATGACGGCCGCACCGTCGGGTGCCTTTCGCACCGGCGACGGCCTGCTCAACATCGCCGCCAACAAGCACGAGCAGTTCGTCATGCTCTGTCAGATGATCGGTCGGCCGGAGCTGGCGTCGGATGTCCGCTTTGCCGAGCGCGAAACACGCAAGCAGAACCGCATCGCATTGAAGGCGCTGATCGAGGACGCCTTGGCAAGCGGCTCGGCCGCCGACTGGGAGGAGACGTTCAATCGCGCAGGCGTGCCAACCGGCCGGGTGCTGACGATCCCGCAGGTATTGCAGGAGCAACAGGTGATCGAGCGCGGCATGACGGCGCGCTTCCAAGCTGTGTCCGGCATGGACAAGCCGCTGACCGTGGTGCGCGGCGGCTTCATGGTCGATGGCGAGGCACCTTTGCCGAGCAGGCCGCCGCCGGCGCTGGGTGAGCATATGGACGAGGTGTTTGCCAGCCTGCCGCCGCGCGCCAAGAAAAGAGCGAAGGCATGAGCGGCACGGAAAAGAAGACCGGTCGCGCACGCGGCGAGGAGTGGTGGCACACCGGCATCATCGAGATGCGCCCCGGCGTCATCCGGCTGCGCGGCTATGAGATTCAGGATCTGATCGGCCGCGTCAGCTTTCCGGCAATGATCTGGCTGATGCTGCGCGGCGAACTGCCAAGCGAGGACCAGGCGGCGCTGCTTGGCATCGCGCTGGGTGCCGCTGTCGACCATGGGCCACAGGCGCCGTCGATCGCCATTGCCCGCATGGCGATGACCTGCGGCGTCGGCATCAATAGCGCCATGGCGTCGGCCATCAACGTGCTTGGCGACGTGCATGGCGGCGCCGGCGAACAGGCGCTTTCCTTCTACGGAGACATCGCCGCCGAACTGGACGCCGGCATGCCGCTTGCGGACGTCGTGTCGGCGCGGGTTGATCGTTTCCTTGCTGGGGAAAACGGCTATGTGCCCGGGCTCGGCCATCGTTTCCATCCGGTCGACCCGCGGGCGCCCCGCCTCATCGAGCTGACCCGCGACTTTGCCGCGCGCGGCATCGTCAGCGGGCGCTTCGCCGACATTGCCGAGGCGATCGAGGCCGAGGTTGCGCGGCGCAAGGGCAAAAAAATCCCGCTCAATATCGACGGCGCCACGGCCGTCATCTACGGCGAGCTCGGCTTCCCGCCGCCACTAACGCGCGGCCTTTTCGTGCTGTCGCGCTCGGTCGGCATCCTCGCACATGCGTGGGAACAGTCGCAGGAAAGCGACCGCAACAAGGGGCCACTGCCGCGCGAATGGCTGTGGGCCTATACCGGCACGCCGGTGCGGCCCCTCCCCGAGGAAGACGACGGCAGCCAGTGAGATGTCGGTTCAAGCGACAGCGGCGGACTAGAGCCTGTTCCATCCCGATGGAATCGGGATGGGACTCTAACTTTTTGTTTGAGCGTGATCTTTGCCGAAAACTCGATTCCACTTTTTGGAATCATGCCCCGGCTCGGAAATCTTGATGTTCCTCACCAGCGTCGAAAGATCCGGCTCGTCGATGAGCAACGCCGCGTCGGCCGGCGCCAGCCATGCCCGCTGCCGTCTCTTGGCTTCTTGCCAATTGGCGAGTTCCTCGGTTACCTCCAGCAAATAGACGACGACGTCGACACGGACGAAGCGGTTCGCCAGCCGCTTCCAGTAGCAATAGGTGCCGGCCGGCTGTTTCAGTGTCTTGCCGAGAACGCCGGCTTCTTCCTGTGCTTCGATGGTGGCCGCCTTGCGGCCGCTCTTGCCCTTCATCGGCCAGCCCTTCGGCACAATGAAGCGCCTCGTCGTTCGCGATGTGACGAGCATCACCTCGACGTCGCCATACTCGCTCAGCCGAAAAGGAATTGCCGCGACCTGGCGAATCCGGTCGCCCTTCCTTGCCTTGCGTACGACCTTCTTCTTGCCGGCTGCCATTCGATAATCCAGTCGAGGCGGTGCCCAAATGGCAAGGGCAGCGTTGCAAAGTCAGCCGCTTTCAATAGATCCGAAGCGGAGCGGTTTTCCCCAATATATAAGTCGGCTAAATAAATGAAAGGCCGGTTGTCAGCGGCAGGTGCTGATAAAGCCGCTCCCCGACGGCAGCAATTGGCAAGTCGGCTTCATCTGCGGCACCACCTGCTGTTGCGGCGGCGGGATCTGGCGGTCCTGGGCGCGGTACTGCTGTTGCTGCTGCTGATATTGCTGCCGCTGCAGCCTGTTCTCCAGCATCTGCAACTGGTTTTGCTGGATCAATACGTCCGCAGGGCTGACGCGCTGCGCCGCGCTGGCAGGATTTACGCCCGACAGCATCGCCGCTGCCAGCATTGCCGACCCGGAAAACGTCAAAAGACGAAGCCGTAACATCCGTTCATTCCCGCACAAAACCCGACCTGTCCTTAATATAGGGCGTCTGGCCGGCGATGCCATGGCCGCCCCTGATTCGCAGCGGATTGGAGGAAGCATTGCTGCATCCGGGTGCTCCTCACGTCAATCGACTTCGCGCAGCCGATATCCGACGCCGGTTTCGGTCGTGATATAGCGCGGCTGGTCGGGCGTCTTTTCGATCTTTTGCCTGAGTTGCCGGACATAGACCCTGAGATATTGAACGTCGGTGGAATCCCCCCAGACCTGCCTCAATAGGAATTGGTGGGTGAGAACCCTGCCGGCGTGCTGCACTAGGATGCGGAGGATGTCATATTCCTTCGGCGAGAGCTTTATCTCCTTGTCGTCGACCTTGATGATGCGCTTCACCAAGTCGACGGAGAGGTCGCCGGTGCGGAACACCGGTCTCTCACCCTGCTGCTGGAATTTGTGGCGAAGCGCCACGCGGATGCGTGCCACAAGCTCGTTCATACCGAATGGCTTGGTGACATAATCGTCGGCGCCGAGTTCGAGCGCCGAGACGATGCCGGCCTCGTCGGTGCGGCTGGAAAGAATAACCACGGGAATGTCCAGGCCATCATCCCGCCATTTGCGCAGCAGCTCATGGCCGCTCATGCCGGGCAGACCGAGATCGAGCAGGACAAGGTCCGGCTTTTCCGTCTCCATGAGTTCGATCGCCGCCCTGGCGTTCGGCGCCTCGCTGATCGAATAGCCCTGGCTGCCAAGCCCGACGCGAAGCAGTTTCCGGATCGGCGGTTCGTCATCGACCACCAATATCCTGACGTCCAGGCTCGTCATGCCAAATCGTCCATATTTTGATCGCCCGCATCGGGTTCGCCGAGGTTGGGCAGCTCTGCCGGCATCACCTGCATCCTGATGGTGAAAACCGCGCCCGAGCGGTCGGTCCTGTTTGCCGCCGAGAGCGTCCCGCCCATCGCTTCGATGAAGCCGCGGCAAATCGACAATCCCAGCCCGGTGCCAGCACGCACCTGGTCACCCTTGCGCACACGGTAGAAAGTGTCGAAAACGCGCTCCAGATCCGCCGCCGGGATGCCTGGTCCCTCATCCATGATCTGCAGGATGACGACGCCATTGTCGGTCCAGGCCTGCAGGCGGATCGTCGAAGCTGGCGGCGCGTATTTTGCAGCATTGTCGAGGAGGTTGAACAGCACCTGTTCGAACAGAACGGGGTCGACCCGCAACATCGGCAGATCCGATGGGATATCGATCTCGGTCTTGTGCTCGCCGACGATTGTGCGGGCCCGATGCAGGGCTGAGCCGACAATGTCGCCGACATAGTGAAACGCATAGTTCGGCTCCATCGTGCCGGATTCTATCTTGGTCATGTCGAGCAGATTGGCGATGAAGCGGTTAAGCCTTTCCGATTCATCAAGCACGGTCGACAGCAGTTCCGCCCGGTCCTGCTCGGGAAGTGCGTCCTCGAAGTCCCTGAGTGTTCCGGCCGCGCCGATAATGGCGGCAAGCGGCGTTTTCAAATCGTGCGAAATGGAGGTCAGCAGGGCCGAGCGCAGGCGGTCTGCCTCGGCCGCAAGCTTGGCCCGGTCAACATCGGCGACGAGCTGGATGCGCTCGATGGCGACCGCCGCCTGGTCGGCGAGCGCATCGAGCAGACGCTGCTGCTCGGGTGTCAGCAGCGGACCTTGCTTGTCGTTGTCGAGGCCAACCACGCCCACCGCCGTGCGTCCGGTCCGCAACGGCAGATAGAGGCGTTTTGCTCCCGGCAGCGTGTCGGCGCCGCGCCCCGCGGCGCGGTTATGCTCCCAGGCCCAGAGCGCCGCGGCAATGTCTGCCTCGGCCAGCGTGTCGTCGGGCGGGTAGCCGGCCTTGACCGCGATCGTGCCGTTTTCCGGCAAAAGCAGCACCACGCGCAGCTTCAGCATTGAGGCGATCTGGAAGGCAGTCGCCCAGAGAACGTCGTCGAGCGTGCCCGTTCCCGCCAGTTTCTTGGAGAACAGATAGAGATCCTCGGTAGTGCGGGCGCGGGATTGTGCTGCCACTACCTGGCGCTGCACCCGCGCCGTCAAATTGCTGGCGATGATCGCCACGCAGAAGAAGAAGCCGAGTGCGACGGCGCTTTCAGGGTCGCTGATATTCAGCGTGTAGAGCGGGTCGAGAAAGAAAAAATTGAAAACTATGGCGCTGAGAACGGAAGCGAAGATCGCCGGCCAAAGCCCGGCTGTGACCGCCGACGCCAGCACAGCCATGAGAAAGACGAGAGCGATGTTGCGCACATCCAGCACGCGCGACAGCAATTCGCCGAACAACAGCCCTGCAACGACATAGAAGACGACAATCAGATAGGGCCTGATGTCGAGGCGCGGCGGTCGGGCAGGGGTCAACCCCCGCGACGGCGGGGCTTGCGCCTGGGGCGTCGCCGGAGACGACGTGAATGCTGATCTTGCCGGCATCGCGTATCAGGTCATAAGTGACGGAGCCGTCAAACCACTGCCGCCAGCGTGGCTTGCGCGGCTTGCCGGTGATGATGTGGGTGACGTTGTTGGCTGCCGCGTAACGCAGGATGTCGGCAGCGACATCGTGGCCGGGAATGGTGACGGCAACGCCCCCCAACTGTTCGGCAAGTCGAAGCGTCGATGCCAGCCTGTCGCGATCCTGCTCGGACAGGCCGGTCGAGTGTGGCGTCTCGACATAGAGCGCCAGCCACGAGGCACGAAGCCGCTCTGCCTGGCGGCGGGCATAGCGTACAAGTGACGCGCCGCGCGGATCCTCATCGACCCAGACCAGGACACGCTCGCTGGCCGCCCACGGCCCGGGGATGGCGTGGGCCTGCATATGGATCAGCAACTGCTCGTCGACCCGCTGGGCGGTGCGGCGCAGCGCCAATTCCCTGAGCGCCGTCA